>NZ_CP020569.1:5044946-5357432 GCF_002082195.1 Streptomyces gilvosporeus | reverse complement strand
GGTACTGGGCGCTGGCCAGTGCGCCCGCCTGGCGCTTGAGGGCGGCCAGCTTCTGGCGGGTGCTCTCGATCTTCCGCGCGAGCCCCACGATCTCCTTCTGCTGGAGATCGACCTGCTCCTTGGCCCCGTTGTAGGCGTCGGTGGCGCGCTCCGCCTTGCGGTAGAGGTCGTCGATCTTCTTGCGTACGTCCTGGAGGTGCTTGAGCGACGCCTCGGCGGATCCGTTGTCCGCCGCCTCGGGCGCCCCACCAGCCGTATCGCGCCGTTCCCCCGGCCGGGGATCCGCGGCGGCCGCCGTCGCGGTGCCCCCCAGCAGCCCCATCGCGCACAGGACCACGGCCGTAGCCACCACGACCCGGCCGCCCCGTGCGACGCCCCGGCCCCCGCCGTCCCTGACGTCCCGAACGCCCTGCCGTGCCCCCTGGCTCCCCACCAGCCACCTCCGGTCGTTCCGCACCGATTCGCGTCGTCATCTCCCGCGCGGATGCTGCCATACCTGCCGGTAATTCAACAGGCCGACGAGCCGGTGAGCACCGCACAATGGAGCCGCCGGGGCACGGGTCCGGACACCGCGCGACGGGGCGGGGACTCGCCGTCCGCCCCGCCGCCGGTCCGCCTCCCCGCGTCGACCACACCCCTATAGCCGTACGTTTTTGGACACGCATCTCGGGGCGCGCGGCACACCCCCAGCCGATGGCCGAGGTTCACCTTGCGTTCACTCCGCCCCATCGGCCACTTCACCTGATCTGCCTACTTTCGGCCGTGCCGAGTGCGCCTCACACCCCCATGGCGAGCGCGACACGGTTGGCCCACGCTGGAAGCAGCGCTGGCCATCACACCCCCGAAAACGCTCCCCAGCACGCCGGTGAAGCGGCGCGCACCAGGAAGGAACTCTCGACAGTGAAGCTTCAGCGCAAGAACCGGGTTCGCGCCCTCGCCGTTGGCGCTCTCGCCGTCTCCGGTGCCCTGGCCCTGACCGCGTGCGGCTCCGACGACACCAGCGGCACCGGCGGCGCCGGCGGCTCGGCGGCCAAGCCCGCGAACATCAAGTGTGAGGGCAAGGGCAAACTGCTCGCCTCCGGCTCCTCCGCGCAGAAGAACGCCATGGACGTCTGGGTGCAGAACTACGCCGGGGCGTGCAAGGGCACCGAGATCAACTACCAGCCGACCGGCTCCGGCGCCGGTGTGACCACCTTCCTCCAGGGCCAGACCGCCTTCGCGGGCTCCGACTCGGCGCTCAAGCCGGAGGAGATCGCCAAGTCGAAGAAGCTCTGCAAGGGCGGCCAGGCCATAGACCTGCCGATGGTCGGCGGCCCGATCGCGATCGGCTACAACGTCCCCGGCGTGGACAACCTCGTCCTGGACGCCCCCACCCTGGCGAAGATCTTCGACTCGAAGATCACCAACTGGAACGACGCCGCGATCAAGAAGCTCAACCCGGGCGCCAAGCTCCCGAACCTCAAGATCCAGGCGTTCCACCGCTCCGACGACTCGGGCACCACGGACAACTTCACCAAGTACCTCAAGGGCGCCGCCCCCGGTGACTGGAAGCACGAGCCCGCCAAGAAGTGGGGGGGCAGCGGCGGCCAGGCGGCCTCCGGCTCCTCCGGCGTCTCCTCGCAGGTCAAGCAGACCAGCGGCGCGATCTCGTACTTCGAGCTGTCCTACGCCACCTCCGGCAAGATCCCCACGGTCAAGCTGAACACCGGCGCCAAGGCCCCGGTCGAGGCCACCGTCGACAACGCCTCCAACGCGATCTCCGAGGCCAAGCCGGCCGGCCAGGGCGACGACCTGGCGCTGAAGCTCAACTACACCACCAAGGCCGAGGGTGCCTACCCGATCACCCTGGTGACGTACGAGATCGCCTGCGACAAGGGCAACAAGGCCGACACCCTGCCGGCCACCAAGTCCTTCCTCACCTACACCTCCAGCAAGGACGGCCAGACCGCCCTGAAGGCGCTCGGCTACGCCCCGCTGCCCACCGAGATCGCCGACAAGGTCCGCAAGACCGTCGCCACGCTCTCCTGACCCTCCGGGCGGCGGCCGCACCCCACGGTGCGACCGCCGCCCGTCCGGTGCACCGCCGCCAGGAGCCCTGGACTCACCGTCCGCCCGGCTCCGCAGACCGGAGAAACCATGAACTCACCCTCCTCCATATCCGACACGCCTCCGCCCCCGGCGCCCCGGACCGGCGCCGTCATATCGGGCAAGGCAGTCCGCCCCGGTGACCGGATCTTCCTCGGGCTCACCCGTGGTTCCGGAACCGCCCTCCTGGTGATCATGGCGGCCATCGCCGCCTTCCTCACCTACCGGTCCGTGATCGCCATCACCGGCGACAAGGCCAACTTCTTCACCACGTTCGACTGGAACGCCGTCGGCACCGAGCCGAAGTTCGGCATCGCGGTGCTGGCGTTCGGCACGGTCGTCAGCTCCGTGGTCGCGATGCTCATCGCGGTCCCGGTCGCGGTCGGCATCGCGCTGTTCATCTCGCACTACGCCCCGCGCAGGCTGGCCTCCCCGCTCGGCTATGTCATCGACCTGCTCGCCGCGGTGCCCAGCATCGTCTACGGCCTGTGGGGCGCGCTCTTCCTCGTCCCGCACCTTTCCGGCCTGTACGGCTGGCTGAACGACTACCTCGGCTGGACCGGCATCTTCAGCTACGGCGGCGGCGCCGCCCGCTCGCTGTTCACCGTCGGCATCCTGCTCGCGATCATGATCCTGCCGATCGTGACCAGCGTCAGCCGCGAGGTCTTCCTCCAGGCCCCCAAGATGCACGAGGAGGCCGCCCTCGCCCTCGGCGCCACCCGCTGGGAAGTCATCCGGATGTCGGTGCTCCCCTTCGGCCGTTCCGGCGTGATCAGCGCCTCCATGCTGGGCCTGGGCCGCGCGCTCGGCGAGACCATGGCCGTCGCCACGGTCCTCTCCCCCAGCTTCCTGATCAGCAAGAGCCTGCTGGACCCGGGCGGCGGCACCTTCGCCCAGAACATCGCCAGCAAGTTCAGCGAGGCCGACACCTTCGGCCAGGACGCCCTGATCGCCTCCGGCCTCGTCCTCTTCGTGATCACGCTGCTCGTCAACGGCGCGGCCCGCCTGATCATCGCCCGCCGCAAGGAGTACTCGGGAGCCGCCGCATGACCGCCGTAACGGACCGTCCCACGGTCGCCAATGGCGGTGCGCCGCTCCCCGTCTCCCTCAAGCAGGCCCGGCTGCCCCGCTGGGCCCCGCCGGTGATCGCGCTGGTCGCGGCCGGTGCGGGCTGCGGTATCGGCCTGGGCGCCGGACTGGACAGCAAGATCCAGTGGGGCCTGATCGCCGCCGCGCTCTTCGTGCTGGGGACCTATGTCCTGTCCGCGGCCGTCGAGGGCGGCCGTCAGGCCAAGGACCGGCTGGCCACCAGCATGGTCTGGATGGCCTTCCTGCTCGCCGTCGTCCCGCTGGCCTCCCTGCTCTGGGAGACCGTCGCCCGCGGCATCAAGGTCCTCACCCCCTACTTCCTGTCCCACTCGATGGGCACGCTCCCCGACGCGCTGCCCGGCGGCGGCATCTACCACGCGATCATCGGCACCCTGGAGCAGGTGGGCCTGGCGACCCTGATCGCCGCCCCGATCGGGCTGCTCACCGCGATCTACCTCGTCGAATACGGCCGCGGCCGGTTCGCCAAGGTCGTCACCTTCTTCGTCGACGTGATGACGGGCATCCCGTCCATCGTGGCCGGCCTGTTCATCCTCTCCGTGTGGATCCTGATCCTCGGCTTCGGACCGTCCGGCTTCGCCGGCTCGATGGCCCTGGCGATCCTGATGATGCCGGTCGTCGTCCGCTCCACCGAGGAGATGCTCAAGCTCGTGCCGAACGAGCTGCGCGAGGCGTCCCTCGCCCTGGGCGTCCCCAAGTGGCGCACCATCCTCAAGGTCGTCCTGCCCACCTCCCTCGGCGGGATCACGACCGGTGTGATGCTGGCCATCGCCCGTATCACCGGTGAGACCGCCCCGGTGCTGCTCCTGGTGTGGGGCGCCAAGACGATCAACAACAACCCCTTCGACGGTGCCCAGCAGTCGCTGCCGCTGTATGTGTTCCAGCAGTGGCAGATCGGCTCCGACGCGGCCTACGACCGGGCCTGGGCGGCGGCGCTCGTCCTGATCGCCTTCGTCATGATCCTCAACCTGGTGGCCCGCGGCATCGCCCGCTGGAAGGCTCCCAAGACCCACCGCTGACCACGCGGCGAACGAAAGAAGCAGTGATCCCCATGGCCAAGCGAATCGACGTCAGCGGCCTCTCCGCCTACTACGGCAGCCACAAGGCCATCGACGACATCTCCATGACCATCGAGCCGCGCTCCGTGACGGCCTTCATCGGCCCGTCCGGCTGCGGCAAGTCGACCTTCCTGCGCACCCTGAACCGCATGCACGAGGTCACCCCCGGCGGCCGCGTCGAGGGCAAGGTGATGCTGGACGACGAGAACCTCTACGGCTCCGGCGTCGACCCGGTCGCCGTGCGCCGCACCGTCGGCATGGTCTTCCAGCGCCCCAACCCGTTCCCCACCATGTCGATCTTCGACAATGTCGCGGCCGGGCTGCGGCTGAACGGCTCGTACAAGAAGTCCGAGCTCAAGGAGATCGTCGAGCGGTCCCTCAAGGGCGCCAACCTCTGGAACGAGGTCAAGGACCGCCTGAACAAGCCCGGCTCCGGCCTCTCCGGCGGCCAGCAGCAGCGGCTGTGCATAGCCCGCGCCATCGCGGTCGAACCGCAGGTCCTGCTGATGGACGAGCCCTGCTCCGCCCTCGACCCGATCTCCACCCTCGCCATCGAGGACCTGATCGGGGAGCTCAAGGAGCGGTTCACGATCGTCATCGTGACGCACAACATGCAGCAGGCCGCCCGCGTCTCGGACCGTACGGCGTTCTTCAACCTCGCGGCCGTCGGCAAGCCCGGCAAGCTGATCGAGATCGACGAGACCGAGCGGATCTTCTCCAACCCCTCGGTCCAGGCCACGGAGGACTACATCTCCGGCCGCTTCGGCTGAGCCGCTCAGGCCCGGCCGACGCCCCTCAAGCGTCCTGCGGTGCTGCATGGCGGTGCCACCGCAAGGCGAAGGGCCCGCCCCTCTTCCCGGGGGGCGGGCCCACTTTTCGTCGTGCGCGTCGGGCGTGCGCCCGGGGCGTTACCCGAACGCCAGCCGGATGAGCCAGTACGCCAGCGCCGCGACACCCGCCGCCGCCGGCATCGTGATGAACCAGCCCATCACGATGTTCTTGGCGACGCCCCACCGGACGGCCCGGGGGCGCTTGGTGGAGCCGACGCCCATGATCGAGGCCGTGATGACGTGCGTGGTGGAGATCGGCGCCTGGAACAGGAACGACGTCGCGTACATCACCGAGGCGGACGTGGTCTCCGCGGCGAAGCCCTGCGGCGGGTCCAGCTCGATGATCCGCCGGCCCAGCGTCCGCATGATGCGCCAGCCGCCCGCGTACGTACCGAGCGACATGGTGATCGCGCAGGCCAGCTTGACCCACAGCGGGATGGCGTCGTCGGGGCTTTCGATATCGGCGATGACCAGGGCCATCACCACCACACCCATGGTCTTCTGCGCGTCCTGGAGACCGTGGCCGAGCGCCATGCCCGCCGCAGAGACCGTCTGCGCTATACGGAAGCCGCGCTTGGCCTTGTGCGGGTTGGCCTTACGGAACAGCCACAGGATCACGACCATCACCAGATAGCCGACCACCAGGCCGACGACCGGCGAGATGAACATCGGCAGGACGACCTTGTCGACCACGCCGGACCAGATCACCTTGGTGCCGCCGGCCAGCGCCGCGCCCACCATGCCGCCGAACAGCGCATGCGACGAGGACGACGGCAGGCCGAAGTACCAGGTGACGAGGTTCCAGACGATCGCACCGAGCAGCGCAGCGAAGAGGATGCCCATCCCCTGGTTGCCGTGGGGCGTCTCGATCAGCCCTTCGCTGACGGTCTTGGCGACCCCGCTGCCCAGGAAGGCACCGGCGAGGTTCATCACGGCGGCCATCGCGAGCGCCGCCCGCGGGGTCAGCGCCCGCGTCGAGACCGACGTCGCGATCGCGTTGGCCGAGTCGTGGAAGCCGTTGGTGTAGGTGAAACCGAGCGCGACCGCAATGGTCACGACAAGCGCAAAGGTATCCATGGCCGGGGCTCAGGATTCCTTTACCGCGATGGTCTCGACGGTGTTGGCGACATGCTCGAAGGCGTCCGCCGCCTCTTCCAGGATGTCCACGATCTGCTTGAGCTTGAGGACCTCGATGGCGTCGTACTTGCCGTTGAAGAGGTGCGCGAGCAGCTTGCGGTGGATCTGGTCGGCCTGGTTCTCCAGGCGGTTGACCTCGATCCAGTACTCGGTGAGGTTCGACATCGTGCGCAGATTCGGCATCGCCTCGGCGGTCAGCTCGGCCGCCCGCGCCAGCACCTCGATCTGCTGCTCGATGCCCTTGGGGAGCTCCTCGACCTTGTACAGAACGACAAGATCGACGGCCTCCTCCATGAAGTCCATGATGTCGTCGAGCGACGAGGCGAGGTTGTAGATGTCCTCGCGGTCGAACGGCGTGATGAAGGACGAGTTCAGCTGATGGAAGATCGCGTGCGTCGCGTCGTCTCCCGCGTGCTCGGCCGCCCGCATCCGTTCGGAGATCTCGGTCCGCGCGGAGGCGTCCGCCCCGAGCAGTTCCATCAGGAGCTTGGAGCCCGTAACGATGTTGTCCGCGGATGCGGCGAACATGTCGTAGAAGCTCGTCTCCCTGGGGGTCAGACGAAATCGCACGTGAAATCCTCGGGGTGCATCGGATTCGGTCGGGTTGATGCTAGGCGCATCATCCAGCCACTGCTAACCGGCATTCCTTCAGTGTCGCCCATCGGACAGCATGCTCTGCACGGGGTACCTTCGGTGCCCGCAAAATTCGGTACAATATACCCACCAGGGGTATATGGATAGCCCGTATGAGCCACCGCGACCTCGCACTCGTCGCGAATGGCGCATAACGGACCGCCTCGATATCGCCGGATGCGCCAGATATCGCCTAGATACCACGGGAGACGGCCATGACGACCACGGACGCCGACACCAACGGCACCGCCGCAGCCGCCGCGGCCGACCACACCGCGCAGCCGAAAACCGCCCCCGGCACGGTGACCGATTCCACTCCGTCCGCCCCGGGCGTCCACGGCTACGCCAAGCAAAAGGACGCCCACATCAAGCGACTGCGCCGCATCGAGGGCCAGATCCGCGGCCTCCAGCGGATGCTCGAAGAGGACGTCTACTGCATCGACATACTCACCCAGGTCTCGGCCAGCACCAAGGGCCTCCAGTCCTTCGGCCTCCAGCTCCTGGAGGAGCATCTGCGCCACTGCGTCGCCGACGCGGCCGTCCAGGGCCCCGAGGCCATCGACGCCAAGGTCCAGGAAGCCACCAAGGCCATCGAGCGCATGCTGCGCACCTAGGGTTTCTCCGAGGGGCCCTAGGCCAGGCACGGGCCGCGTCCGGCCGGCCCCGCGCACGGCGGGGCCAGGGGCGCGCCGTCGTCGCCGTCCGCCCCGTCGTCGCCCCCTTCCACGTCCAGCACCTCGTCGATACGGTCCGGGCTGAGCCGCTCCTCCGGGGCGGCCGCGGCCGCGATCATCAGCTCTGCGGTGAGGTCGATCTCGACGAGGGCCACGGGATCCTGAACCGTCGGATGGCGGTGCGGGGCCACGCACAACACCTCCTCCTCCGAGCGCCGTGCCACGCCTGTGGTGGTTACCGCCCAGCGTAGGGACGGCCGCACGCTCCGCGCATGGCACGGATGGACCATTTCCGCCACCCGGCAGGCGCCCCGGGCGGACACCCCGGCCCGGCCGCTCTACGGCGTAGCAGAAGCGATCCGCCCGGCGTAGATCGCGCTCCGCTCCGGCAGCGCCACCCTCCTCGCCTTCACCCCGAAGCCCGACAGCTCCGTGGTGGAGGTCACCAACGCCCCCTGCGGCGCACCGTTGGCGAACTGGAACCGCTCGCGCACCTTGCGCACCCGCCCGGCGTCGTCCAGATACGCATCGAACGGCACCATATCGGTGGTGAACCCTTTCTCCGCCGCGACCAGCGCCGGCCTGCTGCGCGGCGAGGCCGCCCGCGCGGCCGTCCTGATGTCCGTCGTGCCGCGGTAGTGCCGCACCCTGGCCCCGCCGAGCCGCCCCGCCCCGCGGTAGGTCACCTTCCGTGCGCCCCGCAGGAGTTCGGCGGCGGTCAGCGGATCGGTCACGCCGCCGGTGACCAGGTTCCCGTCGTCGAGCGAGGCGGTGGCCACCCGTACCCATTTGTCGGCCGGCACCCCGGCCCCGCGGTTCTTCATGTACAGCGCGCCGGGCGCCAGGATCTCGGTGATCGGCTGATGGCCCTCGCGGGGCTTGCCCGCCGGATCGGGCAGGACGACGCGCAGCCGTCCGCCGGCCGTACGGAAGTCGTAGATCCCGGTGCCGCGGATGGCGACGCGGGTGCCGCCGCTGGCCGTCTCCATCGCCGTACGGACCCGGGCGGTGCCGGCCCGCACCAGGGCATCGGCGCTGCGCTGGACCTCGGAGACGGCGGCACCCCGGCCGGGCGGCGCCTGGTCCTCGGCGGCGGCGCCGTCGGGGGAACAGCCCGTCGCCAGCAGCCCCACGGCCAGACCCGTCCCGCACGCCACGGCCAGGGTGACCGCACCGCCTCGCCTGTCCTGCACCACCATCGCGTACGAGCCCCCTCGGCCGCTGCGTTCGGGACGGCCTGTGCCGACCGCTCCGTTCAACGACCAATACCGGGGGCTCGTCACGCAGACCCCCTCCGGGCGCGTAGCGTGGCCGGGTGCCCGACCGAGCTCCGCACACGACCTCCACCACCGAGCGTGGTTCCTTCGCTCACGCCCGCTGCGACTGCGGCTGGCGGGGGCCGGCCCGCCGCGCCCGCTCCCAGGCGCGTACGGATGCGGAGCGGCATCGGACGACGTCCGAGAGTGACGCGAAACGCTCCCCGGAATGAGCCCGTCCTCACCGGGAACCCCCCACGCCTGTACGGCATCTGGGTAAGAGGGAAGCAAGAGCAGCGAGCGGTAGCGGACTTTACGGTCACAGCGGATGTCGTCAGACGTCGAAGGCCGAAGGGTATGCGTCGTTTCCGGACATGACGGTCCACACCGGCCGTGTCCTTCGGATCTCCGCACCGGCCGGGCGCCCCGGCCATGCGCCCGCCGCCCGATGCCCGCTTCCCCTTCCTGCGCGCCCCGTCACCGACCACCGGCCGGCAGCCGACGGGCGGGGCCGGACCGTACGAATCGAGGGGGACATCCCAGTGAACCGGCGCACACTCCTACAGGCGGGCGGCACCCTGGCGGCGACGTCGGTCGCCTGGGCCACCGGATGCGACACCAAAACGGGCGCGGCGTCGGCCAGCACGGGCGCGGTCGGCGCCGACGGGGCCCGGACCGCCTCGGCCGCCGGTGCGGGCGCCGTCGACAGCCGGGCCACCGCGTCCTCCTGGACGGCCCTCGGCAAAAGCCTCGACGGCAAGCTGATACGGGCCTCGGACGCCGCGTACGCCAAGGCCCGCCGCCTCTACAACACCCGCTACGACGACCTCAAGCCGTCGGCCATCGCCTACGTCCAGCACCCGGCCGATATCGCCGAATGCCTGGCCTTCGCCCGGCGTTACGACACCCCGGTCGCCATCCGCAGCGGCGGCCACTCCTACGCCGGCTGGTCCAGCGGCAACGGCCGGCTGATCGTCGACGTCTCCGCCCTCTCGAAGGTCGGCGCCCCCTCCGGCGGCGTCACCCGCATCGGCGCCGGCGCCAAGCTCATCGACGTCTACCAGGGCCTGGCCGCACGCGGCGTGACGATACCCGGCGGCTCGTGCCCCACCGTCGGCATATCCGGCCTCACCCTCGGCGGCGGCCATGGCGTGGTCTCCCGCGCATACGGCCTGACCTGCGACAGCCTCGTGGGCGCCACCCTCGTCACGGCCGACGGCAAGACCGTCGACTGCGACAAGTCCCAGCATTCCGACCTCTTCTGGGCGCTGCGCGGCGCGGGCAACGGCAACTTCGGCGTGGTCACCGAACTGCGCTTCCGTACGCATCCCGCACCGCGCGCCGTCATGGCGTATATGACCTGGCCGTGGTCCAAGGCGGCGAAGGTGCTGGCCTCCTGGCAGAACTGGGGCCCGGTGCAGGCCGACGAGATCTGGTCGTCCTGCCATCTCGACGCCCGGCCCGGCGGCACCCCGGGCGTCTCCGTCGCCGTCTTCTCCCTCGGGACGAAGGGCGATCTGCACAACGCCGTCGACAAGCTCGCCGACCAGCCCGGCGGCCCCGGCCCCGCCTCCACCGTCCACATCACGCCCATCGGCTACCTGGACGCGATGGAGGCGTACGCCGGCTGCTCGTCCAAGTCGTCCGCGCAGTGCCACACCCCCGGTTCGCTGCCCGGTCAGACCGGCGCCGGCCAGCTGGGCCGCGAGACCTATGCCGCCCGCTCGCACTTCTTCGACCGTTCGCTGTCCGCGGCCGGTATCCAGACCCTGATGTCCCAGATAGAGAGCGGCGGCCGCAAGGGCGTGGCCGGAAACGTCGCCCTGACGGCGCTGGGCGGCGCGGTCAACCGCGTCGGCCGCACCGACACCGCGTTCGTCCACCGCGGATCGCGCTTCCTCGCCCAGTACTTGACGTCCTGGCCGGCCAACGGCTCGTCGTCCTCCCGTGTCGCCTGGCTGAATTCCTTCCACTCCGCCATGCGCCGCCATTCCTCCGGCGCCGCCTATCAGAACTACACCGACCCGGCGCTCACCGACTGGAAGTCCGCCTACTACGGGCCCGCGGCCGACCGCCTCGCGCAGGTCAAGCACACCTACGACCCGCAGCGGCTGTTCAGCACCTTCCCGCAGGCGCTTTGAGAGGAACGTTCCTGCGGGCGCTCTGAGGGGGCGTTCCGCGTTCCCGCAGGCGCCCTGACGGACACGGAGACGGCAACGGACCGGCTCCTGACGTGCATCGGCCCGGCTCCTGATGGAGGAGCCGGGCCGAATTGCCGTGCTGGGGGCCGGTGGGCCGTCACGGCCCGTCAGGCCGTCGTCGGCGCGCCCGTCAGGCCGCCAGGTCCTTGTCGCGGGCGCGGCCCCGCTGCCGCCCCGGTGTCCGGTCGTCGTCCTGGCCCCCCGGAGCCCCGGCGGCCCGCCGCCCGCCCTCGGCGCCCTCGCCGTCGTACCCCGTACGCGCATCCCGCCGCGCACCGGCCTGCGCGACCGGGCCGCCCGGCGCCCGTACCAGCCAGGCGATCCCGCCGACCGGCGACCGCCCGACCGCCGTCATCAGCGGTACCAGCAGCGCCTGGGCGAGCGGTGCGAGCAGCAGCGCCACGGCCGTGCCCAGCGCGAACCCGCCCACCACATCGGTCGGGTAGTGCACACCCATGTACACCCGGCAGAAGCCCTCCGCCAGCGCCAGCGCGATCCCGATGAGCCCGTACTTCCGGCTGGCGATGAACAGGCCGACGCCCACCGCCATCGTCAACGTCGCATGGTCGCTGACGAACGAGTAGTCGCTCTTGCCCTGGATCAGCACGTCCAGCCCGGCATGGTCCTTGAACGGCCGCGGCCGCTCGACGAAGGCCCGGATGGGGATGTTGGCCAGCAGCGCGATCCCGGCGGCCAGCGGCGCCCAGACCAGACCGGCGATGGCGACGGGCGCATCGGACCTGCGCCGGGCGCCCCACCACGCGATCAGACACAGCACGGCGAGCCCGGCGATGATGCCGTACTCGCCGACGTACTCCATGGCTTTGTTGACCCAGTGGGGGGCGTCCTTCGCGAGGCCGTTGATGCCGTCGAGCACGTCGACATCGGGGTTCGGCCCCTCCAGTGCGAGTCCAGCCATCTGCCGCGACCCCTTACCTTTCGCGCGCCCGCGAGCGCCTGTGTGTGCTGCCGGCCCCCGTGTTCGTCGAGCGTGTGCCGTGCCCCGCTGCCGGTGCGGTGCCGTCCGCCGGCCCGGATACGTCCATACGTCCCCACGCAAGGGGAACGCGGCGCCCCCCTCCGGCGTTCCACCCGGTACCGGATGATCACCAGGACGTTATCGAAGCTTGACTCATCACCGCAGTTCAGGGCGCGGTCCCCGGGCCCGGCCGGCGGCGCGCCGCGCGCCGCTCCCGGGCCCGCTGTGCACCATGGTCAGGCAGTGCCCGAACTCGGCAGCGCTTTCGCGCCATCGGAGGTGACGCGGGTCGCCCCGATGTAGTCCGGCGTATCGATCTTGTCGAACCGGATCACCGCCCCGGTGTACGGCGCATTGATCATGTACCCGCCGCCCACATAGATCCCCACGTGGTGAATCGTCCGCGGATCCTTCAGGTCGTACGCGAAGAACACCAGGTCCCCCGGCAGCAGTTGATCCCTGCTCGGATGCGGTCCGGCATTCCACTGGTCGTTGGCCACCCGCGGCAGCTCGATCCCCACGGAGTGGTACGCGGCCTTGGTCAGCCCGGAACAGTCGAACCGCCCGCCCTGATCCGCCGTCCCGTCCCCGCCCCACAGGTACTTCGTCCCCAGCCTCTTCTGGGCGAAGTAGATGGCGGCCGCGGCCTGCTGCGACGACGCCACCGGCCCGGTCGGCGCCTCGAAGCTCTTCGCCAGCGTCGTAATCGTCTTCACATAGTTCTGCGTCTCGCGGTACGGCGGGACACCGTTGTACTGAATCACCGCGTACGCGCCCGCGTTGTAGGCGGCGAGCATGTTGCGCGTGGCGTCCCCCGGCGTGCCCTTCACATACTTCGCCAGGTCACAGTCGTACGAGGCGGCCGACGGAATGGCATCCTCCGGATCCCATACATCCCGCTTGCCGTCCCCGTTCCCGTCCACCCCATGGGTCGCCCACGTCCCCGGAATGAACTGCGCCATGCCCTGTGCGGCGGCCGGACTCTGCGCCTTCGGGTTCCACCCGCTCTCCTGGTACAGCTGCGCCGCCAGCAACGCCGGGCTGAGCGCCGGACAGAGCGCCCCCCACTTCTGCACCAACGACTGATACGCGGCCGGCACGGCCCCCTTGGCCAGCCCCAGGGCCCGCCCGCCGGCCCCCATCAGCCCGGCCGCCGCCGAATACGTCCCCACCACCAGCAGTCCCAGCAGGCAGAGCACCAGCCCCACCCCGACCCCACCGGCCACCCAATATTTCCGCACCCCTCAACACTCCCCCATCCGGGCCGGGTTCACCGCACGTTTCCGTACCTGCGCACGAATTACGGCCATGGTGCCGCCCCCGGGCCGCGCGGCACAGGGGCGCACACAGCACCCGTCCCCCCGATCCCCGCCTCCGTGATCCATCCGGCATAAGCGACACTGAACGGGACACTCCGCGACAGGACGGCCCCAAGGGACGCCCCCGAGACAGGACGGCCCATGGACAGCAGCAACGAGAAGCAGATGAACCGGCACCTGTGGTGGCGCGTCGCCTACTTCCTGTTCGCGATCCACCTGGTGGCCCTCGTCATGATCTTCGCCGTGTCCCACGCACCGAAATAGGGCCCGGCCGCGACCTATCCTGATGCCATGGTGGGTACACCCTTCATGGTCCTCGCCCCTCGGCGGCGGAGCCGAGCACGGTGTACGTCGAGCGCCCCGTCCCCGCGCCGCCCCTGGACGACCGGGCGCGGGCGCAACCGGCCCCGAAAACCCCCTCACCCCTCACAACCCGCCCCGGCAACGCCTCTTCCCGACAACGCCTTTTCCCGACAACGCCTTTTAAGGAACGCCCATGTCCCTCACCTGGCAGAAGGCAACCGACGACCCCGACGCCCCGGAGTACATCGAGGTCGCCTTCGCGGACGACGGCAATGTGCACCTGCGCACCAACACCGACCCCGAGAACATCGTCACCACCACGCGCACCAAGTGGGACGCCTTCGTCCTCGGCGTGAAGGCCGGGGAGTTCGACCACTTCGCCGGCCTCTGAGACAACGGCCGCGGCCCGGCACGAACGAGGCGGCCGCGCCCCCGGCCCCTCCCCGTCGATCATTGCTCGGGGTTATCGGCCGTGATACACACAGTGAGACTAATGGGTTCAGTGGACGGTGTGAGCGCCCACGCACACCACCCCCACGGGATCCGTCTCGACATCCACCACAGAAAGCCGCCAAGTCGACTTCTGACGGCGCGCCTTCGTCGGCCAAGATAGAGACCGACCGCATCGTCCGAGGCGGTCAACCAACTACCCATAAAGGGCGGTGAGTTCACACATGGCACACATGTCACACATGGTTCTGGCGGGCCAAAAGGGCGACATCAGCACCATCATCGGCGGAATCGCCCCGGACTGGGGGCCGTTCGGGAGCCTGGGCAGCGAAGCCCGTGTGATGGTCGAAGTGATCATGGCGGTCGCGATCCTGCTGTGCCTGGGCATCGCGATCTGGGGCGCGGCCAAGCAGCGCATCGGCGCCACCGCGCTGCGCGACACCTTCAGCGCCGAACAGGGCAAGGGCCTGACCGTGGCCGGTCTGACCGGCGTCTTCATCATCGGGTCGCTGGGGACGCTCTTCACGATCGTCTACGGCATGGCGGTCTGACGGGCCACGAGGCCCTGTAGCCTCCACGGCCAACGGCCCGCCCGTAGCCACCGGATCGGCTCGCCACCCTTGCCGCCCTCGCTGCCCCCTGCCCGGGCACACACCTGCCGGGCAGGCACCCGTCCCGGTGCCCCCGTGCGCCCCCGTCCGCGACCTCTCCGCCGCCCCGTGCCCCCTTTTGCCCCCACTGGCCCCACTTCCCCTGCCGAGGCCCCATGTTGACGCCCACTCACCCGGGCCCGGCACCCTGCCGCCCGCTCCTGCGCCACCCCTGCCACCAGCGGGCCGATTGGGCGGGGCGCTACGCGGGGACAGGTGCTTCCGGAGAGAAGAAGACCACGGCAGGCAGGGAGACGACGAGGGGCGCAATCACCCTAAAGCGCCCCATTCGTCTCTGCCGACCAGCACCTGAGGAACCGTCACCGTGAGATGTACTCGTATCACTTCGCCCGTGCCGCCGCCCACGCGGCTACGGTCATATGAGGGCGGCACCACGACGGCGACGGCGGCAGAGGGGGCACAGACGCGATGAGTCTCAGCGATGACGGTGGCTACGGGGACAACCGCGGCCCCGAGACGGGGCAGACCCGCACCAGACTTCCCGACAGCGGAGGCGACGGCTACGGCTCGGGCCGACGCCCCCGAGCCGGCGTCTCCAGCCGCAACCTCGTCACGGCCGTAGGCATCGTCGTGCTCCTCATCGCAGCCATCGCCTTCGCCAACCGCACCGACACCACCCCCTCAGGCTCCTCCGACTCCCCCGCCTCCCCCCACACCCAGCCCACCACCCCCACCGGCACCAAGCCGGTCACCGGCAAGAACGGCACCATCGCCTCGGGCTTCGCCAAGTCGGAACAGGGGGCGCAGTCGGCGGCGGCGAATTATGCGGTGGCGCTGGTTTCCGCCGACATCCTCAAGCCCGACGTGCGCCACTCCATCGTCCGGAGGGCCTTCGCGCCGGACAAGGTCGACGAGATGCAGACGAAGCTCGACGCCGCGTACTCGCCCGATTTCCTGAAGAGGCTCGGTCTCGACGCGAACGGCAATGCGGCTCAGGGCATGACCTACGTCTCGCGCACCGTCCCTGTCGGGACCAAGCTCGTACAACTCAAGGGCGACACGGCAAACCTCGAGGTGTGGTGCACAGGGCTCTTCGGCACAGCCGGAACGAAGTCAACCACTCCCGTGACCACCGACTGGTTCACCATGCGCCTCCAGCTCAAGTGGGCAGCTGGCGACTGGAAGGTCGAGGGCTTCTCCCAGAAGGACGGCCCCGCCCCAGTAAATGGTGACAACAAAACTTCCGGCGCGGACGAAATCGCCAAGGCTGTTGAGCAGTACGGAGGGTTCACATATGCGCGGTAACCAGCGGAGGCGCGCCCTCTCGATCGCGTCCATGCTCGTCGGCGTGCAGACCACGACCTTCATGATGGCCACGCGGGTCCTGGCCGCGCCAAGCCCCAATCCGTCCCCCAAGGACAAGTGCGACCTCATCGTCGGCCCCGCCAAGGACTACTGCCAATCCGGCGACAAAACCGGCTCCACCACCCCCAAACTCCCCTCCACCAACCCCCTCGACAACAACCCCCTGGACCCCCTCTCCTCCCTCGCCCAAGGCTGCGCCAAAGCCGCCTCCTGGATCGTCACCAAGCTCTCCGACGCCGTAAAAGCCACCTCCCAGGTCGACTTCACCAACGCCGCCTTCCTGCGCCAGTACGCCGTCGTCTTCGCCGCCTCCACCGTCCTGACGCTCGTCCTGTGGCTGCTCGCCGTCGCCAAGCGCGCCGTGCGCGGGGTGCGGCTGACGGAGGCGATCAGCGAGGCGATCGGGTTCCTCTGGCTGACCGTCCTCGCCTCGGCCTTCACCCCTCTCATCCTCTATACCGTCGTCTCGGCCACCGACGCCGTCACCGAGATCATCGCGAAGGGCACCGGCGCCCAGACCGACACGTTCTTCGGCGCGTTCTCCCAGGCGCTCACCAAGGGGACGGACATCGGCGGCGGCCCGATCATGCTGATCGTCGTCTCGCTGGTGTCCGTGCTCGCCGCCGGCATCCTGTGGCTGGAGCTCGTGGTCCGAGCCGCCCTGCTGTACGTCGGCGCCCTCCTCGGCACCGTCGTCTACGCCGGTCTGGTCGACAAGAACATGTGGACGCACGTACGCCGCTGGGCAGGCGTCATGATCGCCGTGATCATGGTCAAACCGGTCATCGTGATAGTGCTCGGCATCGCCGGCGCGCTCTCCTCCGACAAGGGCCCCAACGCCTTCTCCGCCGTCGTCTCCGGCCTCGCCATCATCCTGCTCGCCATCTTCGCCAGCGCCATGATCTACCGCTTCGTCCCCGGCTTCGGCGACGAGATCGCCAACTCCCGCAACAACCGCATCATGCAGGGCGCCGAGAGCAAGGCGGCCGCCGTCATCAGCTCCCCCGCCGCCCTGGTCTCCCAGGGCATCAAGACCCACAGCGCCCGCCGCTCCGACGACGGCGGAGGCGGGGGCGGCCAGAGCAGCGGCGGCCAGTCCCGCCCGGCCGACGCCGTGGCCGGCGGCGTCGCCGCGCACAGCACCCGCTCCGGCGGCGGCGCCCGCTCCGCCGCCCCCGCCCCCCGTACGAACCCCAAGCCCGGCCCCAGCGGCAACGCCCGCACCGGCAAGACAGCAGGAGGTGACGGGCGTTGAGTACGCACTCCCACCCGATCGCGCCCCGGCGCACCTATCTGATCGGCCGCGCCCGCCCCAACGCCATCGTCGGCAAGAACCGCGAAACCGGCGAGATCGCCCTGATCATCGCGGGCGCGTTCCTCGGCATGATGTGCGGCCTCCTGGTGCCCATCCTGCCCCTCCGCATCGTCACCCTCACCGGCTTCCCGCTGCTCGGCCTCGCCGTCGTCTACGTCCCGTACCGGGGCCGCACGTTCTACAAGTGGTTCGAGATCAACCGCAGCTATCGCCGTACGGTCCGCAGCGGCGCCGTCTACCGCTCCGCCGCCGCCGAGGCCGGCACCCGGCTCGACGGCCGGGAGATCGAGATCGGCCCGCCGCCCGGCATCGGCCGGATCAACTGGCTGTCCGCCCCCTTCGGCCCGGACGAGATCGCCGTCCTGCTGCACGCCGACCGCCGGACCGTGACCGCCGCCATCGAGATCGAGGGACCGGGCGTCGGCCTCCGCGACAGCGAGGACCAGGAGGCACTGGTCGACCGCTTCGGAACGCTCCTCAAGCACGTCGCCAACGGGGACGGCTTCGTCACCCGCCTCCAGATGCTGGCCCGCACGCTCCCGGCCGACCCCGACGCCCACGCCAAGGACGTCGCCCAGCGCGGCGACCGCAGCTCCCCGCGCTGGCTCCAGGATTCCTACGACCAGCTCCAGTCGATGGTCTCCACCTCCTCCGAACAGCACCGCGCCTACCTCGTCGCCTGCATGCACTACACCCGCGAACTGGCCGTCGAGGCGCAGACCATGGCGCGCGCCGCCCGCACCCACGGCAGCGGCCTCCTCGGCCGGAAGCTGGACCGCGACGCCGGTCTCGCCGTCGTCATGGCCCGCGAGCTGACCGATATCTGCGCCCGCCTGGCGGAGGCCGACATCCGCGTCCGCCAGCCCCTCGGCCAGGGCCGCCTCGCCTCCCTCGTGCACTCCATGTACGACCCGGACCACCCCATCGACCACATCCAGGCCATGAGCAAGCGCAACGCCTGGCCGGCCGAACTCGACGCCACCGAGCCCACCTATCTCCAGGCCAAGACCCGCGAGTCGACCACCCGCGCGCCCTGGTGCCATTCCACCGCCTGGGTCAAGGAGTGGCCGCTGACCCCGGTGGGCGTCAACTTCCTCGCGCCGCTCCTGGTGCACACCCCGGACGTGATCCGCACGGTCGCCGTCTGCATGGACCTGGAGCCCACCGAGATCGCCATCGAGCGGATGCTGACGGAGAAGACGAACGACGATGCCGAGGCCAGCCGCGCCGCCAAGATGAACCGCGTCGTCGACCCGCGCGACGTCGCCCACCACGGCCGCGTCGACCAGCGCGGCGAGGACCTGGCCTCCGGCGCCGCCGGCGTCAACCTCGTCGGCTACATCACCGTCTCCTCCCGCTCCCCCGAGGCCCTCGCCCGCGACAAGCGCACCATCCGCGCCTCCGCCGGCAAGTCCTACCTCAAGCTGGAATGGTGCGACCGCGAGCACCACCGGGCGTTCGTCAACACCCTGCCGTTCGCGACCGGGATCCGCCGCTAAGCCGCTGGGAGGCGCGTACGTCATGGCCATGTTCGACCCGCTCGGTGCCCTCACCGACGCATTCACCAGCTTCCTGTTCGGGAAGGTGGAGACGACACGGCTGCCCGTACGCACCTCCACCGGCCAGGCCCAGGCGGTCTATCTGCCCACGGCCGCCCCCGGGCTCGGCGACTCCGGCGTGATCATCGGCCGCGAGGTCTACAGCGGCAAGGGCTATATCTACGACCCCTTCCAGCTGTACGGACAGCAGCTCCCGGCGCCCCACTGGCTGGTCCTCGGCGAATCCGGCAACGGCAAGTCCGCGCTGGAGAAGACATACGTCCTGCGCCAACTGCGCTTCCGCGACCGGCAGGTCGTCGTCCTGGACGCCCAGGGCGAGGACGGCGTCGGCGAATGGAACCTCATCGCCCAGGAGCTGGGCATAACCCCCATCCGCCTGGACCCCACCGCCGCCCTCAACGGCGGGATCCGCCTCAACCCGCTCGACCCCTCCATCACCACCACCGGCCAGCTGGCCCTGCTCCGTACGATCATCGAGGTCGCCATGGGACGCGGCCTGGACGAACGCTCCGGCTTCGCCCTCAAGGTCGCGCACGCCGCCGTCCTCAGCGATTTCACCCCCACCGACGAGACCGACGACACCGATGGCGCCGACGCCGCAGAGGGCGACCGCGGCACCAGGCCCCTCTCCCGCCGCCAGCCCGTCCTCACCGACATCGTCGAGCAACTGCGCCACCCGCAGGCGGAATCCGCCGAGGCCATGAACGTCGACATAGACGATGTACGGGCCTGGGGCCTGGACGTGGCGCTGGTGCTGGACCGGCTGGTCGACGGCGACCTGCGCGGTATGTTCGACGGCCCGACGACCGCGGGCATCGACCTCGACGCGCCCCTGATCGTCTTCGACCTCTCACACATCGACCGCAACTCCATCGCCATGCCGATCCTGATGGCCATCGTCGGCGTCTGGCTGGAGCACACCTGGATCCGTCCCGACCGGAAGAAACGCATCTTCCTGGTCGAGGAGGCCTGGCACATCATCAACTCCCCCTTCGTTGCCCAGCTCTTCCAGCGTCTGCTCAAGTTCGGCCGCCGGCTCGGCCTGTCGTTCGTGGCCGTCGTCCACCACCTCAGCGATGTGGTCGACGGCGCGGCCGCCAAGGAGGCCGCGGCGATCCTCAAGATGGCCTCGACCCGCACCATCTACGCCCAGAAGGCCGACGAGGCACGCGCCACCGGCCAGGTCCTCGGCCTGCCCCGCTGGGCGGTCGAGATCATCCCGACCCTCACCCCCGGCATCGCGGTCTGGGACGTCAACGGCAACGTCCAAGTCGTCAAACACCTCATCACCGAGGCCGAACGCCCGCTGGTCTACACCGACCGGGCGATGACCGAGGCCTCCGCCATGCCGACGGACGAGGCCCGCGCCCTCGAAGCCGCGGCCGACGCCGAGGCCGAGGCGCGCGCCGAAGCCATGGCGATGGAGCGTCAGTTGCGCGACGGACAATGGAGCGACGAGTCGAGCGAGACGGTGGCGTGACACGCGGATACGAGCCGGACCGAGGCCGCAACAGCTACGACAGAAGCGGCAGATACGGCAGCCGGGACGACCGCGACGACAGATCCGCCCGCGGCCGCGAACGCGGCATCCCCGACGCCCTCCTCATCGGTCTGCTGCTCTTCCTGCTCGGCCTGACCGTGCTGGTGTGGACGGCGACCGGCCTGGCCGGCCTCCTGGCCCACGGCGCCTGGCCACAGGGCGTCTCCTACACCGGCACCCCGATCGCCCTGCGCCATCTCGCGGCCGCCCCACACGACCTGGCCGCCGCCTGGCCCGACGCCCCCAGAAACCAGCTCTCCGGATACGGCCTGTTCTGGGGCCTGTTCATCGGCCAGCTGATGGTGCTGCTCGTCCTGACGATCTTCACCCTGGGCACCGTCACCCGCTATCGCGCCGTACGCACTGCCCGTCGCCAGGCCGCCCGCGCCTCGACCCGCACCACGGCGGCCCCCGCCCCCGAACCCGCGCCGGCAACCCCGCACCCCGACGAATCAGCACCAGCAGTCCCCACACCTGCGTCACCCCCCACGTCCCTCCAGAAACCCCCCGCCGCCGCGACCGGCACTCCCACTCCGCCCGCCGACGACCTTCACCCCGCCCAACGGCCTGCCCCCGCGGCGAATTCCCCGATTCCCCGCAATCCGACCGAACCACTCGAACGGGTGAACGAGTCCGGCTCGGTCGACTCCCCGTCCCCCCTCGCGGCGCCCGCACCGACCCCGACGACGCCACCCCAGCGCTCCCAACCCGCCCTCCCCCGGCTCGACTTCACCCCGGACCGCACGGCCGCCCGCGCCGCCGCAGCCGCCGCCATCACCGCCGCCGAGGGCCCGTTGATCATCGCCACCACCGACCCCGCACTCTGGTCGGAAACCAAGGACGCCCGCGCCAAGCTCGGCCCCCTGCTGACGTACGACCCCACACACCGCCTCGACACCCCCGCCCGGCTGCGCTGGTCGCCCACGACCGGCTGCGAGGACATCGCCACCGCCACCACCCGCGCGGCCGCCCTGCTCGCCCCCGTACGCCCCACGAGCACCCTGGACTCGGCCGTCGCGGACGCCGCCCAGACCCTCCTGCGCTGCTGGCTGCACGCCGCCGCCATCGACGGCCGCCCCTTCCGCCAGCTCCACCGCTGGACCCACGCCACAGGCGCCGCACAAGAACCCGTACGCATCCTGCGCACCAGCCCCAAGGCTTCCGCCGGCCAGGCCGGCGAACTGGAATCCGCCCTGACCGCTCACCCCGAACGCCGCGAAATGGCCAAGGAGTTGATCGGCCGGACCTTGGCCGCCCTCTCCTCGATCCACATCCGCGACGCCTGCAATCCTCCTCGAGCGGATTCCCTCATTCTCGAATCATTCCTCCACGAGGGGGGAACGCTCTACGTGGTAGGCGAACCCCTTGAGGACCCGCGTACCAACCCGGGTGCGATGCCCCTGCTCACCGCACTCCTCTCGCACGTGGTCGAGCACGGCCGCCGCATGGCCGAACGGTCATCTGACGGTCGGCTCGACCCACCACTCACCCTTGTTTTGGACGACATCGCGGCCCTCGCCCCGCTGCCGGCCCTCCCCGACCTGCTGGCCACCGGCCCCACACGCGGCCTGCTGACCCACGCCACCATGCGCTCCCAGGAACAGGCCCGCGCCCGCTGGCCCCACCAGCCGCTGCCCCTCCTGACCTGAGACGCACGCGGCCTGGCACCGCAGCACACCGCAGCTCCGCCCGACCCGAAAATTCCTCCTTAACGCAAAAATGCCTCGTTCCCCGAGTCGAAACTCGGGGAACGAGGCATTATCTAAAATTTGTTCGGCGGCGTCCTACTCTCCCACAGGGTCCCCCCTGCAGTACCATCGGCGCTGAAAGGCTTAGCTTCCGGGTTCGGAATGTAACCGGGCGTTTCCCTAACGCAATGACCACCGAAACACTATGAAGTTAACCAACCGGAGCATGACTCAACAGTCGTTACTTCAGAACCTACACAGTGGACGCGAGCAACTGAGGACAAGCCCTCGGCCTATTAGTACCAGTCAACTCCACACCTTACGGCGCTTCCATATCTGGCCTATCAACCCAGTCGTCTACTGGGAGCCTTACCCCATCAAGTGGGAGGGAGCCCTCATCTCGAAGCAGGCTTCCCGCTTAGATGCTTTCAGCGGTTATCCTTTCCGAACGTAGCCAACCAGCCATGCCCTTGGCAGAACAACTGGCACACCAGAGGTTCGTCCGTCCCGGTCCTCTCGTACTAGGGACAGCCCTTCTCAAGACTCCTACGCGCACAGCGGATAGGGACCGAACTGTCTCACGACGTTCTAAACCCAGCTCGCGTACCGCTTTAATGGGCGAACAGCCCAACCCTTGGGACCGACTCCAGCCCCAGGATGCGACGAGCCGACATCGAGGTGCCAAACCATCCCGTCGATATGGACTCTTGGGGAAGATCAGCCTGTTATCCCCGGGGTACCTTTTATCCGTTGAGCGACGGCGCTTCCACAAGCCACCGCCGGATCACTAGTCCCTACTTTCGTACCTGCTCGACCCGTCAGTCTCACAGTCAAGCTCCCTTGTGCACTTACACTCAACACCTGATTGCCAACCAGGCTGAGGGAACCTTTGGGCGCCTCCGTTACCCTTTAGGAGGCAACCGCCCCAGTTAAACTACCCACCAGACACTGTCCCTGATCCGGATCACGGACCCAGGTTAGACATCCAGCACGACCAGAGTGGTATTTCAACAATGACTCCACACCAACTGGCGTTGATGCTTCACAGTCTCCCACCTATCCTACACAAGCCGAACCGAACACCAATATCAAGCTATAGTAAAGGTCCCGGGGTCTTTCCGTCCTGCTGCGCGAAACGAGCATCTTTACTCGTAATGCAATTTCACCGGGCCTATGGTTGAGACAGTCGAGAAGTCGTTACGCCATTCGTGCAGGTCGGAACTTACCCGACAAGGAATTTCGCTACCTTAGGATGGTTATAGTTACCACCGCCGTTTACTGGCGCTTAAGTTCTCAGCTTCGCCACACCGAAATGTGACTAACCGGTCCCCTTAACGTTCCAGCACCGGGCAGGCGTCAGTCCGTATACATCGCCTTACGGCTTCGCACGGACCTGTGTTTTTAGTAAACAGTCGCTTCTCGCTGGTCTCTGCGGCCACCACCAGCTCAGGATGCAAGACCCCTCACCAGCAATGGCCCCCCTTCTCCCGAAGTTACGGGGGCATTTTGCCGAGTTCCTTAACCATAGTTCACCCGAACGCCTCGGTATTCTCTACCTGACCACCTGAGTCGGTTTAGGGTACGGGCCGCCATGAAACTCGCTAGAGGCTTTTCTCGACAGCATAGGATCATCCACTTCACCACAATCGGCTCGGCATCAGGTCTCAGCCTTAACGTGTGACGGATTTGCCTACCACACGGCCTACACCCTTACCCCGGGACAACCACCGCCCGGGCTGGACTACCTTCCTGCGTCACCCCATCACTTACCTACTACCACCTTGGGTCAGCGGCTCCACCACTCCCCTCAACTCCGAAGAGATCAGGGCGGCTTCACGGCCTTAGCATTAATGGGCTCAGTATTGGGCGTTTCAAAGCGGGTACCGGAATATCAACCGGTTGTCCATCGACTACGCCTGTCGGCCTCGCCTTAGGTCCCGACTTACCCTGGGCAGATCAGCTTGACCCAGGAACCCTTAGTCAATCGGCGCAAGAGTTTCCCACTCTTGTATCGCTACTCATGCCTGCATTCTCACTCGTGAACCGTCCACAACTCGCTTCCGCGGCTGCTTCACCCGGCACACGACGCTCCCCTACCCATCACGATCCCCGTTGGGGGTAATATCGCAATGACACGACTTCGGCGGTGTGCTTGAGCCCCGCTACATTGTCGGCGCGGAATCACTTGACCAGTGAGCTATTACGCACTCTTTCAAGGGTGGCTGCTTCTAAGCCAACCTCCTGGTTGTCTCTGCGACTCCACATCCTTTCCCACTTAGCACACGCTTAGGGGCCTTAGTCGATGCTCTGGGCTGTTTCCCTCTCGACCATGGAGCTTATCCCCCACAGTCTCACTGCCGCGCTCTCACTTACCGGCATTCGGAGTTTGGCTAAGGTCAGTAACCCGGTAGGGCCCATCGCCTATCCAGTGCTCTACCTCCGGCAAGAAACACACGACGCTGCACCTAAATGCATTTCGGGGAGAACCAGCTATCACGGAGTTTGATTGGCCTTTCACCCCTAACCACAGGTCATCCCCCAGGTTTTCAACCCTGGTGGGTTCGGTCCTCCACGAAGTCTTACCTCCGCTTCAACCTGCCCATGGCTAGATCACTCCGCTTCGGGTCTTGGGCACGCTACTCAACGCCCTCTTCGGACTCGCTTTCGCTACGGCTACCCCACACGGGTTAACCTCGCAACATACCGCAAACTCGCAGGCTCATTCTTCAAAAGGCACGCAGTCACGACATACGTGCAAGCACGCATGCGACGCTCCCACGGCTTGTAGGCACACGGTTTCAGGTACTATTTCACTCCGCTCCCGCGGTACTTTTCACCATTCCCTCACGGTACTATCCGCTATCGGTCACCAGGGAATATTTAGGCTTAACGGGTGGTCCCGCCAGATTCACACGGGATTTCTCGGGCCCCGTGCTACTTGGGTGTCTCTTAAACGAGCCGCTGATGTTTCAGCTACGGGGGTCTTACCCTCTACGCCGGACCTTTCGCATGTCCTTCGCCTACATCAACGGTTTCTGACTCGTCCCACAGCCGGCAGACTGTAGAAAAGAGATCCCACAACCCCAACCACGCAACCCCTGCCGGGTATCACACGTGACTGGTTTGGCCTCATCCGGTTTCGCTCGCCACTACTCCCGGAATCACGGTTGTTTTCTCTTCCTGCGGGTACTGAGATGTTTCACTTCCCCGCGTTCCCTCCACACTGCCTATGTGTTCAGCAGCGGGTGACAGCCCATGACGACTGCCGGGTTTCCCCATTCGGACACCCCCGGATCAAAGCTCGGTTGACAGCTCCCCGGGGCCTATCGCGGCCTCCCACGTCCTTCATCGGTTCCTGGTGCCAAGGCATCCACCGTGCGCCCTTAAAAACTTGGCCACAGATGCTCGCGTCCACTGTGCAGTTCTCAAGCAACGACCAGCCACCCACCACCCCAACCCGAAGGCTGAGTTCACTGGGGCCGGCATCGCGAAGGTTCAGACCATACGGTCCGCACCCTCAGATACCCAACAGCGTGCCCGACCCGACCAGTTCAAGACTCACGTTCCACGCCGAAGCAGTACTAATGAACTCTCACCAACCGTGCCGAGTAGTCAACGTTCCACCCATGAGCTAACCACCGTCGAACATTCGCCGACGTAGTGGCTCTGGACAGCCTTACGGCCGCCTAGATGCTCCTTAGAAAGGAGGTGATCCAGCCGCACCTTCCGGTACGGCTACCTTGTTACGACTTCGTCCCAATCGCCAGTCCCACCTTCGACGATTCCCTCCCACAAGGGGTTGGGCCACCGGCTTCGGGTGTTACCGACTTTCGTGACGTGACGGGCGGTGTGTACAAGGCCCGGGAACGTATTCACCGCAGCAATGCTGATCTGCGATTACTAGCAACTCCGACTTCATGGGGTCGAGTTGCAGACCCCAATCCGAACTGAGACCGGCTTTTTGAGATTCGCTCCACCTCGCGGTATCGCAGCTCATTGTACCGGCCATTGTAGCACGTGTGCAGCCCAAGACATAAGGGGCATGATGACTTGACGTCGTCCCCACCTTCCTCCGAGTTGACCCCGGCAGTCTCCTGTGAGTCCCCATCACCCCGAAAGGCATGCTGGCAACACAGAACAAGGGTTGCGCTCGTTGCGGGACTTAACCCAACATCTCACGACACGAGCTGACGACAGCCATGCACCACCTGTACACCGACCACAAGGGGGGCACTATCTCTAGCGCTTTCCGGTGTATGTCAAGCCTTGGTAAGGTTCTTCGCGTTGCGTCGAATTAAGCCACATGCTCCGCTGCTTGTGCGGGCCCCCGTCAATTCCTTTGAGTTTTAGCCTTGCGGCCGTACTCCCCAGGCGGGGAACTTAATGCGTTAGCTGCGGCACGGACGACGTGGAATGTCGCCCACACCTAGTTCCCAACGTTTACGGCGTGGACTACCAGGGTATCTAATCCTGTTCGCTCCCCACGCTTTCGCTCCTCAGCGTCAGTATCGGCCCAGAGATCCGCCTTCGCCACCGGTGTTCCTCCTGATATCTGCGCATTTCACCGCTACACCAGGAATTCCGATCTCCCCTACCGAACTCTAGCCTGCCCGTATCGAATGCAGACCCGGGGTTAAGCCCCGGGCTTTCACATCCGACGCGACAAGCCGCCTACGAGCTCTTTACGCCCAATAATTCCGGACAACGCTTGCGCCCTACGTATTACCGCGGCTGCTGGCACGTAGTTAGCCGGCGCTTCTTCTGCAGGTACCGTCACTCTCGCTTCTTCCCTGCTGAAAGAGGTTTACAACCCGAAGGCCGTCATCCCTCACGCGGCGTCGCTGCATCAGGCTTTCGCCCATTGTGCAATATTCCCCACTGCTGCCTCCCGTAGGAGTCTGGGCCGTGTCTCAGTCCCAGTGTGGCCGGTCGCCCTCTCAGGCCGGCTACCCGTCGTCGCCTTGGTAGGCCATCACCCCACCAACAAGCTGATAGGCCGCGGGCTCATCCTTCACCGCCGGAGCTTTCCACACGGAGACCATGCGATCCCGTGTCGTATCCGGTATTAGACCCCGTTTCCAGGGCTTGTCCCAGAGTGAAGGGCAGATTGCCCACGTGTTACTCACCCGTTCGCCACTAATCCCCTCCCGAAGGAGGTTCATCGTTCGACTTGCATGTGTTAAGCACGCCGCCAGCGTTCGTCCTGAGCCAGGATCAAACTCTCCGTGAATGTTTACCCGTAATCGGGTGACACTCGCGTTGAGCGGAACAACCAGGCGGAATAAGCCCGGTCGTTCACAGCGTCCTCGCTGTGTATCGCCTACCGGCACATCGTGTCGGCAGGACTTTCAAAGGAACCTCGTCCCAGCTGATGCTGGAGACGGGGTATCAACATATCTGGCGTTGACTTTTGGCACGCTGTTGAGTTCTCAAGGAACGGACGCTTCCTTTGTTCCTGTTTCACCAGGATCTCCGGGCGCTTCCCTTCGGTCTTGCGTTTCCGACTCTATCAGATCCTTTCGGCTCCGATTTTCGCCGGTGCGGTCCGGGCTTTCGGCCCTTTCTGCGTTTCCAACCTTACCAGATCCGTTTCCGTCTCCGGCCCCCTGTTGGAGCGGGTTGGCCTTCCGGGCTTTCGCCTTTTCAGCCTTTCCGACTGTATCAGATCCGATTTCGTCCGTTGCCGGTTCGAATTCGATTCCGATTCCGTGTCGGGGTCACTACTTTAGCGGAATTCCTCGGTGACTCATAATCGAGTCCCGGTCCGAATTTCGGCATGCCGAAATTGATCCCGGTGAGGGGCCGTGCAGTAGTGGTGTGCCGCGAAGCGGCGGGATCGCTGCCTGGGGCTTGATGGGCCCGTGGCAACTCGGAGGACACTACACGAGAGGGTGGGGTGCTTCAAATCCGTGCGGGGCGGCGGGGCGGGCGGTACTTTGGGGGGCATGACTGCGCATGCGCTCGTACAGCTGTGGTGGCCCGCCTGACGGCGGCCACTCCTTCTGCGCATGCATGAACACGGCCGCCGCTTCGGCGGCCGTTCTCGTATCTCCCTCGCGTAGCCGGCCGGTGAGGCGGTGTCCCACGACCTATGGGAGAGATCGATGGTGGACGTCACGACTGCCGGTGCTGCGGTGGGGCCCCGGATTTTCAGCGGGGTGCAGCCGACGGGGCATCTGACGCTGGGGAACTACCTGGGGGCCGTGCGGCGGTGGGTCGAGGTGGATCAGCACCGGGGCGATGCGCTGTTCTGTGTGGTGGATCTGCATGCGCTGACCGTGGAGCACGATCCGGCGCGGGTGCGGCGGCTGAGTCGGCAGGCGGCGACGCTGCTGCTGGCGGCGGGGCTGGATCCGGAGCGGTGCACGGTGTTCGTGCAGAGCCAGGTGGATGAGCATGTGCGGCTGTCGTATCTGATGGAGTGCACGGCCAGCGACGGCGAGATGCGGCGGATGATCCAGTACAAGGAGAAGACCGCGGAGGCGGCGCGTCGGGGCGAGAGCGTGCGGCTGTCGTTGTTGACGTATCCGGCGCTGATGGCGGCGGACATCCTGGCGTACGGCACGCAGGAGGTGCCGGTCGGGGCGGATCAGACACAGCATGTGGAGCTGACGCGGGATCTGGCGGTGCGGTTCAACCAGCGGTACGGGGAGACGTTCGTGGTGCCGCGGGCGACGCATCCGGAGGTGGCGGCGCGGGTCATGGATTTGCAGGATCCGACGTCGAAGATGGGGAAGTCGGGGCAGGGGAGGAAAACGGGGGTGGTGTATTTGCTGGATGAGCCGGATGTGGTGCGGAAGAAGGTGATGCGCGCCATGACGGATCAGGGGGGCGACGGTGGCGTGGTGTACGAGCGGGGTGCGCGGCCGGGGGTGGCGAATCTGCTGGATGTGCTGGCGGCGTTCTCGGGCGGTGAGCCGGGGCGGCTGGCCGAGGGGTATGCGTCGTACGGGGCGCTGAAGAAGGATGTGGCCGAGGCCGTGGTGGAGGGGCTGCGGCCGGTGCGGGAGCGGCATGCGGAGTTGGCCGCGGACCGTGGGTATGTCGATGCGGTGTTGCGGGGCGGCGCCGAGCGGGCTCGGGGGATGGCTCGGCCTCGGGTGGATGCGGCGTATCGGGCCGTGGGGTTGCTGGGGTAGCGGTCGGGCCCCGCTCCCGTAGGGATAGGCCCGTACGGGAGCGGGGTCCGCGGCGGCCGGTGTCAGCCGTTGCCGGTGGCCAGTTCGCGGCTGCGGTCTCGGGCGGCTTCCAGGGCGGAGATCATGGCGGCGCGGACGCCGTGGTTTTCGAGTTCGCGGATGGCGTTGATGGTGGTGCCGGCGGGCGAGGTGACGTTCTCGCGGAGTTTGACGGGGTGTTCGCCGCTGTCGCGGAGCATGACGGCGGCGCCGATGGCGGCCTGGACGATCAGGTCGTGGGCCTTGTCCCGGGGCAGGCCGAGGAGGATACCGGCGTCGGTCATCGCCTCGACGAGGAAGAAGAAGTAGGCCGGGCCGGAGCCGGAGAGGGCGGTGGCGGCGTCCTGCTGGCTCTCGGGGACGCGGAGGGTCTTGCCGACGGTGCCGAAGATCTCCTCGGCGTGGGCCAGGTGTTCGGCGGTGGCGTGGGTGCCCGCGGAGATGACGGACATGGCCTCGTCGACGAGGGCGGGGGTGTTCGTCATGACCCGTACGACGGGGGTGCGGGCCGCCAGGCGCTCCTCGAAGTACGCGGTGGGGATGCCGGCGGCGCCGCTGATGACCAGGCGGTCGGCGGGGACGTGCGGGGCGAGCTCGGTCAGGAGGGCGCCCATGTCCTGGGGCTTGACGGTGAGGATCAGGGTGTCGGCGGACTTGGCGGCCTCGGCATTGCTGACCGCCTCGACGCCGTAGCGCTCGCGGAGTTGGGCGGCGCGTTCCTGGCGGCGGGCGGTGACCAGGAGGTCGGAGGGGGCCCAGCCGCCGCGGATCATTCCGCTGAGGAGGGCTTCGCCGATTTTTCCGGTGCCGAGGACGGCGACCTTTTGGGGCATGGGGCGGGTTCACCTTCCGGGGTGGGTGGGCGGGTGCCGTGGTCATCCTTGCACCGTGGGGCCCGGGAGGGTGGGCGTGGGGCGGGGCGGTGGGGGCGTGTGAAGCCTGTGGTGCGCTACCTCGTGCGTCGGCGCAGGGTGGCTGCGCCCAGGGCCAGGACCAGGAGGGCGCAGAGGGTCACGACGGTGATGTCGCGGAGGAAGGCGGCGGTGATGTGGGGGTGGGTGAGGGTCTCGGTCATGGCGTCCACCGCGTAGGACATGGGGAGGGCGTCGGAGAGGGCTTCCAGCGCCGGTTGCATGGTGGCGCGCGGGGCGAAGAGGCCGCAGAGGAGCAGTTGGGGCATCAGGACGGCCGGCATGAACTGGACGGCCTGGAATTCCGAGGCGGCGAAGGCCGAGACGAACAGGCCCATGGCCGTGCCCAGGAGCGCGTCCAGTACGGCCACCAGGAGCAGCAGCCAGGGTGAGCCGGTGACGTCGAGACCGAGGGCCCAGACGGCGAGGCCCGTGGCCAGGGCGGACTGGAGGATCGCCAGGAGGCCGAAGGCGAGGGCGTAGCCGGTGAGCAGCTCGGCCTTGGCGAGGGGCATGGCGAGCAGGCGTTCCAGGGTGCCCGAGGTGCGTTCGCGGAGGGTGGCGATGGAGGTCACCAGGAACATCGTGATCATCGGGAAGATGCCGAGGAGGGAGGCGCCGGTGCTGTCGAAGGTGGCCGGGTGGGCGTCGAAGACGTAGCGGAGGAGGGTGAGGAGCGCGCAGGGGACGAGGAGCAGGAGCGCGAGGGTGCGGGGGTCGTGGCGCAGCTGGCGCAGGACGCGGGCGGTGGTGGCCAGGGTGCGCGACGGGGAGAAGGGTGGCGTTCGGGGGGTGTGGGCGGGGGCCGGTGGTGCGGTGGGCATGGGGTCGGCTCCTTGGGGGTGGTGGGGTGCGGTGGTGGGGTGGGGGACGTTCGGGGCACGGGGCCGGGGGCTCGTCACGATCACGGGGGCTCGTCGCGTCGCCGGGGCAGGAGCCCGTCCCGCCTACGCGGCGGCGGCCGCCCGGGCCTCGTCGACGAGGTGGAGGAAGGCGGCCTCGACGGTGGGGGTGCCGGTGCGTTCGCGGAGGGTGTCGGGGGCGCCGTCGGCGAGGAGGCGGCCCTCGCGCATCAGCAGGAGGCGGTGGCAGCGCTCGGCCTCGTCCATGACGTGGGAGGAGACGAGGAGGGTCGTTCCGCGGTCGGCGGCGAAGGTGTGGAAGAGGTTCCACAGGTCGCGGCGGAGGACGGGGTCGAGGCCGACGGTGGGTTCGTCGAGGACGAGGAGTTCGGGGGCGCCGAGGAGGGCGACGGCCAGGGAGACGCGGCTGCGCTGGCCGCCGGAGAGGTTGCCGGCGAGGGCGGTGGCGTGGTCGGTGAGGTCGACGTCTTCGAGGGCGCGGGTGACGGCGGCGCGGCGCCGGGCGCGGGCGGTGCGGCCGGGGTGGAGTACCGCGGCGAAGTAGTCGAGGTTCTGGCGGACGGTGAGGTCGTCGTAGACGGCCGGGTCCTGGGTGACGTAGCCGATGCGGGGGCGCAGCCGGGGGTGGCCGGCGGGGTGGCCGAGGACATCGAGGGTGCCGCCGACCTTGGCCTGGGTGCCGACGATGGCTCGCATCAGGGTGGTTTTGCCGCAACCGGAGGGGCCGAGGAGGCCGGTGATGCGGCCGCGGGGGAGGTCGAAGGCCAGGTTGTCGACGACGGCGCGGCCGCCTCGTACGACGGTGAGGGCGTCGGCATGGACGGCGGGGGCGGGGGGCGTGGCTTGGGCGGGCAGGTCGGGTGGGTCGGGCGAGTAATTCATCATGCGATGAATACTGCTCGGGGCGGAGTGGGGCGTCAAGCGTTCGTACGGGACCGTCGGGCAGCCGGGGCGCAGGGCGGGGAGCGGTGCGCTCCGGGCGGGCGCCGGGGCGATCGGAGCTGATCATTCCTTTTCGGCAGTTCCGCGTTTACAGGGCGGTTACATGCCGAGTCGCCACAGAGCATGGCGACTTGGACACAATGAAGGGCACCGTCCGGCCAGCCGAAATGCGTCGGAGGACTCGGTACCCCGTCCCCCCGAGCGAGAGCCGCCCCAGGGCCTTCCCCGGCCCGCGCATTCCGACGGATCCAGCCGTCACGTCCATGGCGCCACGCCGCGTGCCCGCCCGCGCGCCGCCGCGTCGCGCCGCTGCACCTCGTCACGCTGGAGGCACCCTCATGCAGAAATCCCCGAGGCAACCCGCTTCTTCTCCGTCCCCGCGGCGCCCGGCCCATTGGCGCGCCGACCTCACCGCCTCGCTCGTCGTCTTCCTCGTGGCCGTCCCGTTGTGTGTCGGGGTGGCCGTCGCCTCCGGTGTACCGGCCGAACTGGGGCTGATCACCGGGATCGTCGGCGGGCTGCTCACCGGGCTGCTTCCGGGCAGCAGCCTTCAGGTCAGCGGGCCGGCCGCCGGGCTGACCGTGCTGGTCTACGAGGCCGTGCAGGAGTACGGGCTCGGGGGCCTGGGCGCGCTGGTGGTGGCGGCCGGAGTGTTCCAGCTGGTCATGGGGGCGCTGCGGCTCGGGCGGTGGTTCCGGGCCATTTCGGTTGCGGTGGTGCAGGGCATGCTGGCGGGGATCGGCCTCGTACTGATGGCCAGTCAGGTGTACGCCCTGGTGGACGCCAAGGCGCCCGGGAACGGCCCGGCCAATCTGGGCGGACTGCCGGGACTCGTCCCGGGGACGGCCGGCTCCGATACCGGGCCGACGGCGCTGGCGATCGGCGCGCTGACCCTCGCCGTGCTGCTGGTCTGGCCGCGCTGGCGGCGGGCGGCGGAGGTGCTGCCCGCTCCCCTGGTGGCGGTGGTGCTGGCGACGGTTGCGGTGTTCGTCCTGGACCTTCCGGTGGCACGGGTCGAGGTGCAGGGGCTGCTGGATTCCGTGCAGCCGCCGGGCCTGGCCGATATCGGCCGGCTCCCCGAACTCGGCACGCTCGGCACGGTCCTGGCGTTCGCGCTGATCGCCTCGGCGGAGTCGCTGTTCAGCGCGGCCGCGGTCGACCGGCTGCACGACGGGCCGCGCACCGACTACGACAAGGAGCTGATCGCGCAGGGCATCGGCAATACGGCGTGCGGGCTGCTGGGGGCGCTGCCGATGACCGCGGTGATCGTCCGCAGCTCGGCCAATGTGCAGGCGGGCGCGCGGACCAAGGCGTCGCGGGTGCTGCACGGCGTGTGGCTGCTGGTGTTCGCGGCGGCGTTTCCGGCGGCGCTGGGGGTCGTACCGGTGGCCGCGCTGGCCGGTGTCCTCCTGCACGCGGGCTGGAAGCTGATCCCCTGGCGCGAGCTGCGCCCGCTGTGGCGGGAGCACCGCGGCGAGGCGGTGGTGCTGGCGGCGACGGCGGTGGCGATCGTGGCGACCAATATGTTCGAGGGGGTGCTGATGGGGCTGCTGATGGCGGTGGTCAAATCGGCGTGGGCGACCTCGCAGGTCCATCTGGAGATCGTCGGGATGGAGGAGTCCGCGCGGCCCGGGTCCCGTCGCCCGATCCACGTACGGGCCGTCGGGCATGCGACCTTTCTGCGGCTACCGAAGCTGCTGGACCAGTTGGAGGCGCTGCCCGGGGACCGGGAGGTCGAGCTGGATCTGTCGGGGCTGCGGCATCTGGATCATGCCTGTGCGGCCGCGCTGGGCAGCTGGGCGGAGCAGCGGCAGCCTCGTATGACGGAACGCATTTGACGGAACTCATTGCGCCATAGCGCGCTCTGTCCGGAAGAGATCTGCCATCTCATGGAAAGAGACCTAGGGTCGGAATTGTCGATCAGCGACCCTGGGAGTGCTGTGACCACCCGTCGGCCCCTGCCGCACCGCCGCGTCATCGCCGCGGTGGCCGCCGCCCTGCTGCTGTCCTCCTGTACGGCCGGGGCGACGGCCGACGACGGGGTGGCGGGCAGCGGCGGGGTCGGCGATCCCCTGTTCCCGTCGCTCGGGAACGGCGGCTATCACGTCATCCACTACGGGCTCGACCTCGCCTACGACGTGCCGAAGCGGAATCTGACCGCCTCTGCCGACATCACCGCCAAGGCGAAGGAGAGCCTGCGGTCGTTCAAGCTCGACCTTCAGGGGCTGAAGGTGACCGGCGTCCAGGTCGACGGCGCGCCGGCGGGCTTCTCCCGTAAGGGGCACAAGCTGACGGTCACCCCGGCCGCCGTACTGGAACGGGGCGCGATCTTCCACGCCAGGGTGACCTACTACGGGACCCCGCAGGAGATCAGGGACCCGGACTCCTCGACGGAGGGATGGGTCAAAACCGCCGACGGCGCCTTCGTGACCGGGGAGCCGGAGGGGTCGATGTCGTGGTTCCCGGGCAACAACCACCCCAGTGACAAGGCCACCTACGACTTCACGCTCACCGTGCCCGTGCCGTACACGGCCGTGGCCAACGGGGAGCTGCGGTCGCGCAGGACCACCGGGGGCCGTACGACCTTCGTGTGGCACAGCGGGCAGCCGATGGCCAGCTATCTGGCGACCGCCACCATCGGGAAGTTCCGCGTCACCGAGTCCCGTACGCCCGACGGGCTGCCGCTGTACGAGGCCGTCGACCCGGCGGAGGTGGCGCGCAGCAAGGAGGCGCTGGGCCGGCTGCCGGAGATCATCGCCTGGGAACGCAGGCTTTTCGGCCCGTATCCCTTCCGCTCGGCGGGCGCGATCGTTGACCACACCCCGCCGCGCATCGACTGGCTGGCCCTGGAGAACCAGACGAAGCCGGACTACGCGGGGGCGCCGGACGACCTGACCGTGGTGCACGAGATGTCCCACCAGTGGTTCGGCGACTCGGTGACGCCGAAGACCTGGCAGGACACCTGGCTCAACGAGGGCTTCGCGACCTATGTCGAGTGGATGTGGTCCCAGCACGAAGGCGGCAGGACGCCCCAGCAACTGTTCGATCTGCTCTACCAGCGGGGCAGGAACGACCCGCTGTGGGCGTTTCCGCCGGGCCGGCCGGGCACGGCGGCGAATGTGACCGGCCCTCCCGTCTACTACCGGGGCGCGATGGTCCTCCAGCAGCTGCGGGACGCCGTCGGCGACCGGACGTTCTTCCGGATCCTGCGGGAGTGGGCCGCCAAGTACCGCTACGGCAACGCCGATTCGGCGGACTTCATCGCCTTCAGCCAGGCGCGGACGCACAAGAACCTGAAGCCGCTCTTCGACGCCTGGCTGTACGGCAAGGGCAAGCCGGACCGGACGTTCTGAGTCCCGGCCGGACCGGCCGTTCTCCGTCCCGGCCGGTCCCCGGAGCCCGCCCCCGCTTCCCGCCCCGTCACATGCTGTCGAAGTCCAGGTGGCCGAGCTTGTCGGGGTTGGTGACGGCGTCGACCTCCGTGATCCGGCCGCCGTGGACGGTGAAGGCGAGAACGCCCGCCTGCCGGCCGGCGGTGTCGTAGTAGACCAGCCCGGTCGCGCCGTTGACGTCCCGCACGGCGAACCGTGTCGTCGACGGATCGATGCTGCGGGTGATCAGGCCGAGCACGAAACGGGCGACCTTGTCGCGGCCCAGGACCGGGCGGCGGGCGGAGCTCACCTTGCCGCCGCCGTCGGAGCGCCAGACGACCTCGGGGTCGAGCACGGCCAGCAGCGCCCCGAAGTCGCCGCCCATGACGGCGGACAGGAACGCCTCGACGGTGCGCTGGTGCTCGGCCCGGTCGACGGTGCGGCGCGGGGCCTCGGCGCGGACCCTCTTGCGGGCGCGGGAGGCCAGCTGCCGTACGGATTCGGGGGTGCGGCCGACGGCCTCGGCGATCTCCGGGAAGGGCACCGCGAAGACGTCGTGGAGGACGAAGGCGGTGCGCTCGGCGGGGGTGAGGCGTTCCAGGACGGTCATCAGGGCCATTCCGACGGATTCGTCGAGGGTGACCCGGTCCTCGGGGGCGGCGGGCGCGGCGGGCCCGGCGGCGGTGGGCCCGGCGAGCAGCGGCTCGGGGAGCCAGGGCCCGACGTACGTCTCGCGGCGGGCGCGGGCCGAGCCCAGCAGGTCGTAACAGATGCGGCTGACCACGGTGGTGAGATAGCCGCGCGGGTTGGCCACCGGCGGATCGTCGGGCAGTCCCTGCCAACGCAGCCAGGTCTCCTGGACGGCGTCGTCGGCGTCGGTGACCGTGCCCATGATGCGGTAGGCGACGGCCCAGAGGCGGCTGCGCTGCTCCTCGAACTGGGCCAGGCGGCCGGTGGGGGTCGGTGTGCCGGGGCCGGTTGGCGTTTCTGCCGCCACGGTGCGCTCCTTCGTCCGTTCGTCCGGTGGGGGTGCGTCGCTGTCCAGGTGGGGGTGTGTCACTGCTTAAGACGGCACGGGCGGACGGGGTGTGACAGATGGGGGCGTGGGGGCGTCGGTTCGTTGCGTGACCGAGAGCTGGACGCGGTACTCCTCCCGGACGTTGCCGTCGGGGAAGACATCCAGGAGGGCGGCCCGTTCGTCCTCCAGGATGGCGGCGGAGACCGCGGGGTCGAGGACCGCGAACCGGGAGTGGCTGCCGAGCATGGCGAGATGGGTGTCGAGGGGCACCGACCGGGTCCATTCGGCCACCCAGGAGGTGGGGTTGAGGCCGTGGAGGCGGACGAGGACGTCCGGGTCGGCGTCGCGAGCCTCCGCGGCGCGGCCGGGGTCAGAGCCGAACATCCCCCGGGCGAGCCGGGCGTCCTGTTCGGCGGCACAGCCGGTGTCCCGGCGGGGGCTGTTCCACCACAGCGCGAGCGCACCGCCGGGCCGCAGCACCCGCATGGCCTCCGGGACCGAGCGGGCCGGGTCGGTCCAGTGCCATGCCTGGGCGTAGCAGACGAGGTCGAACGCGGCGGCGCGGAACGGCAGGGCGTCGCCGCTCGCCCGGACCAGGGGCACGTCGGGGAGCCCGGCGCGCAGCTGGGCGGCCATCCCGGGGCCGGGTTCCACGGCGACGACCTCGGCTCCCCGGGCGGCCAGCAGCGCGGTGGCGATACCGGTTCCGGCGCCGACGTCCAGGACCCGGGCGCCCTTGAGGGAGCGGCCCGCACGCTCCTCGATTGCGTCGAAGAGCTCCGCCGGGTATCCGGGGCGTGAGGCCGCGTACTGGGCGGCGACGCTGCTGAAGGAGCGGGCGCGGGCGGCGTGGTCGAACTGCTGGGGCGGCCGGAACCGGTGGATCTCCAGGTCGCTCTCCCGGTGGCTCCGGTGATTCTCCTGCTGGCTCTCTGGGGGCATACGCGTCATCCTGCCTGCGGGGCGGCGTCCGGATCCGGGGATTATCGGGGCCGTATCCGGGACGTGACGTCGGCGGGGTGCGGCGGATGTGACGCCTGCGTGCGCGTCTGCGGGCGGCAGCGCGCCGGGCACCGCTTCTAGCGGCGCTTCCTGCCCTTGGCCGGGCGGGGCTTCTTCGCGGCCGGGTTGCCGGTGCGGGTGGTGCGCCGCCGTTCGTGGCGTTCGAGGGCCGCCTCGTACTCGGTGCGGCGCAGTCGTTCGCCGGGGGCTTCGACGAGGCTGCGGCAGAAGTAGGCCAGCAGCGAGCCGACGAAGCCGATCAGCATCAGGCTCTGGGTGGATTTGTCGGCGGTGCGCTCGTCGGCGGGGTCGGGGCGGCGGACGAAGCCCTCCCAGGTGCGGCGGAAGGCGAGGGCGCTACAGATGGCGAACCCGCCGACGGCCAGGATGCTGACGAACGGGCCGACAGCGCCGAACTCCAGGCCCTGGAAGCCGAAGCGGAGGATCAGCGCGCCGAGGGCGGCGAGCGCGAGCGAGCCCAGCGCGACGGCGATACGGCGCAGGGCGTAGCCGCCGTCGTGGCGGAGCCAGGTGGTGCCGAAGAAACGGATCTCCTCGGGCTCCGGGCCGCCGGGTGCCGTGTGCGCGTCGCTCATGGCACCGATTATCCCCGGCGGCCCGTGATCCCCGGCGGCCCGCCGCCCTCAGCCGGTGCAGTTCGGTGCGACCGGCCCGTCGCTGCCGGTGTGCACATAGGCGTCGGAGACGTACTGGCCGGGGGCGATGTTGTCCCAGATGTCCGTGGTGCCGTACGGGCCGGTGATCTGCTGGCCGCGGCGCTGGCAGTGGATGCCGACCCAGGAGCCGCCCGCCAGCTTGCGGACGACCGGATGGGAGGTGCTGGGGCCCGTGCGGACCCTGACCTGCTGGCCGGGGGCGATCTGGAAGGAGCGGGTGGCGGCGGCCGCCATGGTCGTGGCCGTGCCCGCGCCGGTGGCCGTGGCGGCGTCGGTGCCGGTGTCGTTCCCCGCGTCCGTCTCGCCCTTCACCGACCCGTCCATGTCCTCGTCCAGTTCGCCGACGACGGCGTCCAGGTCCAAGAAGCGGTGTTGCTTTTCGGTGGTCATCTCGTGTTCCCCCCGTTTTGTGACTACTGGGCGCAGAAGCCCTGGGCATTTTCGGACGTGCGACGCGCACGCTAGCAAGCCTCATCCCTTTCGCACGTGCCATCGACTAGGCTCCGCGCGTCGCATCCGCGACCGCATTGCACAAGGCAGGACACGGGGGTGGAACGATGCCGCCGCTGCGTGATTCCGGGGCCGGCCCGGAAGCGGAGCGTCCGGAATACGCCGGGCAATATCGCCTGGAGGCACGGCTGGGTTCCGGGGGAATGGGCGTGGTGCATTTGGCGCGCTCTTCGTCCGGGCTGCGGCTCGCGGTCAAGGTCGTTCATGCCGAATTCGCCCAGGACCCCGAGTTCCGGGGGCGGTTCCGGCAGGAGGTGGCGGCCGCGCGGCGGGTCAGCGGGGCCTTTACGGCGCCCGTCGTGGACGCCGATCCGAATGCCGAGCGGCCCTGGATGGCGACCCTCTACATTCCCGGGCCGACGCTTTCCGAGCATGTGAAGCGGAAGGGGCCGCTGGCGCCCGATGAGGTACGGAAGCTGGCCGCGGGCCTCGCCGAGGCGCTGCGGGACATCCATCGCGCCGGGGTCGTCCACCGCGATCTGAAGCCGGGAAATGTGCTGCTGGCCGCCGACGGCCCGAAAGTCATCGATTTCGGCATATCGCGGCCGTCCGACAGTGAAATGCGCACCGAGACTGGCAAGTTGATCGGTACGCCGCCGTTCATGGCGCCCGAGCAATTCCAGCGGCCGCGCGAAGTCGGCCCCGCGGCGGATGTGTTCGCACTGGGGTCGGTGCTGGTGCATGCGGCCACCGGGAGCGGGCCGTTCGACTCGGAGAGCCCCTACCTGGTGGCGTATCAGGTGGTGCACGACGACGCGGATCTGACGGGCGTGCCGGAGGAGTTGGCGCCGCTCATCGAGAGCTGCCTGGCGAAGGATCCGGCGGACCGGCCGACGCCCGGCGAGCTGATGGAGCTGCTGCACACCGAGATCCACACCGAGATCCACCTGGCAGCGGATCTCGGTCTGCCCGGACCGGCCACGTCCCCGTCCGCATCCGCGGACCCGTCGCCGTCCGCAACCGCGGACCCGTCCCCGTCCTCATCCGTGCACCCGCCGGCGTCCGCGTCCTCGCCGGTCCCGGCCCAACGGCAGCCCGCCGGCGGCGATGTGGCACCCCCGCCCGCCGCCGAAACCACCCACGTCCGCCCGCACACACCCCGGCCGGCGGACCGTCCCGACTCCCCCAAGGCCCACCAGTCCCACCAGGCCCCCACGGACGCCGTCCGGCCGGCACGCCGCGCAGCCGCGGTGCGCCGCTGGCCGATATGGGCCGCGGTGGCGCTGCTGATCGCCGGTGGCGGCGCGTTCGTGGGCGTACGGACGCTGTCGTCCGGTAGCTCCGGGCTGGAGATCCGGACGCCGGGGGCCGGGATCGCCGTCCGGCCCTGGCACGCCACGGTCCTGGAACGGCCACGCGGTCACCGCTCCGAGATGCCGTTCTGCACGGCCGGTTCGGGTGCCGTCTACTGCACGCTGTCCGGGCTGCGGGCCGGCCGCTTCGACGCGGAGACCGGCCGGGCATCCTGGCGCCGCAGCGGCAAGGCCGTCCCACTCACCGACACCACCCCGACGGCGCCGGTCCTGTCGGGCGGGCTGCTGTACCTCCGGACCCCCGACGGCCGGCGGCTGGAGGCGCTCGACCCGTCGGCCAAGGGGAAGGGTGCCACGCGCTGGAGCCAGGAACTGTCCCGGTACGAGGGCGGCGCGGCCGTCGTCGGCAACCGGGTGCTGCTGTGCGCCGGGGACGGCACGGTCACCGCACTGGACAGCGCCACCCACCGGCAGCGCTGGCGCAAGCGGTACCCCGCCCACACCCCGGCCGCGTTCTTCTCGTACGGCGACGCCCGCACCGCCTACGCCGTCGGCCTCACCGCCGACAGCAAGGCCACCCAGGTCACCGCCATCGCCACCAAGGACGGCGCGGTCCGCTGGGACAAGCGGCTACCCGACTCGCTCACCCCCGCCGGCGTCGGCGCCTCCGGCGCGCTCTACTTCACCGCCGCAGACCCCCTGCACCCCTTCACCACCACCGCCGTCGTCCGCTACGACCCGCACACCGGGCGGCAGCGCCGTATCCGGCTGGACTACCCGCTCGACGGAACCGTGACGGCGGCGGTCCAGGGCGAGACCGTCTACCTCCTGGCCGAGGGCGGCGCGCTCCAGGCCGTCGGCGAACGGAAGTGGAACACCGAAACCTCGGTCAGCCGCGGCTCGACCCCCGTCATCAGCGGCGACCACCTGTACTTCACCGCCGCGGACGGCCGCCTGCTCGCCGTCGACACCCGCTCCGGCGCCGTCCTCGGCCAGACCCCGCCCCGCCTGTCCGCCGACCGCCACAACGGCTACCTGGAGTCCCTGCCCGCGCCCGTGGTCGACGCCCGCCACGGCCGCATCTACGCGGCGGCGCCCGACGGGACGGTGTTCAGCACGGACACGAAGGATCCGGCGGGCTGGTGACGCCCCGCCGCACCGCCGCCCACGTGGCAGGCACAGCAACAGATCTCCCACCGGACCCCGGGGGCCGCCACGACCTCGGACTCCGCCGCGCCCTTGTCGCAGGCCGCGTGAGTGCCGATGTGGCAGGCCGGTGAGATGTACGGCGCCGGGACGTAGGGCCGTACGAGCCGCCGCGTATCCATGAACAGCCCCCCGCTGGCCGCGTCGTGGGCATACGGACTCTTGTGCCGCGGCAGACGCCTGTGGGGGCGCCTCGGGGGTGGGACGGGCGCCGGCTGCGGCGCGGCTGCGGCGCGGTGCCGCCCGTATGTGGGGAAGACCCACCCCAGGACGGCCCGTACGAGACGGCCGGTCATCGCTCCGCAGCCTTTTTGAGCACAGCGGTGAGCCGGTGGGCCGTCTCCAGGTTGCAGCGCCCCAACTCGACCAGGACGCGGGGACGTTCCTGACTCAGCCACACCGGGTCGACATCCAGCGACGGCAGCACGATGCCGAGCTGCTTGAGTACGGCGGCCAGCTCGTCGCAGGCCGCCCGGGCCTTGGTGTGGGGTTCTGTGGTCATTTGGTGCCGCTCCCGTCTGCCGTTCCACTGCGTGGGGCGCCGGACGACAACTACCGTTCGTAGTCCGGGCGTTACGAGAATGCACCAGAAGAAAGGGGCAAAAGCCGCTTGCGGGTGCTAGTGCCACGCCTGGGGCTGCAAATTCCACACCTTCCACAGAGGAGGGCCCTATGCCGGCGAGAAGTCCGGTCACCGGTCGAAGTCATGAGCCGAGTGTTCGATTCGCGGAAGAGCTGCGGTTACTGCGCGCGCAGCGCGGCGAAAGCCTGCGGCAGCTCGCCCAGGCGCTGGGCTGGGACGCATCCCTGTTCGGCAAGATGGAGAAGGGGCAGACCCTCGGCGGCCCAGAGGTGGTGGAGGCCCTGGCACAGCACTACGGGACGGGGGATCTACTGCTGACGCTCTGGGAGTTGGCGGCCGGTGACCCTAAGCAGTTCAAGGAGCAGTACCGGCGCTATATGACCTTGGAAGCCGAAGCGTTGAGCATGTGGCACTTCGGCGTCAGCACCGTTCATGGGCTGCTTCAAACGGAAGGCTACGCACGCACCTTGCTCTCGGCGGGCGGACTCGACGGCGAAGAGCTGACGCGGCAGGTGGAGGCGCGCATAGGGCGCCGTCGATCGCTGGACGGCGTTGATCCACCACAGTTCCGCACCATCCTGTCCGAGGCGGTGCTACGCACGCCGTTGGCGGATGCCGGGGAGTGGCGAAAGCAGCTTGAGTACCTGGTCGAGGCCGCCGAACGTTCGAACATCACGGTTCAGGTGCTGCCGTTCATGGCCGGGCTGAACGGCTTGGACAGCACGGCCGTGATCTTTCTGAAGCTGCTGAACGGCCGTGTCGTCGCCTACACCGAGAATGCTCACCGCGGCGAACTCATCGAGGAAACCGGGCCGGTTGAGCGATTGCAACGCGCGTACGATGCAATGCGTGACCGGGCGTTGAGCCCGGACGAATCGCGGAAGTTCGTCATGCGGATGTTGGAGGAAGTGCCGTGCGATCCATCAATCTGAGCACCGCTACCTGGCGCAAGTCCAGCTACAGCAACTCGGATGGCGGCGCATGTATCGAGGTGTCGGATGACTTCCTGAACTCGGCCACCTGGCGAAAGTCCAGCTACAGCAACGCCGACGGCGGCCAGTGCATCGAGGTCGCCGACAACCACCCCGCCCTCGTCCCCGTCCGCGACAGCAAGAACCCCCACGGCCCGGCCCTCGTCTTCCCCGCGGCCGCCTGGTCGTCCTTCATCGGCACCGTAAAGGGAGGGACGCTGCCCAGAGCCTGACCACGCACGTACGCCCCCACCGTTCTCTCCCACCCCCAACGGGGAGGTGCCGGGCCGTAGCGGCGGAGCCGTGTAGGTCCGGTGCCGCTGCCGAACAGCCCCGCGCAGCGGCAACGCCCGCCGCAGGCGTAACGGCGAACAACCCCCACGGCGGGACGGCCGACAACGTGGGGCCCAGGCAAAGCGCAGCGGACGGTCAGGCCCGGGTGCCGCCGTCCACCCGGAGGACGGTGCCGGTGACGTAGGAGGAGCGGTCGCTGAGGAGCCAGGCGGCGGCCTCGGCGATTTCGTCGGGGGCGGCGATGCGACGCAACGGGGTCTGTGCCGTGAGCCGGTCGAGGACGCCGGGGCTGCGTTCCTCCCAGAAGCGGATCTTCTCGGTGAGCGTGGCGCCCGGCGCGATGGCGTTGACACGGATGCCCTCCGGTCCGTACGTGACGGCGGCCGACTCCGTGAGGCTGTTGAGCGCCCGCTTCAGGGCGCCGTACACGGGCAGTTCGGGGTTGCCTCCCAGGCTTCCGATGCTGGAATTGTTGACGATGGCCCCCGTCCCGGCGGTGGCGCGGATGGCGGCGACCTCGGCGGCCATGGCCAGCCACTGGCCCTTGAGGTTCACCGCATAGGCGTGGTCGAAGTCGGCCTCCCGGGCCTGGTCCATCGGTCCCGGCGGCACGCTCGTCGCGCCGTTGTTGAAGGCGGCGTCGAGCCGGCCGTACAGCTCCACGGCCCGGTCGACGGCGGCACGGACGCTCGCCGAGTCCGCCAGGTCGCACAGCACGTAGTGCGCGGTGCCGCCCGCAGCCCGGATCTCCTCGGTGACCGCCTGGAGTTGGGCCTCGGTGCGGGCCGCGAGCAGGACCCGGGCGCCCTCCCGGGCGAACAGCCGCGCCGCGGCGGCGCCGATGCCGCGGCCGGCGCCGGTGATGAAGGCAACCTTCCCGGCCAACAGTCCGGCGGTGGGGGCAGCTTGGGCGTCCGCCGCGGAGGGCGCGGATATGTCGGTGGTGGGTGCGTTGTCCATGACGGTCAGCATGCACCCGTCCGGATCATGCATCCAGGAACCGGCGGTATCCGGACAGGGACGGCGGCTCGATTGGCCGGGCGGGCCTGCGCAGCCGTGGCGCAGGCCCCGAACACCCCGTCTCAGCCCAGCTTCGAAACGTCCCGCACCGCGCCCTTGTCCGCGCTCGTCGCCATCGCCGCGTACGCGCGCAGGGCCGCCGAGACCTTGCGTTCGCGGTTCTTCGGGGCATAGACGCCGCCCAGCGCCTCGCGGCGGGCCGCCAACTCCTCGTCGCTCACGAGGAGTTCGATGGAGCGCCCCGGGATGTCGATGCGGATGCGGTCGCCGTCCTCGACGAGCGCGATCGTGCCGCCGGACGCGGCCTCGGGGGAGGCGTGGCCGATGGACAGGCCCGAGGTGCCGCCGGAGAAGCGGCCGTCGGTGATCAGGGCGCAGGCCTTGCCCAGGCCGCGGCCCTTGAGGAAGGAGGTCGGGTAGAGCATCTCCTGCATGCCGGGGCCGCCCTTGGGGCCCTCGTAGCGGATGACGACGACGTCGCCTTCCTTGATCTGCTTGGTGAGGATCTTGTCGACGGCTTCTTCCTGGGACTCGCAGACCACCGCCGGGCCTTCGAAGGTCCAGATGGACTCGTCGACGCCGGCGGTCTTCACCACGCAGCCGTCGACCGCGATGTTGCCCTTGAGGACCGCCAGTCCGCCGTCCTTGGAGTAGGCGTGCTCGACGGAGCGGATGCAGCCGCCCTCGGCGTCCACGTCGAGGGATTCCCAGCGTTCGGACTGGGAGAAGGCGGTGGCGGAGCGCTTGCAGCCGGGGGCGGCGTGCCAGAGCTCGACGGCCTCGGCGGAGGGGGAGCCGCCGCGCACGTCCCAGGTCTTGAGGTGTTCCGCGAGCGAGGCGGAGTGGACGGAGTGCACGTCCTCGTTGAGCAGGCCGCCGCGGTAGAGCTCGCCGAGGATGGCGGGGATGCCGCCGGCGCGGTGCACGTCCTCCATGTAGTACGTGCCGCCGGGGGCGACGTTCGGGGCGACCTTGGCCAGGCAGGGGACGCGCCGCGAGACGGCGTCGATGTCCTTGAGGTCGTAGTCCAGCTCGGCCTCCTGGGCGGCGGCCAGGAGGTGGAGGATCGTGTTGGTGGAGCCGCCCATGGCGATGTCCAGGGCCATGGCGTTCTCGAAGGCGGCGCGGGTGGCGATGTTGCGCGGCAGGACGGACTCGTCGCCGTCCTCGTAGTAGCGCTTGGTGATCTCCACGACCGTGCGGCCGGCGTTCTCGTAGAGGGCGCGGCGGGCGGTGTGGGTGGCGAGGACGGAGCCGTTGCCGGGGAGGGAGAGGCCGATGGCTTCGGTGAGGCAGTTCATGGAGTTGGCGGTGAACATGCCGGAACAGGAGCCACAGGTGGGGCAGGCGTTCTCCTCGATGCGGAGGACGTCCTCGTCCGAGACGCTGTCGTTGACGGAGTCGACGATGGCGTTGATCAGGTCCAGCTTGCGGACGGTGCCGTCCACGAGGGTGGCCTGGCCGGCCTCCATCGGGCCGCCGGAGACGAAGACCACCGGGATGTTCAGGCGCATCGCGGCCATCAGCATGCCGGGGGTGATCTTGTCGCAGTTGGAGATGCAGATCAGGGCGTCGGCGCAGTGGGCTTCCACCATGTACTCGACCGAGTCCGCGATCAGGTCGCGGGAGGGCAGCGAGTAGAGCATGCCGCCGTGGCCCATGGCGATGCCGTCGTCCACGGCGATGGTGTTGAACTCGCGGGGGACGGCGCCGGCGGCCCGGATGGCGTCGGAGACGATCCGGCCGACGGGGGCGAGGTGGGTGTGGCCGGGCACGAACTCGGTGAACGAGTTGGCGACCGCGACGATCGGCTTACCGATGTCCTCGCTCGCTACGCCCGAGGCCCGCATAAGGGCGCGGGCGCCCGCCATGTTGCGGCCATGGGTAACGGTGCGGGACCTCAGCTCGGGCACGATGGTCACTCCCTCGGGATATGTACGTACAGCAGCGGTGCCATACGTCAGCGCCGTACATCAGCTGATCCCGAGGTTACGCGCTTGATCCAAGATCCGGACGCTGACTCCGGTATGTGAGATGGGTGACCGCAGTGCGGACGGCCCCCGGCCGCCTCACGCCTCCGTGAGATACCTCTGCAACGTCGGCGCCACCATCGCCACGATCTCCTCCAGGTCCGCGGACGCCATCGGCTCCATCTTGATGACGTAACGGAGCATCGCGATGCCCATCAGATGGCTCGCGGCCAGCTGGGCGCGGAACTCCGGGTCGGGGACGTGCAGTTCACCGGCCACCCGCGGGAGGAGGCGGCGTTCGATCAGGCCGCGCAGGACGGTCGCCGCGGTCTCGTTGGTCAGCGCCGAGCGCATGATCGCCAGCAGCGGCGGGCGGCTGACCGGGTTCTCCCAGATACCGAAGACGAAGCGGGCCATCCGCTCGCCCGCTCCGGCCTCGCCGCCGTCCGCGATCGCGTCGGGGATGGTCAGCGCGGGGGCGAAGGACAGCTCGATGGCCGCCGCGAAGACCTGCTCCTTGGTGCCGAAGTAGTGGTGCACCAGGGCCGCGTCCACCCCGGCCGCCTTGCCGATGCCGCGGACCGAGGTCTTGTCGTAGCCGCGCTCGGCGAATTCCGTGCGGGCCGCGGCGAGGATCCGTTCGCGGGCGCCGGGGCCTTCGGCGGCCTCGGCGCGGGCCGGGCGGCCCCGGCGGCGTACGGGCTTCGCCGCTTTCGCGGGCCGTGCGGGCTCCTCCGAGGGGTCGCGGCTCATGACCCCGGCACCCAGGTGGGCGACGCCAGATGGAGCCGGGTGAAGGCCAGCGCCTCGGCAAGATCCGCCTCGCGCTCGGCGGCGGACATCGCCCGGCGGGTGTTGACCTCGACGACGACATGGCCGTCGAAACCGCTCGCCGCAAGCCGTTCCAGCACGTCGGAGCAGGGCTGGCTGCCGCGGCCCGGGACCAGGTGCTCGTCCTTGGCCGAGCCGTTGCCGTCGGCCAGGTGGACATGCGCCAGCCGGTCGCCCATCCGCTCCACCATCTCCAGCGCGTCGTTGCGCGCGGTGGCGGTGTGCGAGAGGTCGACGGTGAAGTGGCGGTAGTCGTCGTTGGTGGGGTCCCAGTCCGGGGCGTAGGCCAGCATCTCGCGATCCCGGTAGCGCCAGGGGTACATGTTCTCGACGGCGAACTTCACATCCGTCTCGTTCTCCATGCGCCACACCCCGCGGACGAATTCCCGGGCGTAGTTGCGCTGCCACCGGAACGGCGGGTGCACCACCACCGTCGAGGCGCCGAGCTTCTCCGCGGCGCTACGGGCCCGCTGGAGCTTGACCCACGGGTCGGTGGACCACACGCGCTGGGTGATCAGCAGGCACGGTGCGTGCACGGCCAGCACCGGCACCCCGTGGTAGTCCGACAGCCTGCGCAGCGCCTCGATGTCCTGGCTGACGGGGTCGGTCCAGACCATGACCTCGACGCCGTCGTAGCCCAGGCGCGCGGCGATCTCGAAGGCCGTCGCCGTCGACTCCGGATACACCGAGGCCGTCGACAGCGCGACCTTCGCATCGGGAATGCGCACCACTGGCTCCGTCACGAGGGACAGCGTACGGGCCGCGGCTGTGCGCGGGGCAGGAGGTCAGGGCGGATGCGTCCGAGGTCACCATGCGGGCGGAGCGGGGCCGATACGCGGCCGCTGCGGGCCGCCGGGTCCTTACCCGGCCGCCGCGCCGGTCACCGCCGGCTCACTGCGCCGTCGGCGTCGGCAGATGGTCCAGCCGCCGCAGGATGACGCCCTCGCGCAGCGCCCACGGGCAGATGTCCAGCGTATCGACGCCGAACAGGTCCATCGCGGCCTCCGCGACCAGCGCCCCGGCCAGCAGCTGCCGCGAGCGGCCCTCGGAGACGCCGGGCAGCTCGGCGCGGGCGCCCGCCGCCATCGAGCCCAGCCGCGGCACCCACTCCTCCAGCTTCTTGCGGGTCAGCTCGCGTTGGACGTACAGGCCCTCGGCACTGCGCGCCGCGCCCGCGATCCGGGCCAGCTGCTTGAAGGTCTTGGAGGTGCCGACGACGTGATCGGGGGTCCCGTAGCGGGTGAATTCGCTCACCACGCGGGCGATCTCGGCCCGTACGCGGCGGCGCAGCCCCCGCACGGCCTCCGGGTCCGGGGGGTCGCCGGGTAGATCGGTGCTGGTCAGACGGCCCGCGCCGAGCGGCAGGGAGACCGCCACGTCCGGGTCCTCGTCGAGCCCGTAGGCGATCTCCAGCGAGCCGCCGCCGATGTCCAGGACGAGCAGCCGCCCGGAGGACCAGCCCAGCCAGCGGCGCGCGGCCAGGAACGTCAGCCGCGCCTCGTCCCGGCCCGAGAGCACCTGAAGCTCCACGCCGGCCTCCGCGGTGACCCGGCGCAGCACCTCCTCGCCGTTGGTGGCCTCGCGGACGGCGGAGGTGGCGAACGGCAGCACGTCCTCGACGCCCTTGTCCTCGGCCACCTGGAGCGCTTCGAGGACGGTGGCCACCAGGCGCTCGATGCCGTGGTCGCTTATGGCGCCGGACTCGTCGAGGAGTTCGGCAAGGCGCAGCTCCGCCTTGTGCGAGTAGGCGGGCAGCGGGCGTGCGCCGGGGTGTGCGTCCACCACCAGGAGATGGACCGTATTCGAACCCACATCGAGGACACCGAGTCTCATACGGGGAAACCTACTGCCGCGGCGGAGGTGACTTGTCGGCCGCCTTAGTCTGGAGTCGTGGCTAAGACGAAAAAGGCGAAGAAGACGAAGCATGCCAAGCAGGGCGCGGCGGCCGGGGCGACGCCCGACGAGGTGGGTCTCGACTTCGCCCGCGCCTGGGTCACCTTCCCCGACCCCGGCGACGACGAACAGCTCTTCCGCTGCGATCTGACGTGGCTGACCTCGCGCTGGACCTGCATCTTCGGCAGCGGCTGCCAGGGTATCCAGGCCGGGCGCGCGGACGACGGCTGCTGCACGCTCGGTGCGCACTTCTCCGACGAGGAGGACGAGGAGCGGGTCGCCAAGCATGTGGCGCGTCTCACGCCGGACCTGTGGCAGTTCCACGACGTCGGGACGCAGACGGGCTGGACGCAGGAGGACGAGGACGGCGAGCGGCAGACCCGCCGCTGGCAGGGCTCGTGCATCTTCCAGAACCGCCCCGGCTTCCCGGGCGGCGCGGGCTGCTCGCTGCACATCCTCGCGCTGCGCGAGGGCCGCGAACCGCTGGAGACCAAGCCCGACGTGTGCTGGCAGCTGCCGGTCCGGCGGACCTACGAATGGATCGACCGGCCCGACGACACCCAGATCCTCCAGGTGACGATCGGCGAGTACGACCGCCGCGGCTGGGGTCCGGGCGGCCACGACCTGCACTGGTGGTGCACCTCGGCGACCTCGGCGCACGGCGCGGGCGAGCCGGTCTACGTCACGTACCGGCCGGAACTGACCGAGCTGATGGGCAAGAAGGGCTACGCCAAGCTCGCCGAACTGTGCGAGGAACGCCTCTCGGCGACGCTGCCGATGGCACCGCATCCGGCGGACCCGCGGCCGGAGAAGGCGAAGACCAAGGCCAAGGCGGAGAAGGCCAAGGCGAAGGCGGGCGACGAGGAGAAGTAAGGCGCGCCCGGGGTGGTGCGGCTAGTGGGTCTGCGGGGGCTGCTGGGTCGAGGGCGGCGTCGTCGGGGACGCGGGAGCCGGGGTGGGCCCGGGGCGCGTGGGGGTCGGTGACGGAGCGGTCGGGGCCGGGGTCGGCCGCGGCGTCGGCGGGGCGGGGGTCGGTCGCGGCCTCGGCGGGGCGGTCGGCGAGGGGTCGGACGGGGCCGGGTCGCCCGGGTCCGTGACGCCGTGGCCCTCCATGGTGACCGCGGTACCGCCGGGCTCGATGGCGATCTTGGCGCGCCAGGGGCCCTCGGGCTCCCAGTCGTGATCGATGTAGACCGTGATCGTGGTGGACTCCCCCGGCCGCAGCGCCCCGGCCGTCTGGCTCATCTGGATCCAGGGCGCACCGGCCGACGCCGTCCAGCGCACCGGCGCCCCGCCGGACGCGGTGAGCGTGATGAGCGTCGTCCCCCCGCTCGGCTGCGCCGTGATGGTCAGCCGGCCGGGACCGGAGACGCTCCGCCGCGAGGCGGCGTCCGCCCCGATGACCTGGGCCGACACCACGGAGTCCGCCCCGCCGGGCCGGGCGCCGGGGCCGGGGGTCGAGTGGGCGCTGCCGGCGTTCTCGTAGCGGCGGCCGTCGAACCGTCCGTCGTTGGCCGGGGGCTCGTTGACCGCGGGCTCGTGGGCCGGGGGCTCGTTGGCCGTCACCGAGGGGGCGTTGTCCGACGCCTCCTCGGCGGCCGGGGCCTGGCGGTACGCGGCCCACACGGCAAGGACCGGCGCGGCCAGCACGGTGGCGACGACGGTGCTGGTCAGAGCGCGGTTGCGCAGTCGGCGGCGGCGGGCGACGCGGTCGGTGGGGCCCACCGGGAAGCCGCTGCGGTCATAGCGCGGGGCGCTGTCGGCGGCGCGGGCGGCCGCGCGAGGAGAACCGTTTGCCCCCCGTGCCGGGCCCCCGCGGCCGGTGCCCGGCACGCCCTCCGCGCGCCCCGACCGCGACCGCCGGGCCGCCTCCAGCGCGGCCGCCACCGCCTCCCGCGGCGCGGCGACCAGCGGCAGCGAGCCGGGTGCGGCGGGCGCGGTGCCCGGCCACGGCCCGGCGGCGGTGGCCCGCTCCGCCGTCCCGCGGCACTGGGCGCAGTCGTCGACATGCCGTACCAGCTCGCGCCGGAGCGCCGCGCCCAGCAGCATCCGGGAGTCCCCCGCCAGCTGCCGGACGTCGGGACATCGGCCGCGTTCGACGACGGCCAGCGCGGCCCGGGTGCGCTCGACCTCGCAGCCCGCGGCGGCCAGCAGGGCGCGGGTGGCGGCCACTTCGGCACCGACCACCGCGGCGACCTCGCGGGCCGGGAGGTGATGGCGTACCGAAAGCTCCAGCGCCTCGCGCTGTTCGGGCGTCGTCCCGGCGGCCTCCGGCCAGGCCAGCGCGGCCAGTTCGCGCTGCCGCGCCTCGGCGTCCGGGGCGGCGGCGTCCCCCGGCCCCGTGGCGGCGCCCGCGGCCTGGGGCAGCTCGGACAGGCGCCGCAGACAGGCCCAGCGGGCCAGGGCGTAGAGCCAGGGGCGGTAGAGGTCCGGTTCGGCCGGGCGGCGGCCGCGGTGGCGTTCGGCGAGCGCCAGCGTCTCGCCGAGCACCGCGCTCGCCGCGTCGTGCTCGCACAGAACGGACAGGCAGTAGGTGAACAGCCCGTCCAGATAGGCGTCGTAGTGTCCGCCGTGCATCGCGTCGGACCGGCCGCCCTCGTGGGGGTGAGCGGCGCGGTCGCGGCCGCCGGGGAGCGACCGGTGTGCGCCGGTGGAGTTCCTGGGGTGCTCGGGCCTGCTGCTCATCACCCGGCGACGGTAGGCGGATGATGCAGCCGCACTTGCTCCGCTTGGGCACTTTTAACCCTTACGGGTGACCTTCTCCCTCAAAAGGGGACACCAGCCCGGATCATGCCACCCGCTCGGCCCAATTGCGGGCCCGGACCGCGGCCGCCCGGCAGTGTCAGTGCCCACCGATACGGTGACCTCATGGCAACCCGTAAAACGTCGGCCAAGGAGCGCCCCTCCTTCCGTTGCACCGAGTGCGGCTGGACCACCGCGAAGTGGCTCGGCCGCTGCCCCGAGTGCCAGGCGTGGGGCACGGTCGAGGAGTTCGGCGGCGCCCCCGCGGTGCGCACCACCGCGCCCGGCCGGGTCACCACCGCCGCCGTGCCGATCGCCCAGGTCGACGGCAGGCAGGCCGCCGCCCGCTCGACCTGCGTGCCCGAGCTGGACCGCGTCCTCGGCGGCGGCCTGGTCCCCGGCGCCGTCGTCCTCCTGGCGGGCGAGCCCGGCGTCGGCAAGTCGACGCTCCTGCTGGACGTCGCCGCCAAGGCCGCCTCCGGCGACCACCCCACCCTCTACGTCACGGGCGAGGAATCCGCGAGCCAGGTGAGGCTGCGCGCCGACCGCATCGGCGCCCTCGACGACCACCTCTACCTCGCCGCCGAAACGGACCTCTCCGCGGTCCTGGGCCACCTCGACGCCATCAAGCCCTCCCTGCTGATCCTCGACTCCGTCCAGACCGTCGCCTCCCCCGAGATCGACGGCGCGCCCGGCGGCATGGCCCAGGTCCGCGAGGTGGCCGGCGCCCTGATCCGGGCGTCCAAGGAGCGCGGTATGGCCACCCTGCTGGTGGGCCACGTCACCAAGGACGGCGCCATCGCCGGCCCCCGCCTCCTCGAACACCTCGTGGACGTCGTCCTGCACTTCGAGGGCGACCGCCACGCCCGCCTCCGCCTGGTCCGCGGCGTCAAGAACCGCTACGGCACGACGGACGAGGTCGGCTGCTTCGAGCTGCACGACGAGGGCATCACCGGCCTCGCCGACCCCTCCGGCCTCTTTCTGACCCGCCGCGACGAGCCGGTGCCCGGTACGTGCCTGACCGTCACCCTGGAGGGCCGCCGCCCCCTGGTGGCCGAGGTCCAGGCCCTGACCGTCGACTCCCAGATCCCCTCCCCGCGTCGTACGACCTCCGGTCTGGAGACGTCCCGGGTCTCGATGATGCTGGCCGTCCTGGAGCAGCGCGGCCGCATCAGCGCCCTGGGCAAGCGGGACATCTACAGCGCCACGGTCGGCGGCGTGAAGCTCTCCGAGCCGGCCGCCGACCTGGCCGTGGCCCTCGCCCTGGCCAGCGCCGCCAGCGACACCCCGCTGCCGAAGAACCTGGTCGCCATCGGCGAGGTGGGGCTGGCCGGCGAGGTCCGGCGCGTCACGGGCGTCCAGCGCCGCCTGTCCGAGGCCGCCCGCCTCGGCTTCACCCATGCCCTGGTGCCCTCCGACCCCGGCAAGATCCCCGACGGAATGCGGGTCCTGGAGGTCGCCGACGTCGGGCAGGCGCTGGCCGTCCTGCCCAAGCGCGTGCGCCGGGAGGCCCCGCGCGAGGAGGAGGTGCGCCGGTAGACTTTGCCCTGGTCTCGCCCGTCACCGCAGTCGTGTTGCCGGCCGGGATCCCGCGTACTCTCGCTGAGTACGTCACCGCAGCACGGGCCGGGCGGCCTGCGGACCGATTGACTTGCGACGGAGGAGTGCAGTGGCAGCCAACGACCGGGCATCGGCTCCCGGCAGGTCCGGGAGTTCCGGCACCGACCGCCTGATGCGCGCCTCGCTGAGCGCCGTCGCGCCCGGTATGGCCCTGCGCGACGGGCTGGAGCGGGTCCTGCGCGGCAATACGGGCGGACTGATCGTCCTGGGCTGGGACAAGACCGTCGAGTCGATGTGCACCGGCGGCTTCGTCCTGGACGTCGAATTCACCGCCACCCGCCTGCGTGAACTGTGCAAACTCGACGGCGCCCTCGTCCTCGACAAGGACATCACCAAAATCCTGCGCGCCGGCGTCCAGCTGGTGCCCGACGCCTCCATCCCCACAGAGGAGACCGGCACCCGCCACCGCACCGCCCAGCGCGTCTCCATCCAGGCCGGTTTCCCCGTCGTCTCGGTCAGCCAGTCGATGCGCCTGATCGCGCTCTACGTGGACGGCGAGCGCCGCGTCCTGGAGGAGTCCGCCGCCATCCTCTCCCGCGCCAACCAGGCGCTGGCGACCCTGGAGCGCTACAAGCTCCGCCTGGACGAGGTGGCCGGCACGCTCTCCGCCCTGGAGATCGAGGACCTGGTCACCGTCCGGGACGTCGCGGCGGTCGCCCAGCGCCTGGAGATGGTCCGCCGGATCGCCACCGAAATCGCCGAGTACGTCGTCGAGCTGGGCACCGACGGCCGCCTCCTCGCCCTCCAGCTGGACGAGCTGATCGCCGGCGTCGAGCCCGAGCGCGAACTGGTCGTGCGCGACTACGTCCCCGAGCCCACCGCCAAGCGCTCCCGTACGGTCCCCGAGGCGCTCGCCGAGCTGGACGCGCTCACCCACACCGAGCTTCTCGAACTCCCCGCCGCGGCCCGCGCGCTGGGTTACAGCGGCGCCCCCGAAACCCTCGACTCCGCCGTCTCCCCCCGCGGCTTCCGCCTCCTGGCCAAGGTCCCGCGCCTGCCCGGCACGGTCATCGACCGCCTGGTCGACCACTTCGGCGGCCTCCAGAAGCTGCTGGCCGCCAGCGTCGACGACCTCCAGGCCGTCGACGGCGTCGGCGAGGCCCGCGCCCGCTCGGTCCGCGAGGGCCTCTCGCGCCTCGCAGAATCGTCCATTCTGGAGCGCTACGTCTGAGCGGACGTCCCGGCGGTGCGTCTACGGCGCCAGCGCCCTCGCCTCCTTCTCCGGTGCCAGGCCGGGCGCCGGCCGGTCCGGGCGCCGGGGTGCGCTGCCGCCGAGAGCACGCAGCCAGGCCCAGGTGTCGGTGACGGTTTCGTGGACGGGGCGGCAACGGAGTCCGGCGGCAAGGGCCTTGGAGACGTCGACGCCGAAGAGGGCGTTCTGGTGGTCACCCGGCGGGAGCCAGACGGGGAGCTCGGTCCAGGGTTCGATACCGGCCGCGAGGATGTCCTCGGGGGCACGCCAGCGGAGCTCGGCGGCCGAACCGGTCACCGTGACACAGCTTTCCAGGAGTTCGCCCATCGTGGCGTGGCCCGGCTCGCTGACCAGGCTGTAGGGGCCGCCGAGCCCGTCCCGCAGCGCGTCCAGGGTCCATTCGGCCAGATCGCGGACGTCCACATACTGGAGCGGCAGATCGCGCGGGCCCGGGGCGAGCACGGGGCCGCCGCGGGCGATCCGGCCCAGCCACCACGGCAGCCGGCCGATGTTCTCGTACGGGCCGAGGATCAGACCGGCCCGGACCAGCAGCGCCCGGTCGCCGAAGGCATCCACCGCGGCCAGCTCGCCGCCCCGTTTGGCCGCCGCGTAGTCCTCGCCGGACGTGGCGTCGGGGTCGCCCGCCACCACGGGGGACCGCTCGGTGAGGGGACCGGTCGGCGGAAAGGCGTAGACCGAACCGCTGGAGATGTACGCGTAGTTGCCGACCCGTCCGGCCAGCAGCCGCGCGGCGTCGCGTACGGCCACCGGCGCGCCGCTCCAGGTGTCGACGACGGCGTCCCACTCCCCCGACGCGAGCGCCGCGAGCCCTGCCGTGCCGTTGCCCCGGTCGCCGTGAAGCGCCGTGGTGCCCTCGGGCGCGGCATGACGCCCCCGATGAAACACCGTCACCTGCCAGTCACGGGCCAGCGCCGCCTCGGCAACCGCCCGCCCCACGAATTCCGTTCCGCCCAGGATCAGTAACCTCATGGCCGCGACTGTGCCGCACGGAGGCCGCCCGGGGCAGCCGCCTTCGCTCACGGCTGAGCCGAATTCGCCGTCGGCCAGGGCCCGTCGGCTCAGCCCTTGGCGAGGGTGAACTTCGCCTTCGCCGGATCCAGCCCCGGCACCTTCGCCTCGATGACGTACGTCCCGGCCGGCACGGCGGCCGCACTCGGCGTCGCGCACTGGGGGGCGCTGGCCCGGCGGTCCCACAGCACGGTGCGCTCCACGGAGCCCTTGGCCGGGACCTTCAGCAGGGCCGGACCGGTGCCCGCGGGGCAGTCGTTGGAGGCCCACACCCGGTCGTCGCCCGCGGTGTCCTTGATCGTCAGCACCGCGGCCTTGCGGCCCAGGTCGACCTTGCAGGCCGAGCCCGCGGAATTCTTGACCTTCAGCTCGAACTTCGGCTTCTCGTCCGGCTTGTAGGAGTCCTTGACGCTGCGCAGCGTCAACTCGGCGCCGTTGGTGGTGCAGTTGAGGAGCGGGGAGTCGGCCGGTACGAGGCTGACGCCCGAGCCCTGGCCGATGGGGCCGCCACCGGAACCGCCGCCGCTGTCCGCGCCGTTGCCTCCGCCGTTGCCTCCGTCGTCCGCTCCGGAGGCGCCGCCCGAACCGTCCCCTCCCGACTCGCCGCCGTCCGATCCGCCGCGCCCGCCCGGCTTTTGACTGATCGCCGGCCCGGTGCCGGAGGGGCCGGGCGTGATGGACGTCGCGGGACCCGAGCCGCGCCCCTTGCCCTCGTTGCCCCCGCCCCCGGTCTGTCCGGAGTCGCCGCCCAGGCTGAGGGCCCACACCACCACCAGGGCGAGCAGGACGACGATGGCCAGCGCAACGGCCCTCCGCCGCCAGTAGATGGAGGAGGGAAGCGGCCCGATCGGATTGCGCAGTGATCCCACATGAAAACTCTACGAGAGATCCGGACGCGGACCGGCCAGTACCCGCCGCATCGGACGGCAACTTTTCCCATGATCGGTCCGGAGCCGCCACCGCACCCTCGTTTCCCACCGTAACGCGCCCGATGCCCCGTTAGGCGCGGTAGGCCGCATTCGTCAGCCGCGCCCCGCGTCCGCCCGCCACTCCTCCTTGTGACCGAAGCCCCGGCCGTTGTCGATCAGCCGCAGCCAGTCGGGGCGCAGTTCCCAGAGTGTGGTGCGTTCCAGCGCCTCCCGCAGCCGTGCGCTCTCCTCGACGAAGGGGAAGCGCGCGGTGTAGACCCGCCAGCCGGCCGCCCGCTCGTGCTCGCCCAGCGGCCGGCAGTACCCGCGCCCCTGAAGGCCCGTCAACGCGCTCCAGTCCTGCCCGTCGCGCTGTGCGGTGAACGCGACCCGCGCGGGGGCCGGCGCGGGCCCGGCCAGCGCCCGCCCGTGCCGCGTCCCGGTCGAGGTGACGAAGTACAGAACCGGCCCACCGACCACACCCGCCTCCGCGGCCCCGCCGGTATCGCCGGCCGCACCCGTCTCCGTATCCCCGCCCGCGCCCCCGCCGGTCTCCACCGCGTACAGCACCGCCGCCGCCTGCGGCCCGTCCTCGTCCGCATACGCCAAGGTCATCGTCGTATGCGCGATCAGCGCCCGCCGGATCGCCACCGGACAGACCTGCGCCGGCCGCGCGCCCGCCGGGCTTTCGCTCTCGCTCATATCCCCATCCTCCACGCCATCCGCCACGCCGGACGCCCGTTCGCCGGCGTACCCCCGGTAGCGGCCACCCGTACGTATATGGCCGTCCCGCGTGCGGGTGGGCGCGCGGCGGCGCGGGGCCGGGGCGTTTCTCGGGCGGGGGGCAGCGTGCCAGGATCGGAGCTGCCATGACTTCCACGCCTGCCACATCCCCCGCCATGACCTCCGCCGCCGAGACCGCCTCCGCCGCTCCGGCCGCGGAGGCCGACGGGACCGCGCTGCACGGTCCGGTCACCGACTGGTTCGACGAGCACGCCCGTGATCTGCCCTGGCGCCGCCCCGAGGCGGGCGCCTGGGGCGTGATGGTCAGCGAGTTCATGCTGCAGCAGACGCCGGTCACCCGCGTGCTGCCGGTGTACGAGCAGTGGCTGGCCCGCTGGCCGCGCCCCGCCGACCTGGCCGCCGAGGCGCCCGGCGAAGCGGTACGCGCCTGGGGCCGGCTCGGCTATCCGCGCCGCGCCCTGCGGCTGCACGCCGCCGCCTCCGCGATACAGGAGCGGCACGGCGGCGACGTCCCGCGCGAGCACGCCCAGCTGCTGGCGCTGCCCGGTGTCGGCGAGTACACCGCCGCGGCCGTGGCGTCCTTCGCGTACGGGCAGCGGCACGCGGTGCTGGACACCAATGTGCGCCGCGTCTTCGCCCGCGCCGTCACCGGCCGCCAGTACCCGCCGAACGCCACCACGGCCGCCGAGCGCAAGCTGGCGCGCGCCCTGCTGCCGCAGGACGAGCAGCTGGCCGCGCGCTGGGCGGCGGCCACGATGGAGCTGGGCGCGCTGGTGTGCACGGCCCGCGGTCCGGAATGCCACCGCTGTCCGATCGCGGCGCAGTGCGCCTGGCAGCTGGCCGGCGCCCCGGCGCACGAGGGGCCGCCCCGGCGCACCCAGTCCTACGCCGGCACCGACCGCCAGGTCCGCGGCAAGCTGCTGGCCGTGCTGCGCGAGTCGGTGGCGCCGGTGCCGCAGCAGGTGCTGGACGCGGTGTGGGACGAGCCGGTGCAGCGGGCCCGCGCGCTGGACGGGCTGGTCTCGGACGGCCTCGTCGAGCCGCTGGGCGGGGGCCGCTACCGGCTGCCGCACACGCAGTAGTCATAGATCCGGAAATTTGACCGGAACGGGCCCAACCCCGACGCGGCAGACACGCTCTCACTAGGTGTACATCGCGGGGGAAGGGCCCGTCGGCCTTTCGACGGGGGCCCTATCAGCCCGGAGGATGACCCCGGCCACCCCGCCGTCCGTCCGAGGTATGACCCCCGGCGGGCTGTTACACAACCGCAGGTTTTCCGTGCATCCGCTGTGGTGCCGACGCACATTCCGTCGCAACACCCCGTCCGTAGCGTCTTCCTCGTGCTGGAGATGACCACCGGCGCAGTCAACGTGGGGAACGCAAGCGGATCGGAGGCGTCGGAATGGCGACCAGCGGCGGCAAGGTACTGGACTTCGAAGAGTATGTGCGCACGCGGCAGGAGGCTCTGCTGCGCAGCGCCCGGCGGCTGGTGCCCGATCCGGTCGACGCCCAGGATCTCCTGCAGACGGCCCTGGTCCGCACCTACGGCCGCTGGGACGGCATCGCGGACAAGTCCCTCGCGGACGCCTACCTGCGCCGGGTCATGATCAACACCCGTACGGAGTGGTGGCGGGCCCGCAAGCTGGAGGAAGTGCCCACCGAGCAGCTCCCCGACGCGAGCGTCGACGACGGCACCGAGCAGCGCGCCGACCGGGCCCTGCTGATGGACATCCTGGGTGTTCTGGCGCCCAAGCAGCGCAGCGTCGTCGTCCTGCGCCACTGGGAGCAGATGAGCACGGAGGAGACCGCGGCGGCGCTGGGCATGTCCACCGGCACGGTCAAGAGCACGCTGCACCGGGCGCTCGCCCGCCTGCGCCAGGAGCTGGAGAGCCGCGACATCGACGCCCGGATGCTGGAGCGCGGCGACCGGGACGGGGAGCGCTGCGCGGCCTGACCGGCCGCCCCGGCCGTCCGAGCCGTCGGCTCTTCGGGCACTCTGGAGGCCGCCCCCGGGCATACGCGATGCGTTTCACAGCACGCTTCACGGATTCCCGCGCGACAATCGCAGACGAGCGACGCAGACGAGCACGCACCAAACCGGCACACGCGCGGCGGCCACCGGCACGTCGGGCACAGGCAGGACCAGCACAGGCGACACGACCACGCACAACACGAGCAGCGGCGGGAACGGCGGCTGCGCGAGCGGCACGGTGGGCAGGAGCGGATTGTCCAGGAACAGGTTGACCGGCGGGTTGACCAAAGGCGGCGCGGCCACGGCAGGAGTGGCCGCCGTCGGCCTTTTGCTGGCCGGCTGCAATCCCGGTGGTGAGGGCGTACGGTCCGAGGGCTCGGCCACCAGCACCCCCGCGCCCAGAGGCGCGGCCAGCTCCTCCCCCGCCCCGACCGCGACCGCCGGCTACAAGAAGATCAACGCCGTCGAGCTGCTCAAACACGACCCCAATGTCGGCACGGACGTGAAGAAGTCCCTGGCCAAGCCGTGCTCGGCCGATGAGTACCCGGTCGACGTGACGTATGCCACACTCACCGGAGGCGACTCCCCCGACGTCATCATCAACGTCATGACCTGCGGGGATTCCCTGGGTATCGGCGCCTATGTGTTCCGCAAACGGGGCGACGGATATGAAAACGTATATGGCAACGAGCAGCCGCCGGTCTACGCCAGCGACAACAAGGGCGAGCTGGAAGTCACCCGGCAGACCTACGACGCGGGCGACAAGGTGTGCTGCCCCTCGGGCGAAGATGTCCTGAGCTACCACTGGTCGGACGACCACTTCACCCAGTACGACAGCGATCACACCGACTACAGCAAGACCACCGCAAGCAGGACCACCGTCGTTGACGGCTCCGTGTCCGCCGGCGACACGGGATCGGAGGATTGAGCCACGCATGGCAGAGACCCATGTGCTCTTCGTCGAGGACGACGACGTCATCCGCGAGGCCACCCAGCTCGCCCTGGAGCGGGACGGCTTCATGGTCACCGCCATGCCCGACGGGCTCGCGGGCCTGGAGGCGTTCCGCGCCAACCGCCCCGATATCGCCCTGCTCGATGTGATGGTGCCGGGCCTGGACGGCGTCAGCCTGTGCCGCCGTATCCGTGACGAGTCCACCGTGCCCGTGATCATGCTCTCGGCGCGCGCCGACTCCATCGATGTGGTGCTCGGCCTGGAGGCCGGCGCCGACGACTACGTCACCAAGCCCTTCGACGGCGCCGTCCTGGTCGCCCGGATCCGCGCCGTCCTGCGCCGCTTCGGCCACGCCAGCGGCCCGGACGGCAACGGCGGCGGCGCGGCGGACGCGGCCGTCCCCGACGAGCCCGTCCTGCGCTTCGGCGACCTGGAGGTCGACACCGAGGGCATGGAGGTCCGCAAGGACGGCGTGCCCGTCGCGCTGACCCCCACCGAGATGCGCCTCCTCCTGGAGTTCTCCAACGCCCCCGGTACCGTCCTCTCCCGCGACCGCCTCCTGGAGCGCGTGTGGGACTACGGCTGGGGCGGCGACACCCGCGTCGTCGATGTCCACGTCCAGCGGCTGCGCGGCAAGATCGGCCAGGACCGGATCGAGACCGTCCGCGGTTTCGGTTACAAGCTGAGAGGCTGACACCACCGGTGGTCAGGCTGGCCCTGCGAACGGGCCTGAGATGGAAGCTCAGTGCGGCGATCGCGCTCGTGGGAGCGCTGGTGGCGATCGCGCTGAGCCTTGTCGTGCACAACGCGGCCCGCCACTCCATGCTCGACAGCAACCGGGACGTCCAGGTCGAGCGGCTCAACATCGCCCTCAAGAGCTACGAGTCCCAGCGCCATTTCCAGTTCGGCGCCCGCATCGACGACCCGGCCCTCCCGCAGCCCCTCCGCAAGGAGATCGCCGAAGGCGAGCGGGCCACCTACGTCCAGGACAACGGCGAGAACGCGCCGGAGGTCTGGGCGGCCACCCCCCTCGGCGACGGCCAGGTCTTCTCCCTCCACGACCCCTTCCTGGACCGCTTCGCCGTCCTGGACGACCTCGACCAGGCGCTGCTGCTCGGCTCCTCCGCGGTCGTGCTCGGCGGCTGTGCCCTCGGCGTCCTGATCGGCGGCCGGCTCTCCCAGCGGCTGCGCAAGGCGGCCGCCGCCGCGGGCAAGCTCGCCGACGGCGACACCTCGGTCCGTATCCGCGACGAGGTCGGCGGCCGGGTCCGCGACGAGACCGACGACCTCGCCTGGGCCGTCGACGCCATGTCCGACGCCCTCCAGCAACGCATCGAGGCCGAACGCCGGGTCACCGCCGACATCGCCCACGAACTGCGCACCCCGGTGACGGGCCTTTTGACCGCCGCCGAACTCCTGCCGCCCGGCCGCCCCTCCGAGCTGGTCCGCGACCGCGCCCAGGCGCTGCGCACCCTGGTCGAGGACGTCCTGGAAGTCGCCCGCCTCGACGGTTACGCCGAGCGCGCCGAGCTCCAGGACGTCGCCCTCGGCGAATTCGTCGCCCGCCGGGTGCACGCCCTGAACCAGGACGTCACCGTCGACGTCGTCCGCGACGCCGACGTCACCACCGACCCCCGGCGCCTGGAACGCATCCTCGGCAACCTGATCGCCAACGCGGCCCGGCACGGCAAACCGCCCATCGAGGTCACGGTCGAGGGCCGCGTGGTGCGCGTCCGCGATCACGGCCCCGGCTTCCCCGAGGCCCTCCTGCGCGAGGGCCCCAGCCGCTTCCGCACCGGCAGCACCGACCGCTCCGGCCGCGGCCACGGCCTCGGCCTGACCATCGCCGCCGGCCAGGCCCGCGTCCTCGGCGCCCGCCTGACCTTCCGTAACGCGTCCGAGGCCACGGACGGTTCGACGGGCGCGGTATCGGTCCTGTGGCTCCCGGAGAACGCGCCGACGAGCACGGGGAGCTTTCCGGTTCTCCACCTGCCGGATCGTTAGTACGACCGCCATGACGGATTGTGGACAACCGCTCGCGCCGTGCGGCGCGTCCTTCATGGCCTCCGTCGAGGGCGGTGAACTCGCCGGCTGCTGAAGGCCGTTGAGGCAAGGCCCGCACAACGGGCGAGCCCGGCGCCACCACACGGTGACGCCGGGCTCGCCCGTTCCACAAGCCGGGGCCGGATCAGACCGCGGCCTCGACCATCGGCACCCGCTCCGCCTCGGGGGCAGCGCCGTTGTCGTCGGACTTGGCCGCCGGGCCGCCCCGCAGGGGGACCTCCTTCAGGAACCAGGCCGCCAGGAAGCCGACGACGCTGATCGCCGCGCCCCACAGGAAGACCTGGTGCGTACCGGAGGACACCGCGTGCGCATACGCGTCCCTGACCATCGGCGGCAGCTGGGGCAGGCGCTTCGGGTCCATCTGGGCGCCGCCGCCGGAGATCTTGGCGCCGGCCGCCGCGCCGAGCCGCTCCGTCATCGTCGACTTCACCTGGTTGGTGAAGATCGCGCCGAGGATCGCGACGCCGAAGGAGCCGCCGATCGTACGGAAGAGGGTGGCCGACGACGAGCCGACGCCCATGTCCTTCAGCTGGACGCTGTTCTGCGCGATCAGCATCGTGGTCTGCATCAGGAAGCCCATACCGGCGCCGAGCACCGCCATGTAGGCACCCGAGGTGAAACGGGTCGTCTCCGTGTCCATCAGGGACAGGAGCACCAGGCCCGCGGTGATCAGGGCGCCGCCCACGACCACGAAGACCTTGTACTTGCCGGTGGTGGTGGTGAACCGTCCCGCGAAGAGCGACACCGCCATCATCGCGAGCAGCATCGGCAGCAGCAGGAGGCCGGAGTTGGTCGCCGAGGCACCCTGCACGGTCTGCTGGAAGAGCGGCAGGAAGGTCATCGAGCCGAACATCACGAAGCCGACCAGGAAGCCGATGACGGTGACGAGCGAGAAGTTGCCGTTACGGAAGATCCGCAGCGGCAGCACCGGCTCGCTGACCTTGCGCTCCACCAGGACGAAGAGGAACAGCGCGAGCACGCCGCCCGCACCGAGCCCGAGGATCTGCGGGGAGGTCCAGGCGTACTCGGTGCCGCCCCAGGTGGTGAGCAGCACCAGCGCGGTGATGCCGAGGGTGAGCAGCGCGGATCCGACGTAGTCGATCCGGGCCTGCGACCGCTTCTTCGGCAGATGCAGCACCGCGGTGATCATGATGAGCGCGACCGCGCCGAGCGGCAGGTTGATGTAGAAGCTCCAGCGCCAGCCGAGGTGGTCGGTGATGCTGCCGCCGACCAGCGGTCCGCCGATCATCGCGATGGCCATGACACCGGCCATCATGCCCTGGAACTTGCCGCGCTCCCGCGGCGGAACGAGTTCACCGATGATGGCCATGACGCCGACCATCAGCCCGCCCGCGCCCAGACCCTGCACCGCGCGGAAGCCGATCAACTGACCCATGTCCTGGGCCATACCGGACAGCGCGGAGCCGATCAGGAAGAGCACGATGGACGTCAGGAAGACGCCCTTGCGTCCGTACATGTCGCCGAGCTTGCCCCAGATGGGGGTCGATGCGGCGGTGGCGAGTGTGTATGCGGTGACCACCCAGGACAGGTGCTCCATCCCGCCCAGTTCACCGACGATGGTGGGCATCGCCGTACCCACGATCATGTTGTCCAGCATCGCGAGCAGCATCGCGATCATGAGCGCGAACACCACCACCCGCACGCTGGCGGGCTGCTTCCCCTCGTTCGCCCCGCCGGCTATTGCGGTCGGTCTTTCCCCTGCTGCGGCCGCCTTCTGCGACATCCCCGTCCTCACTCCCGTACTCCGGTCCTCACGTACGCGTGCACTGCCATCGACGCCGGCACTGCACTTACTTGCCGCCCGGCTAGTTCTGTACAGTACGGAAGGTAGGCGGGAAACTAGCCGGGCGTCAAGTAAGTTTCCGGGGCGCTCCCCGGGGCACCCTCGACCAGCACACCTACGCGCCGACGACGACGCGGCGACGCAGCAACCACGCAGGAGAACACCATGAGCACACCGCACCCGCGCCGCGGAAACACCCGCCAGCGCATTCAGGACGTCGCTCTGGAGCTGTTCTCCGAGCGGGGGTACGAGAAGACCTCACTGCGCGAGATCGCCGAAAAGCTCGAGGTCACGAAGGCGGCGCTGTACTACCACTTCAAGACCAAGGAAGACATCGTCATCAGCCTGTTCCAGGACCTGGCCAAGCCCTGCGACGAGCTGATCGCCTGGGCCGAGGGGCAGCCGCGCACCCTGGAGACCAAGCTGGAGGTCATCCGCCGCTACCACGAGGCGCTGCGCTCGGCCGAACCGCTCTTCCGCTTCATGCAGGAGAACCAGGCCGCGGTGCGCGACCTGAGCATCGGCGAGACCTTCAAGGCGCGCATGCTGACCCTCTTCGGCCTCCTCAAGGAGGACGATGCGGAGCTGACCGATCAGGTGCGCTGCATCACGGCGCTGTTCTCCATGCACGCGGGCATGTTCGCGATGCAGACGCTGGAGGGCGACCCCGAGGAGAAGCGCAGGGCCATCCTCGAGGTCGCCACAGAACTGGTCACGGCGGCAAACCCGCCAAGCCGCCGCCGGCCAGCCCGTCCGGATTCAGCTCAGACGGCGTCGTCGTGAGCCCGCAGGAATCCGGTCGGCTCGATGCCCGACCCGTAGTCGGGGCCGGTGCGGACCTCGAAGTGCAGGTGCGGGCCGGTGGAGTTGCCCGTGCTGCCGGAGAGTCCTATCTGCTGGCCCGTGCCGACCTGCTGGCCGACGCGGACCTGGATCCGTGAGAGGTGCGCGTACTGGGTGTACGTACCGTTGTCGTGCTTGATCACGATGGCGTTGCCGTACGCCGGGCCGTCACCGCCGCCCCAGGGGCCGGCCTTGACGACCGTGCCGTGGTGGACGGCGTGGACCTGGGTGCCGGTCGGCACGACGAAGTCCTGACCGCTGTGCTTGTGCGCCCAGTGGCTGCCGGGGATGCCGAACGGCTCGCCCAGCACGTACTCGTCGACCGGCTTGACCCAGGCGTTGGGCTTCTTGGCCGCGTCCTTCCGCGCCTTCACCGCCGCCTCCTTGGCCTTCGCCGCGGCCGTCTTGGCACCCTTGGCCGCCTTGGCCTGCGCATCGGCCTGCGCGGTCAGCGTCGAGCCGATGTCCGCGCTCAGATGCGTCAGGTTCGAGTCCGCGGCGTTGGCGATACCGGCGCCGAGCGAGGCGGCGACACCGAGGCCACCGGCGACGACGGCGATGCGGTTGCGCAGCACGGACGTGCGGGCGGACTTCCGGGCGGCGCTCTTCGGGGCACGGATAGCGGAGAACTTCGGCATGCGGGTTTTTCCTCCAGGAATCAGGAATCTGGAAATCACGAGTGAATGCGCTTCCCCGGCTGCGGTCCGGTTCGGCCATTCCTTGGTAACCCGCATTCGACGGCCCGCCAAGCGCCGCCTTCTACTACGGAAAGCCGTATGAGCCCGAGGTGTAATTCAGGCCATAGCGGGCAGGCGCCACCTCCTGCAACGTCGACCCCTCAGGCGCCCCGCATACCATCTGACCTGGGCATTAGCCACTTCGCGCCACCTCCCCCTCCCTCCGCCCCACCCCCTCCCCCCATAACGCGCACCACGCCCGCCCGGCGCTCTAATGCTTCTAGTAGGCCGTGAATTCCGTGTGCGTCATGTCACCGGCGCGGGGAATTCCGGCCGCTATTTGTGACGTGGCTGACGTGACCTGGATTACCCGGTCGCCAAGGAAATAGTGAAAGGGGTCACCCGGCGGACGCCCGGCGCGTAACCTGGTTCACACGACGCCAGCAGCCACGGGGGAGGCCGCCCGCACGATGGAACCGTCAGCAGTCGGCATACGGCTCGCTTCCAGCGTGGTCGCGCCGCTCGTGAAGAAGCTGTTCGTCAAGGAGGGGCCGGGCGCCGGGCTGGTCTCCACGCCCGTACGGATCTCCGGCCTGGTCTCCTTCAAGGGCGAAAAGGCCACCCTGACCGACCGGGACCTGCACAAACTCGCCGCGGAACTCGTCCGCCGGGCCGTGGACGCCGCCCTCCCCGGCGAGCGCCCGTGCCCCGAGGACGAGGAAGCGGCCGTGGCCGACGCCCTGGCCACCACCCTGCGCGGCCTCGGCGAGCTGGCCATGGACGACGTACAGGCCGTCATGCTCGGCCACAGCGCCCTCGCCGAACGCCTGATGGCCGCCGCCCCGCACACCACCCGCGGCCTGACCCGCGACGCCGAGCTGATGCACCACACCCTGCTCGCCACCGCCTGCCTGCACATCGTGCACTTCTTCACCCAGCGGTCGACGTTCGTGGCGCGCACCCTTGTCCAGCAGAGCCGCAGCCTGGACGGCGCCATCACCAAGATCGACGCTTTCCTCGAAGGGCATCCGCCCCCACACGCCGCCGACACCGCCTTCGAGCGCGCCTACCTCACCTACATCGCCCGCAAGCACAGCCGCCTGACCATCTACGGCATCGACCTGGCCCATTCGCCCGACCGCTGGCCGCTGGACTCGGCGTATCTGAGCCTGGGGGCGACGGGGCCGCGCCCGGAGTTCCCGGCCGCCTCCGGCATGGCTTTCCCGGGCGTGGACATCACGCTCAAGGCCATGCCGGACCTGCCCCCGGTCGACAACCCCCCACCCCGCCCGCCGCAACGCGCCGACCAGGCCCTCGCCGACTTCGACCGGGTCCTGCTGCGCGGCGTCGCCGGCTCCGGCAAGAGCACGCTCATCCAGTGGCTGGCCGTCTCCTGCACCAAGGACCCCGCCGACACCCCGCTCCCCCACCTCCACGGCCGTATCCCCTTCGTCCTCCCGCTGCGCACCCTCACCCGCTCCGGCGCCGCGCTGCCCACCCCCGGCCACTTCCTGTCCGCCGTCTCCTGCCCGGTCACCGGCTCCCAGCCCGACGGCTGGGCCGAGCGCGTACTGACCTCCGGCCGCGGACTCCTGCTCGTCGACGGCCTGGACGAGATCCCCGAGGCCGAGCGCAGACCCGCCCGCACCTGGCTGCGCGACCTGCTGGACGCCTTCCCCGACAACCTCTGGCTGGTCACCACCCGCCCCTCCGCCGTACGCGAGGACTGGCTCGCCGCCGACGGCTTCGACGAGCTGACCCTGACCCCGATGGGCCACGACGAGGTCGCCGCCTTCATCGGCCGCTGGCACGCGGCGGCGCGCGAGGACGCCGAGGACACCGCGCAGCTGGACGCGTACGAGCGGTCCCTGCTCTCCGCCGTCCGCACCAAGCAGGACCTCGGCCGCCTGGCCACCAACCCCCTGATGTGCGGCCTGATCTGCGCCCTCCACCGGGACCGCCGCGGCTATCTCCCGCGCGGACGCAAGGAGTTGTACGACGCGGCGCTCGGCATGCTGCTGTCCCGGCGCGACCGGGAGCGGGACATGGGCGCCCCGACGGGCATCGAGCTGGCGGACGAACCGCAGGTGCAGCTGCTGCAACGGCTCGCCTACTGGCTCATCCGCAACGGCCGCACGGAACTCCTCCGCGACCGGGCCGAACGGATCATCGGCGACGCACTGCCCGCCGTCCCCGCCGCCGCGGCGCAGGGCAACGCGGCGGCCGTCTTCCGCCATCTGCTGTTACGCAGCGGCCTGCTGCGCGAACCGACGCCCGGATCCGTGGACTTCGTCCACCGCACCTTCCAGGACTACCTGGGAGCCCGGGCCGCCGTCGAGGAGGGCGACTTCGGGCTGCTGGTGGAGCACTCCGTCGACTCCCAGTGGGAGGACGTGATCCGCATGGCGGTGGCCCATGCGCGGCCGCGCGAACGGGCGGAGATCCTGCGGGGGATGATCGAGCACGGCGACGGGATCCGCAGCCCTCGCAGCCGGCTGCGGGTGCATCTGCTGGCGATGGCTTGTCTGGAGCATGCGACGGAGTTGGATCCGGGGGTGCGGGGGGAGGTGTATGAGCGCGCGGATGTGATCCTGCCGCCGTGCAACCTCGATGAGGCGAAGCTGCTCGCCGAAGTGGGGCCGATAGTTCTGGAACTACTCCCGGGGCCCGACGGGTTGACCGAAGACGAAGCGGAAGCCGTGGCAAGAACGGCCGCGCTCATCGGCTCGGATGCGGCGCTGGAGGTGATGAAGCGGTTTCGGAAGCATCCGTACGCCGGCACGCAGTACCAACTCGCCCGTACATGGGCGCTATTCGACCCCGAGGAACACGCCCGAGAGATCATCCGGCATCTTGACGACGACATCCCAGTCACCGTCGAAAGCCTCACCCAGCTGCGCGCCCTCGACGCCATCGGCGGCCGACCGCGCATCAATGTCGCCGGCACCTTCCCCCCGCGCGACCTCCTCGCGCACGCCCCGACACGTCTCACACATCTGGCCCTCGTGGGCAACGCGGCAGTCACCAACCTTTCCTTCCTGCGAGGATTCCCAGCGCTGGAATCCCTGGACCTCCGGGACTGCAGAAACGTCGAAAGCCTCGCGCCGCTCGCGGACCTACCGCTTCGCGCACTGCACGTGAGCGGCGGAACCGTCCCGCCCGGGCTGGATCGTCTGTGCCATCTCGAGAGGCTGACGCTCCATGACGCGCTGCCGCCGGGCGGCCTGGCAGCAATCCCCGCGGCTCCGCTCTCCTTGCTCCTACTGGGGCAGCCGGTCGGCGCCGATTTCAGGGGCGGAACGACCTGGCCACAACTCGAGTACCTTCAACTGCGGCGGATTGCCGAAGATTTCGTCGAGGGCCAGTGGCAATCCCTCAAGTATCTCCCGTACTTGGAGGGCTTTTCCTTCGGCCTGGACACCGAAGGCGCCGCCCTGCGTCTTCCCCCTGGGCTTCGGCTCCCGCAGGTCAAGACCCTCACCCTGCTCAACACGGATAGTCGCCCCATATCCGAACTGAGCCGCATCCTGAACGCCGCCCTGCCTGCCTTCCCCGGCATCCTCAAACTCCAGCTCTACGGCATGATCGACGCCCCCATCGACCTCTCGCCCCTCTCCGTCCTCCCCGACCTCGAAGAGGTCTTTCTCTCCTACCTCCACCCAGAGAACGCCGAGGCCCTCCCACCCCACGTAAAAGTCACCCTCTACCCCCGCCCCCGCACCTGACCGCAGCCACACCCGTTACGGGGAACCCATGGATCCCACGAACACCGCCCCCGACAGCACCACCGACACTTCCGACACCGCCTTCGAAGCCCGCTACGCCCACTCCACCGCCACCACCCACAACCACCTCACGATCTTCGGCATCGACCTCGCCCACTCCCCCGACAGCTGGCCCCTCGACGCCGCCTACCTGGGGCTTCAGTGCGAGCCGGACCCCGGTACGCAGGACGACGAACCGCCGACACCCGCCGAACAGGCCCTCGCCGACCGGCCCCGCATCCTCATCCGCGGTGTCGCCGGCTCCGGCAAGACGACGCTGCTCCAGTGGCTGACCGTGGCCACCGCCCGCGATGAACTGCCCGAGGCGCTGGCGGGGTTGCGGGGGCGGGTCCCCTTCCTCCTGCCCGTGCGCCGCTTCGCCCGCGACGGCATCCCGGAACCGGCCGCCTTCCTGACCGCCGCCGGTTACCGCGACGCCGTGGCCCAGCCGCCCGGGTGGGCCGAGCGCGTGCTGGGCGAGGGCCGGGCGCTGCTCCTGATCGACGGGATCGACGAGGCGCCCGAGGAGGCCCGCGAGGAGGTGCGCGAGCGCCTGCGCGCCTGGACCACCCGCTATCCGGGCACCGTCTGCATCGTCACCTCCCGCCCCTCGGCCGTACCGCACGACTGGCTCGCCGGCGACGGCTTCGCCGAGCTGTCGCTGGCGCCGATGAGCCGGGAGGACGTGGCCGCGTTCATCCAGCGCTGGCACCGCGCCGCCGCCCAGCAGAATCCGGCCGACCTCCACCGGCTCGGGGAGTACGAGCACACCCTGCTCACCGCCGTACGCATCACCCGCGACCTGGGCCGGCTGGCGACCAATCCGCTGATGTGCGGGCTGCTGTGCGCCCTGCACCGCGACCGGCGCGGCTATCTGCCCAATGGCCGTAAGGAGCTCTACGACGCGGCGCTGTCGATGCTGCTGGAGCGGCGGGACCGGGAGCGGGCGATGGCGGCCACGGACGGCGTGGAGCTGACCCGGCAGCCCAAGATCCAGCTGTTGCAGAAGCTCGCCCACTGGATGCTGATCAACGGGCGGTGGGAGATGGACCGGGAGACGGCCATCGCGACCCTGGCCGCGCATCTGCCGGCCATACCGGACGCGGCCCGCCAGGGCGGCCCCCAGGAGGTCTTCCGGCATCTGCTCAACCGCACGGGACTGCTGCGCGAGCCGACCCCGGGCACGGTCGACTTCGTGCACCGCACCTTTCAGGACTATCTCTCCGCGCGGGCGACGGTCCAGCGCCACGATTTCGCGCTGCTGCTGGAGCACGCCCACCACGACGACTGGGAGGACGTCATACGGATGGCCGTGGCCCTGGCCCGGCCCGATGAGTGCGCGGCCCTCCTGGACGGCCTCCTGGCCCCGCACGCGGGCATCAAGGCGGCCGAGGCCCGCCACCGCAAACTGCTGGCCGCCGCCTGCCTTGAGCACGCCACCGAGCTGGATCCGGACGTCCGGGCCCGCGTCCAGCGCTTCACCCGGGACATGGTGCGGCCCAGTACACCGTCCGCGGCCCGCGCGCTGGGCTGGATCGGGCCGATTGTGCTGGAAATGCTGCCCGATCCCGCGTCGGCCTCCGACGAGGAGGCATATCTTCTGGCCATTACCGCCACGTCCATCGCGGACGATATGGCCATCGATTATCTGACGGGGCTGCGCGACCGCGCGCACCACGACATCCGCGCGCAGCTCGCGGGGGCCTGGCGGCATTACGACACCGCCCGCTATGCCCGCGACATCATCGCCCATCTCGAACCGGCCGAGCTGTATTTCCCGGTGGCCGATCCGGAGGAATTGCATACTCTTCGCCGTTTGGGCGGACGGCCGCATCTGCGGATCGCCGGGTATTTCACGCCGGAACAGCTGATCGAGGGCATTGTTCCGGCCGAGGAGCTGACCCGGCTGTGGCTCGCCTACGACCTGGGCGTTTCGATGGAGTGGCTGTCGGCCTTCCCGAAACTGGACACCTTGCAGATCGGACGGCGTATCCCGCCGGTGACGGGCGTGCCGGACGGTATCCGCGTCGTGCAGCTGTAAGGCCGCAGGCGCCGGATACGCCCGGACACGGCGCTGCCCCGGACCGCAGGTGACGGTCCGGGGCAGCGCCGCTGTGCGAGTCGCTCTACGCGCTACGCGTCCTTGCTCAGGTTCGGGCCCGAGCCGCCGGTGGCGGACTCGATCGGCGGGGCGTCCGGCAGGGCCGCCTTCTCCTCGCCGCGGAAGGTGAACTTGGCGCTGTCACCCTCGCCCTCGACGTCGACGACCACGATGTGGCCCGGACGCAGCTCGCTGAAGAGGATCTTCTCCGAGAGGGCGTCCTCGATCTCGCGCTGGATCGTGCGGCGCAGCGGACGGGCGCCGAGCACCGGGTCGTACCCGCGCTTGGCCAGCAGCGACTTGGCGGTGCCGCTGAGCTCGATGCCCATGTCGCGGTCCTTGAGCCGCTCGTCCACCTTGGCGATCATGAGGTCGACGATCTGGATGATGTCTTCCTCGGTCAGCTGGTGGAAGACGACGGTGTCATCGACACGGTTGAGGAACTCGGGGCGGAAGTGCTGCTTGAGCTCTTCGTTGACCTTGTTCTTCATCCGCTCGTAGCCGGTACGGACGTCGCCCTGGGCCGCGAAGCCCAGGTTGAAGCCCTTGGAGATGTCCCGGGTGCCGAGGTTCGTCGTCATGATGATGACGGTGTTCTTGAAGTCCACGACCCGGCCCTGGGAGTCGGTCAGGCGACCGTCCTCCAGGATCTGCAACAGGGAGTTGAAGATGTCCGGGTGGGCCTTTTCGACCTCGTCGAAGAGCACCACGGAGAACGGCTTGCGGCGCACCTTCTCGGTGAGCTGGCCGCCCTCTTCGTAGCCGACGTAGCCGGGGGGCGAGCCGAAGAGCCGCGAGACGGTGTGCTTCTCGCTGAACTCCGACATGTCCAGGGAGATCAGCGCGTCCTCGTCGCCGAAGAGGAACTCGGCGAGGGTCTTGGACAGCTCCGTCTTACCGACGCCCGACGGGCCCGCGAAGATGAACGAGCCACCGGGACGCTTGGGGTCCTTCAGCCCGGCACGGGTACGGCGGATGGCCTGGGAGAGCGCCTTGATGGCGTCCTTCTGGCCGATGACGCGCTTGTGGAGCTCGTCCTCCATGCGCAGCAGGCGGGACGACTCCTCCTCGGTGAGCTTGAAGACCGGGATGCCGGTGGCCGTGGCCAGGACCTCGGCGATCAGCTCCTCGTCCACCTCGGCGACGACGTCCATGTCGCCGGCCTTCCACTCCTTCTCCCGCTTCGCCTTCGCGGCCAGGAGCTGCTTTTCCTTGTCGCGCAGGCCCGCGGCCTTCTCGAAGTCCTGCGAGTCGATCGCGGACTCCTTCTCCCGGCGCACATCGGCGATCTTCTCGTCGAATTCGCGCAGGTCCGGCGGCGCGGTCATGCGGCGGATGCGCATGCGGGAGCCGGCCTCGTCGATCAGGTCGATCGCCTTGTCCGGCAGGAAACGGTCGGAGATGTAGCGGTCGGCCAGGGTGGCCGCCGCGACCAGGGCGGAGTCCGTGATGGAGACGCGGTGGTGCGCCTCGTAGCGGTCCCGCAGGCCCTTGAGGATCTCGATCGTGTGGGGCAGCGACGGCTCCGCGACCTGGATGGGCTGGAAGCGGCGCTCCAGGGCCGCGTCCTTCTCCAGGTGCTTGCGGTACTCGTCGAGCGTGGTGGCACCGATGGTCTGCAGCTCGCCTCGCGCCAACATGGGCTTGAGGATGCTGGCGGCGTCGATCGCGCCCTCGGCGGCGCCCGCACCCACCAGGGTGTGGAGCTCGTCGATGAACAGGATGATGTCGCCGCGGGTGCGGATCTCCTTGAGGACCTTCTTCAGGCGCTCCTCGAAGTCACCGCGGTAGCGGGAGCCGGCGACCAGGGCGCCGAGGTCGAGGGTGTAGAGGTGCTTGTCCTTGAGGGTCTCGGGCACCTCGCCCTTGACGATCGCCTGGGCCAGTCCTTCGACGACCGCCGTCTTGCCGACGCCGGGCTCGCCGATGAGGACCGGGTTGTTCTTCGTACGGCGGGAGAGCACCTGCATGACCCGCTCGATTTCCTTCTCGCGCCCGATGACCGGGTCGAGCTTGGTCTCGCGAGCGGCCTGCGTGAGGTTGCGGCCGAACTGGTCCAGGACGAGGGAGGTCGAGGGCGTGCCCTCGGCGGGGCCACCGGCGGTGGCGGCTTCCTTGCCCTGGTAGCCGGAGAGCAGCTGGATGACCTGCTGCCGCACCCGGTTGAGATCGGCGCCCAGCTTCACGAGGACCTGGGCGGCGACGCCCTCGCCCTCGCGGATCAGGCCGAGCAGGATGTGCTCCGTACCGATGTAGTTGTGGCCGAGCTGGAGGGCCTCGCGGAGCGAAAGCTCCAGGACCTTCTTGGCACGGGGGGTGAAGGGAATGTGCCCGGACGGGGCCTGCTGGCCCTGGCCGATGATCTCCTCCACCTGCTGGCGGACCGCCTCGAGCGAAATCCCGAGGCTCTCCAGGGCCTTAGCGGCGACACCCTCACCCTCGTGGATCAGGCCCAGGAGGATGTGCTCGGTGCCGATGTAGTTGTGGTTGAGCATCCGGGCTTCTTCCTGAGCCAGGACGACAACCCGCCGCGCACGGTCGGTGAACCTCTCGAACATCGTTAATCGCTCCTCAGAGCGGTCAGGCAGTTAGGGGTCGGTCCCCTCCCTGTCCTTCCGCATGCTAGTCCCGCAACACGGGACAGCTCATTCCAACTGCCGACACCCGTCCGGATCACCCCGCTCCGGCGGGGAAATTTACTGCCGAACAGCTGACATCTGCTCCAACTCGATGGTGCGAGACGATGTTCCCGCAGGCCAGGCATATACGCTGTTCGCCACTACGCCCGTGGCGAACGCACCCCGGCCCGACACGCCCACCGCATCCGGCCATCCGCCGGTGCAGAGCGCCTAGAGCGCCGGTCACACGGTCTTTTCCCACTGTGACTGTCTTACCCGCTGCCACTGACACTCCATGCGGCGCGGGCCGCTTCCATCCGCTACGGGCGAACACCCGCCCGCCGCCGAATGTCCTGGCACGCCCCCGCCCGATCACGGTGCGTATCCGCATCGGAGCGGGACTTCCACCCTGCGTAACTTCCCGAGTTCGTTGGCCGTTGCACCGGATATGGCCCGCGCACTTCCGCGACCCCGTAGCCCCCTGTCCGCCGTCCGCCGGTGGTACGAGCAGGAGATGGGCTGGCCGACCACCGCCACGGAGCCCGTGGAGCTGCTCGTGGGGCCGCATTTCGACGTGCTGGAGATGCCGGCCGACGCGGGGCGGGCCGTACTGCGGCGGCTGCCAGACACCGGCCCGGTGGCGCTGCTGCGGCCCTCATGCGACGGAAATCGCCGCCTGGAACGGCCGAAAGTGCTCATGCTCATCGCGGCCGGCGGCGCCGAGCAGCTGCCGGAAATCCTGCAATGGCTCGAGTGGGGTGCGCTGACGCCGGATCTCGGTGCGCGCGGAGCCGGGGAGCGGATGCCCGCACCGGCCGTCCCCGTCCGCGCCGCTGCCGCCGACACGCTCTCGGCCTGCGAATTCGGCGCGCGGGAGGCCGCAGGATGGTTGCGACCTCCCCGGCCGGGGCGCGCGGCGGAGAATTCCCTGCCCAGCACGGGGTTCGGGGCAGGAATCGGCGGAGACGGTGGGGGCGCCCCCGACCTCATTCGGCTGGTGAGCGCGGCGGCAACGGAGTGCCACCGTGCCCGGTTGCTGCGTGCTCGTAATGCCCAATCCGATCGCGCTTGCGGCGATCAGCCGTTGGCCTTCTCGAATGCCTCGCGAATGTCGGCGGGGACGCGGCCGCGGTCATTGACGTTGTAGCCGTTCTCCTTCGCCCACGCGCGGATCTTCGCGGTGTCGCCGGAGCCACCGGAAGCGGCGCGCGCCTTGCCGCGGGCCCCGGAACGGCCACCGGTACGACGGCCGGCCTTCACGAACTCCGTGAGCGACTCGCGAAGCTTCTCGGCGTTGGCATCGGAGAGGTCGATCTCGTAGGACTTACCGTCGAGAGCGAACGTCACCGTCTCGTGCGCCTCGCCACCGTCGAGGTCGTCAACAAGAAGAACCTGAACCTTCTGTGCCACCGGTTTCCCTTTCATCGAATGTGGATTACGACGGAAAGCAAACCGCTTTTCCGGGAAAAACACAAACCCTTGGGTAGGGTTCACTTGCCCGCAGAGCGGGGAACACATGCTTCCGTAGCTCGGCATAGGGGGCTCGATAGGGATCGATAGGGGAGCGATAGCGGAGCGATTCGGACATAGAACGCTGTTCACAGGTGCAGAAGCATCCGGCTGTTACCCAGGGTGTTGGGCTTCACTCGTTCGAGCCCGAGGAACTCGGCAACGCCCTCGTCATAGGAACGCAGCAGCTCGCTGTAGACATCACGCTCTACCGGAGTCTCGCCGATCTCCACGAAGCCGTGCTTGGTGAAGAAGTCGACTTCGAAGGTGAGACAGAAAATGCGCCGTACTCCGAGCCAGTGTGCCGTTCGCAGCAGCTTGTCGAGGACGAGATGGCCGACTCCGTGGCCCTTGAGCTGCGGATCGACCGCAAGGGTGCGGACTTCGGCCAGGTCTTCCCACATCACGTGCAGTGCGCCGCAGCCGACGACCTCGGCGTCTTCGTCCCGTTCGGCGACCCAGAACTCCTGGATGTCCTCGTAAAGCGTGACGGTGGCTTTGTCGAGCAGGATGCCGTCCCGTGAGTAGGAGTCGATGAGGCGGCGTACCGCCGGGACATCGCTGGTCCGGGCGCGGCGGACGGTGAGACCTTTTGAATGCACGGGCATGGCGGGACGCTATCGCCCCGTGCCCCCGGAGCCCGCCCCGGGTTCCTCTTCCCTTCCCGCTTCCGATGTCCGTTCGGGGGCCCGTTCAGGAGCGGCGGCGGCTTCGGACTCTTCGGTCTCCTGCGGCGTCCCGGCGCTTCCCGGATCGTCGATCTGCACCATCCGTACGGCATCGCGCAGGGCCTGTCGCTGTTCCGGCGACATCATGCCGAAGAAGGCCACGAGAGCGGCCGCCGGGTTGTCACTGGTGGACCATGCCTCGTTCATCAGTGCGGCCGAGTACGCGGCCCGAGTGGAGACCGCCTCATATCGATAGGCGCGGCCTTCCGCTTCGCGGCGCACCCAGCCCTTCTGATGAAGGTTGTCCAATACGGTCATGACCGTTGTGTAGGCGATCGACCGTTCCTTCTGGAGATCTTCCAGGACTTCCCGAACGGTGACCGGGCGGTTCCACTCCCACACCCGCGTCATCACCGCGTCTTCCAGATCACCCAATGGTCTCGGCACACAAGAACAATAGTGGGAGATGTCGCGAATGCCCGTTGATCTCGTTGCGTTTGGGCCGGAAAAAGGCGTACGGCCCGGGACGGTCATTCCCGGGCCGTATCGGCCGTGGTGTGCGGGCGGCGGGTGCGCGCCGCGCCGGAAAAGGCGCCGGGCGGTCAGGCGCCCTGCGTCTTGGCGTCCGCGGCGGACTCGGAGCGGGCGAGCATCGCGTCCGCGGCGGCGTCTTCCTTGGCTTTGTTCGGGCCGCCCTGGCTCTTGACGATCGTCACGATCAGGCAGGTGAAGGCCACGGCCATCACGACGGGCGGGGTGAGCGCTGCGAGGTAGTCCACGGCGTATGGCCTCCTATTCGGGCGTTTGCCGTCCCAGGGTACGCAGCGCTCAGGCGGTACGGGTCTCCGGGGGCGGGGCAGGCTTCTTGCGGCGGGGCGGGAAGACCTCGCCGGGCGTGGGGATGGGGCGGCCCGGACGCGACGGCCTGGGCGCGGGCGAGGGGGACGGCGCGGGCCGCCGCTCGGGCTCGGTGGCCGGTTCGGTGGACGGTTCGCGCTCCGGCTCGCGCTCCCGCTCGCGCTCCGGCTCGTGCGCCGCCGCGCGGCCTCCGGCGAGGGCCCGCAGCCGGGTCCGTACGGACCGCTCGGCCAGCCGCTCGCAGTGGCGCAGCAGGGCGGCACGGCGCTCGCTCTCGGCCGCCCCGGTGTGCCGCGCGACCAGCGAGCGCAGCGCGGCGAGGTCGTCGGAACCGGGGACGTAACCCGCCTCCAGAGCCTCCCCGAGCTGGGCGAGGTAGCCGGCGGCGGAGCCCGGTAGGGCGTCGCGGTAGCGGGCGAGGTCGGCGACCAGGAAGGCGCGCAGCCGGCCGCCCTCGTGCACCGCCTCGTCCAGCTCCTCGGCCAGCCGGAGGTACTCCTGGGTGTCCTCCGGCCACTGGAGGGCGACGCCGAGCGGGACGGAGCGGGACGTCGACTGGTGGGCATGGGCGAGAGCGCGACGGAGCACTCGCAGCTCATCGGCGCTGAACGTCATGCCACCGCGGGTTCCGTTTGGCATAGGCATGCGGCGACTTTACGACTATTTCAGACAAAAGCCACTTAATTCGTGCACGGTGGCGCGGCTGGGCGTACCGGGTCGAGGTGCCGCGGCGCTCCGGGCCGGACGGCGTTCGGGACCCGGCCGAGTTCAGGACCGGGGCACGCTCACGACCGGGCGACGCTCACGACCGGGCGATGTTGCGCTCGTAGACCAGGCGCAGGCCGATGAGGGTGAGCCACGGCTCGTGGGAGTCGATCACCGACGACTCCCCCAGGACCATCGGGGCCAGGCCGCCGGTGGCGATCACCGTCACCTCGTCCGGGTCGTCGGCCAGTTCCCGGGCCATCCGCTGCACCACACCGTCCACCTGGCCGGCGAAGCCGTAGAGGATGCCGGACTGCATCGCCTCGACGGTGTTCTTGCCGATGACGCTGCGCGGCCGGGCCAGCTCGATCTTGCGCAGCTGGGCGCCCCTGACGCCCAGCGCGTCCACCGAGATCTCGATGCCCGGCGCGATCACGCCGCCGACGTACTCGCCGCGGGCGCTGACCGCGTCGAAGGTGGTGGCCGTACCGAAGTCCACGACGATCGCCGGGCCGCCGTAGAGCTCCACGGCCGCCAGGGAGTTGATGATCCGGTCGGCGCCGACCTCCTTGGGGTTGTCCATCAGCACCGGTACGCCCGTCTTGACGCCGGGCTCCACCAGGACGGCGGGCACGTCCCCGTAGTAGCGGCGGGTGACCTCGCGCAGTTCGTGCAGGACGGAGGGGACGGTGGAGCAGATGGCGATGCCCTCGATGCCGTCGCCCAGGTCGTCGCCCAGGAGCGGATGCATGCCCATCAGGCCCTGGAGGAGCACGGCCAGTTCGTCGGCGGTGCGTCGGGCATCGGTGGAGATGCGCCAGTGCTCGACGATCTCGTCGCCGTCGAAGAGGCCGAGGACGGTGTGGGTGTTGCCCACGTCGATGGTCAGCAGCATGGCGGTCAGCGGTCCTCGTCCCGGCCGGCGGCCCCGGCCTGGTGGGCGTCCTCGGCCTGGCCGTCGTCCTCGCGCAGGTCGAGGCCGATGTCGAGGATCGGGGAGGAGTGGGTGAGCGCGCCGACGGCCAGGTAGTCGACGCCGGTCTCCGCGTAGGCGCGGGCGGTGTCGGGGGTCAGGCGGCCGGAGGACTCGAGCATCGCGCGGCCCGCGACCAGCTCCACGGCCTGCCGGGTCTGCTCCGGGGTGAAGTTGTCCAGCAGGATCAGATCGGCGCCCTCGTCGAGGATCGGCGGGATCTGGTCGAGCCGGTCGACCTCCACCTCGATGGCCAGGCCGGGGAATTCGTCCCGTACGGCCCGGAACGCGGCGGCCACGCCGCCCGCCGCGACCACGTGGTTGTCCTTGATCAACGCGGCGTCCGACAGCGACATCCGGTGGTTGACGCCGCCGCCGCAGCGCACCGCGAACTTCTCCAGCGACCGCAGCCCCGGAGTCGTCTTACGGGTGTCGCGCACCTTGGCCTTGGTGCCCTCCAGGAGGTCCGCCCAGCGGCGGGTGGCGGTCGCGATGCCCGACAGGCGGCACAGGATGTTCAGCGCGCTGCGCTCGCCGGTGAGCAGATCGCGGGTGCGGGTGGTGACGGACAGCAGCTTGGTGCCGGCCTCGACCCGGTCGCCGTCCTCGACGTGCCGCTCGACCTCGAACTCGTCGGTGCACACGATGGACAGCACCGCCTCGGCGACCCGCAGCCCGGCGACCGTACCGGCCTCGCGGGCGGTGAAGTCACCGGTGGCGACGGCGTCTTCGGGGATGGTGGCCACGGTGGTGACGTCCACACCCTGGTCGAGGTCCTCCTCGACGGCCATGTGCGCGATGTCCTCGACCTGTACGGGGTCGAGCCCGGCGGCCACCAGGAGCGCGGCCAGGTCGGGGTCCAGACCGCAGGTCAGCGGGTCCAGCTCGTACGCGTCGTCGCCGGCGCAGCCGCAGGCATCGCCGCAGCCTCCGGCCGGTTCGCCGGAGGGCCGTCCGCCGATCTGGAGGAGAGGGAGGTTGTCGGGGATGCTGCTCACGGGTTCGGCTCCGTCTCGGGCTGAGGGGTGGGAAGGCTGTCGGGCTGGGTGGCGGGGAAGTCGGCGGAGTCCGTGGCGCGGAACACCACGGTGTGGGGCGGTCGGAAGGTGACCACGGAGTGGCGCCGCCAGTTCAGATCGTCGCGTTCGGGGTGGTCCTCGCGCCAGTGGCAGCCGCGGGTCTCCTCGCGGCTGCGGGCACCGGCGACCAGAGCGCGCGCCACCAGCAGCAGGTTCGTGGCCTCCCAGGCCTCCACACCGGGCTCGGCGGCCTTGCCGTCCGCCGAGTCGGCGGCGCTCTTGGAGGTCAGCCGGACGAGCGCCTGGTACGCCTCCGCCAGGCTCGCACGGGAACGCAGCACTCCGGCGCCCGCGGTCATGATCCGCTGGATCTCGAAGCGCGCCTCGGGCGGGAGCAGCGGAACGGGCGGCACGTCGGACAGCAGGGGCTCGCCGGGCCGCCGCGCCGGACCGGCCACGATGTCGTCGGCGATCCGCTCCGCGAACACCAGCCCCTCCAGGAGGGAGTTGGAGGCCAGACGGTTGGCGCCGTGCACACCGGTGCAGGCGACCTCACCGCAGGCGTAGAGGCCGGGCACGGTGGTCCGCCCGTACAGGTCGGTGCGTACGCCCCCGGAGGCGTAGTGGGCGGCCGGAGCGACCGGGATCGGCTCGGTGACCGGGTCGATGCCGTGGGCGCGGCAGGCGGCGAGGATGGTCGGGAAGCGGTGCTCCCACATCTCGGCGCCGAAGTGCCGTCCGTCCAGGTACATGTGCTCGGCGCCCTGCTCCTGGGCCCGCCGCAGGATCGCCTTGGCGACGATGTCGCGCGGCGCCAGTTCGGCCAGTTCGTGCTGTCCGACCATGAACCGGGTTCCGTCGGCGTCGACGAGATGCGCGCCCTCGCCCCGTACGGCCTCGGAGATCAGCGGCTGCTGGCCCTCCGCGTCCCGCCCCAAGTACAGGACGGTGGGGTGGAATTGGACGAATTCGAGGTCGGAGACCTCGGCCCCGGCGCGCAGCGCGAGCGCGACGCCGTCCCCGGTGGAGACGGCCGGGTTGGTGGTCGCGGAGAAGACCTGGCCCATGCCCCCGGTGGCGAGGACGACCGCCGGGGCGTGCACGGCGCCCACCCCGTCGTGCTGGCCCTCGCCCATGACGTGCAGGGTGACGCCGGACGTACGGCCCTGCGCGTCCGTGAGCAGATCCAGGACCAGGGCGTTCTCGATGGTGCGCAGGCCGGCGGCGCGGACCGCCTCGACCAGGGCGCGGGAGACCTCGGCCCCGGTGGCGTCGCCTCCGGCATGCGCGATCCGGCGGCGGTGGTGGCCGCCCTCCCGGCCGAGCGCGATCTCGTCGCTACCGGGCGCGGTGTCGAAGCGGGCGCCTGCCCCGATGAGGCGGTGGACGGCGTCCGGCCCCTGGGTCACCAGGGTCCGGACGGCCTCCTCGTCGCACAGTCCGGCGCCCGCGACGAGGGTGTCGGCCAGATGCTGCTCGGGGCTGTCGCCGTCACCGAGGGCCGCGGCGATACCGCCCTGGGCCCACCGGGTGGAGCCGTCGTCGAGACGGGCCTTGGTGACCACGACCGTACGGCGCCCGGCGGCGGCGCAGCGCAGGGCGGCGGTCAGCCCGGCCACCCCGGAGCCCACCACGACCACGTCGGCGTCGATGGCCCAGCCGGGGGCGGGGGCGGTCAGGCGTATGCCGGGTGCGGTGGCGGCGGCTATCGCGTGGCCGGGGCCGGTTCCTGTTCCGGTGGCGGTCATCGGTGCGCTCCGAGGGGGCCTTGGGGAGTGGTGGAGGTGGGGGTGCCGGGGGTGGTCTCCGCCGTGTCCGGTGCGGACGCGGTGGCGACGGCCGTGGCGGTGCCCGTGCCCGGCGCCGGGCGGAACACCAGGCGGATGTTGTCGATGAGGCGGGTGGTGCCGACCTTGGCGGCCACCGCGAGGATCGCCTCGCCCTCGTAGGTATCCGGGACCTCGGTGAAGTCGGACGGATCGACCAGGGCCAGATAGTCCAGGTGGAGCGGCGGGTCGAGGTGGGCCGCGTCCGTCAGCACCGCCTGGGCCGCGGCGCGGGCCACGGAGGGGCCGTGCGGCGGGCCGGCCGCGGCGCAGGCCACGGCATGCGCGTCGGCGGCGGCCCGGTCCTCTCCCAGGGCCGCCAGGGCCGCGGCCCGGTCCTGCGCGGGGTGCCCGACCGAGGCGGCGCGGGCGCGCAGCGCCTCCTCGGCGGCGAGCCGGTCGCGGGCCGCGTACAGCGCGGCGGACAGCGCGAGCGCGGTGCGGCGCTCGGGGGCGGACAGATAGCGGTTACGGCTGGAGAGCGCGAGACCGTCGTCCTCGCGGACCGTCGGCACCCCCACGATCTCCACGGGGAAGTTCAGATCGGTGGCCATCCGGCTGATCACCGCGAGCTGCTGGGCGTCCTTCTGCCCGAAGAAGGCGATGTCCGGGGCCGTCAGATGCAGCAGTTTGGCGACGACGGTGAGCACCCCGTCGAAGTGCCCGGGGCGGCTGGCGCCCTCCAGGAGCGTGCCCATCGGCCCCGCGGCGATCCGGATCTGGGGCTCCCCGCCCGGATAGACCTCGTCGGCCGACGGTGCGAACACCACGTCCGCGCCCGCCTCGGCGGCCAGCACCACATCCGCGTCCAGGGTGCGCGGGTAGCGGTCCAGGTCCTCCCCCGCCCCGAACTGGAGCGGATTGACGAACACCGTGACCACCACCTGCCCCTGCGGCCCGACCCGCGCACGGGCGGCCCGGACCAAGGTGGCGTGCCCCTCGTGCAGCGCGCCCATGGTCATCACGACGGCACGGGCGCCGGTGCGGCGGGGCAGGTCGCGCAGGGCGGCGGCGGTGTGGAGGAGGCGGGGGCCGGGAGGCGGGGGCGAGGTGGTCATCGGTCGCCTCCGGTGGGGCCGACGTCATCGGGGTCGGTGTGCCCGGCGAGCACGCCGAGAAGGTCCTCGGCCAGTTCCGGCTTGAGCAGGCCGTGGGCCAGCGCCCGGTCCGCGGTCGTACGGGCCATCGCGAGATACCCGGCCACGCTCTGCGGCGCATGCCGGCGCAGCTCCGCGATATGGGCGGCGACCGTGCCCGCGTCGCCGCGCGCCACCGGCCCGGTCAGGGCGGCGTCACCGGAGCGCAGCGCATTGTCCAGGGCCGCGCCGAGCAGCGGGCCGAGCATCCGGTCCGGGGCCGTCACACCGGCCTCGCCGAGCAGTTCCATGGCCTGGGCGACCAGCGTGACCAGGTGATTGGCACCGATGGCGAGGGCCGCGTGATAGAGCGGACGCGCCGATTCCGCGATCCACTCGGGCTCCCCGCCCATCTCGATGACCAGCGCCTCGGCCGCCATCCGCAGCTCCTCGGGCGCCGTCACCCCGAACGAGCAGCCGGCCAGCCGCTGGACGTCCACGGAGGTGCCGGTGAAGGTCATGGCCGGGTGCAGCGCGAGGGGCAGCGCACCGGCCCGCGTGGCCGGGTCCAGCACGGCCGTGCCGTAGCGCCCCGAGGTGTGCACGAGCAGCTGGCCCGGCCGTACGGCACCGGTCTCGGCGAGGCCGCGCACCAGGTCGGCGAGGGCGTCGTCGGGGACGGTCAGCAGCACCAGCTCGGCGCGGGCGAGCACCTCGGCCGGGGTGACCAGCGGGACGTCGGGCAGCAGCTCGGCGGCACGGCGTACGGAGGCGTCGGAGACCCCCGACACGGCGACCGGACGGTGCCCGGCGAGCCGCAGCGACGCGGCGAGGGCGGGCCCGACACGGCCCGCGCCGACGACTCCGACGGTGAGCCGGGCGGGGCGTTCGTGGGCCTCGGGGGGTGGGGTTGCGTTCACGCGGCGATGGCCTTCCGTTCCAGTCCGCGGGGGGTACCGGACGATTCCTCGCCATGCTACGCGAGTGTTTCCGGCGGCTACGGGGGCTGCACGAAGCGTGAGACGGGTCATATCCGGCGGGCCTGCCGCTCGCCGTCCGCACGCCGGCGCGCCCCGCCCCGCATGCCGTTCCACACACACCCCGCGGGTTATCCACAACCTTATCCACAGGGGTCGCGGGAGCGCCCGGGCCTGCGCCATGCTCACTTCCACGGCACGGACGCATGGTCGGAAAAGCAACGGAAAGGCAGGTGGAGACCGTGATGGGGGACGTACGGAAGCCGGGCGCGGAGACCGGCGGGACGGCATCCGGCGAGGCGGTGGCATCAGGACGGGCACGGCGGATGGCGGCCTGGCACGGAGCGAAACGGGTCCTCTCGGGCGGCGCCCCCGTCGAGACGCTCCGCGAGCGGCTGGACCGTCTGCTGGCCGAGGCACCCGCCGCGTACGACCTGGACGACTGGACGGACATCTACGGCAACGACAACGGCATCGTGGGCGAGCTGGAGCGCCGCACCGCCGAGATCCTGGGCACCGAGGCCGCCGCCTTCTTCCCGACCGGCACGATGGCACAGCAGGTCGCCCTGCGCTGCTGGGCGGGGCGTACGGGCAGCCGGACGGTCGCCGGGCACCCCCTGTCCCATCTGGAAGTGCATGAACGCGACGCGTATGCCGTGGTCAGTGGCCTGCACATGGTGCATCCGACGCGCGCACCACGGCTGCCGACCCCCGAGGAGATATACGACCTCCAGGAGCCGTTCGGCACCCTGGCCCTCGAACTGCCGCTACGCGAGGCCGGGTTCGTCCTCCCCGCATGGGAAGAACTGACGGCCACGGTGGCGGCCGCACGGGACCGCGACGCGGTGATCCACTTCGACGGCGCCCGCCTGTGGGAAAGCGCCCCGCACTTCGGCCACTCGCTCCCGGAGACGACCGCCCTTGCGGACAGCGTCTATGTCTCGTTCTACAAGTCGCTGGACGCGACGGCGGGCGCCGCCCTCGCGGGCACCGAGGACTTCGTCGAGGAGGCCCGCGCCTGGCGGCACCGCTACGGCGGCCAGCTCTTCCAGCAATGGCCGACCGCGCTCACCGCCCTCATAGGGCTGGACCGTGAACTGCCACGACTGCCGGAGTACGTGGCGCACGCCAAGGTCGTCGCGCAGGCCCTGAGCGACGGGTTCGCGGACGCCGACGCGCCGTGGTTCACGGTCCATCCGGCCATCCCGCACACCCACCAGTTCCAGGTGTGGCTGCCCCACCCGCCCGAGGTCCTGAACGAAGCCGGCATACGACTGGCGGAGGAGACACACACGACCCTCTTCCGCCAGTGGTTCACACCGGACGCCGCCACGCCTCCCGGCCTGTCGATGACAGAGGTGACGGCCGCCGCCCCGGCCTTGGAATGGACGGCCGAGGACATCCGCACGGCCACCGCGCAGTTCGCGCGGCGGGTGGCGGCACTCGGCGGGTGAGCCGTAGGCGGCGGACCATCCCTCACCGCTCCCCCGTCGCCGCGCGGTGCGGATGGCGCCGGATCTCGACGTTGCAGTCGGTCGCCCTCGACCTGTCCCCGACGGCGTACGCACCCAAGCGCTGCCGGTCCAGGGCCCCGCACACGTCGCATCCGGCAACCGGCTCGGGCTCCCGCGCCGGTTCCGGCAGATGGACGGCACCGTCCATACGTCCCATCAGTCCGCCACCACCATGTCGCGCATCGCGGGGACATACGGGCGCACGAGGGGCGAGTCCTCGCCCCGCAGCAGCTCCGTGTGCGGCACGGGCCCGCGCCGCCGCCGCGTCGGCCTCGGCGCATCCGCGCAGCTCGCGGCGAGCGGCACGCAGACAGGCCGATGACGCCCGGTCGCGGGCAGCCAAATCCGTAGCAGCGACTCGAAGAGCCGGATAACGTGGTGCATGTTGTCGATCCCCACTCTGGGTTGATGGCCACGCCCCCGGACGTCCACCAACGTCGCGGGGGTTTTGTGCGCGGCCGCGCTCTCACCGGGCATGCGAAAACAGGCCGAAATCGGCCCAACAGCCCCTTACTCTGGGTGTGTTCATCGTTGCTCAGTGAGAGGTTCGGTCACAACGCTGAGCGCGTGACAATTGCCAACTGTCACGAAGGGATGCCGTGAACCGACGCAATGCCACGGGGGGATCGGCGGCCACCACGGCCGCCGTGTTCGGCGAGGTGCTGAAGCATCACCGGGAGGCGGCGGGCCTCACCCAGGAAGCCTTGGCGCGCAAGGTTCCGTGCGACCGGTCGCATGTGGCGCGCGTCGAGGCGGGCGCCCGCGTACCACAGGACACCTTTGCCAAGGCGTGTGACGAACTGCTCGGTACGGGTGGGGTGTTGCTGCGGTTGTGGGGGCGGATCGACTGGTATCCGGAGGTCGAGCATCCGGATTGGTTCGAGCGGCGGGCGGAGATGGACGCCGAGGCCGTCGCCTTGCGGGAGTATCAGGCTCAGGTCATGCCAGGCCTGTTGCAGACAGCGGACTATGCGCAGGCGCTGTTCGCCCGCCGCCTCGCGAGCGTCGAGGAGGTAGAGCAACGCGTCAGAGCGCGACTGAGTCGGCAGCAACGGTTCCTTGACCAGGACGGTCCCCTATACCTGGCTGTGCTGGACGAGAGCTGCCTGCGCAATGTGGTGGGGAGTGCAGCCGTGATGCGCGACCTGTGCGCGCACCTGCTGACCGTGGGGCGGCATCCCAACATCCGGGTCCAGGTCGTCCCGGCGGACCGTCCCGAACTCGACCGCCCCGACACGTCCATGTCGCTGATCAAGCTGCCCGACGGGCACGAGTGGGTGTATTCGGAGTCGCTGGACCAGGGTCATTTCAACGACGATCCAGCCGTCTACGCGCGGCACAGCCGGACCTATGATGTGCTCCGGGCGGACGCTCTGTCAGCTCGCGACTCTGCCGCTCTGATCAGCGACTTGATGGAAGGGTACGGGGATCATGCGCGTGCACGATCTGAGTGCGGCAACGTGGAAGAAGAGCAGCTACAGCGGCGCCAACGGCGGCAACTGCATCGAAGTGGCGCTCACCTGGATGAAGAGCAGCTACAGCGACCGCGACGGCGGCAACTGCATCGAAATAGCCCCCGGTATCCCCGACCTCGTCCCCGTACGTGACAGCAAAGACCCGCACGGCCCCGCGCTCGTCTTCCCCGCCGCCGACTGGTCCTCCTTCATCACCGCGATCAAGGGCGGGGAGTTCCCGGCCGCCTGACCCCTGCCCCTTAGCGGCACCGCGCGGGCGCCTCCTGGACGAGGCCCAAAGCCGCCGCCGACCGGCGTACGGCGCGGGCCACGCGGCCCGGGAGTCGGTCGGTCGGCGCCGTGACGACGGTCCGGAAGCGCAGCCACCCCTGGATTTCCCGGGCGGTGCTGACGGTGCCGGCGCCCGGCAGGATGGGGGCCGCCTCGCCTCGCTGGGCGGCGCGGTACGTGTCGAGCAGGTGCTGCTGGGATGCGTTCATGGCAGTCAGCCTGCGCCCATGCCACCCTCCGGGGCCCGTCGATTGACGGGAGCAGTCAATCGACGTCGCCGCAGGTCGGGGCGCACGCATGATGGACCATGAAGGCAGGAGCGCAGTCGGCGCCTGAAGGGAACGGGGGCAGGTTCATGAGTGTGTGGATCGACATCGCGGGGCTGCCCGACGAGCGCATCGTCTTCACCCCGTCCCCGCTGTCGGAGCTGGGCTTCGCCCTGCACACCCTCGCCGAACCCGCCCACCACCCGGGGCTGCACGGCTGGACCACCGCCACCACCGCCGCCCTCAAGCCCGACCTCGCCGACCGGCTGCACGAAGCGGTCTTCCTGTGGGGGTCGACGTTCTCCGACATCACCGCCGCGTTCGCCGCGCTCCCGGAACGTGCCGGGCAGCCCGGCACCACGCTCGCGGAGGACCTGGACCTGCTGGACCGGCTGGCGGACGAGCGGTATGTGGCCGCCGCGTTGGAGATCTCCTGCTCCAGCACCTACTGCGAGGGCGGCCCCTCACCGCTGGTCGACGCCCGCGCCCGGGAGCAGGCGCTGGCGCGGGCCACCGCCCGTGGCCCGCGGCAGGCGGATTTCGCCCGGCGGCTGCTCGCCGACCCGCCCGCCGTACGCGCCTGGATCCGCCGCCTGTTCGAGGACTGTGAGCAGGCATTCTTCGCAGACGTCTGGCAGCGCGTGCGGATGCAGCTGGCCGCCGACGCCCGGCACAAGACCGAGGTGCTGCGCCGCAAGGGGCTGGCCGAGGCGCTGGCGGAGGTGTCGCCCGCGGTGTCACTGGACGAGGAGCGGTCCCGCATCGTCGTGGACAAGATGGCCCATGGGCGTACCACGGCGGTGGACCCGGCGGTCGGCGCGGGCGTGACGTTCATACCGTCGACCTTCGGCTGGCCCCATCTGTTGTCGCTGCACGCGCCCGGCTGGCGACCGGTGATCGTCTACCCCGCCGCGGCGCCCGAGATGTCCAACCCGCCCTCGGTGGAGCTGCTGGAGGGCCGGCTGGCGGCGCTGGCCCACCCGATGCGGATCCGGATCTGCCGCGCTCTGGCGCGTACCGCCCACACCACGGGCGAGTTGGCCGCGGCGAACGGCATCAGCGCGCCCGAGGTCTCCCGCCATATCGCCACGCTCAAGAAGGCGGGACTGCTCCAGACCCGGCGCCGTGGCCGGTATGTGCTGCACCAGCTGGACCTCCAGGTGGTGGCCCGGCTGGGCAGCGACTTCCTGGAGGGCGTGCTGCGCTGAGCGGGCGGGCCCGGGGAGAGCCGTAGCCCGTTACGCCACCCCGCCGCTACGCCACCCCGTTGCCCCCGGCCCGTACCAGCCCCGTCTCGTACGCGAGGACCACCGCCTGCACCCGGTCGCGCAGGCTCAGCTTCGTCAGGATCCGGCCCACATGCGTTTTGACGGTGGCCTCCGACAGCACCAGACGCGCCGCGATCTCGCCGTTCGAGAGGCCCTGCGCGACCAGCAGCAGCACCTCCCGCTCGCGCTCCGTCAGCCGTTCCAGCTCGGGCCGGGCCGGGCCGGCGGACACGGCGGGCAGCATCGGCGTGAAGCGGTCGAGAAGGCGGCGGGTGGTGGACGGCGCGACGACCGCGTCGCCGCTCTCCACCGCCCGGATCGCGGCGAGCAGTTCGCCGGGCGGCACGTCCTTGAGCATGAAGCCGCTGGCCCCGGCCTTCAGCGCGGAGAAGGCGTATTCGTCGAGGTCGAAGGTGGTCAGGATGAGGACCTTCGGGGGCTGCGGCGCGCCCTCCTGCTGTCCGCCCGCGCAGATCTGCCGGGTCGCCTCCACCCCGTCCATATGCGGCATCCGGACGTCCATGAGGATCACGTCGACCTTGGTCGAGCGCAGCACCTCCAGGGCCTCCCGCCCGTCGCCCGCCTCCGCGACGACCTCCATGTCGGGTTGCGCGGCGAGCACCATCCGGAATCCGGTGCGCAGCAGCACCTGGTCGTCGACGAGCATCACACGGATGGACATGGCGGGGAGATCCCTTCAACGGTGGGGCTACAGGGTACGGATTCGGGCCGGGGCATCGGGGCGGGTCGGGCCGGGGCGGGTCGGGCCGGGGGCGTCGGACCCCTCACCTCTCCGCCTTCAACGGCAGCACCGCGCTGATCCGGAACCCGCCTCCCGGCCGCGGCCCCGCGGTCAGGCTGCCGCCCACCATGCCGACCCGTTCGCGCATGCCGATCAGGCCGTGGCCGAGGCCGTCCGCTCCGCCGTCCTCGTAGAGCTCGTGCTGGGCGCCGCGGCCGTCGTCCTCGATGAGCAGGTCGAGGTCGTTGTCCCGGTAGGCGAGACGGACGGTGGCCGCGGCGTCGGGGCCGCCGTGTTTGCGGGTGTTGGTGAGCGCTTCCTGGACGATGCGGTAGGCGGTCAGTTCGATGCTGCTGGGCAGCGGGCGGACCTCGCCCTCCACCCGGAAGTCGACGGGCAGTCCGGCGCCGCGTACCTGGTCGATGAGGTCGGCGAGCTGGTCGACGCCGGGCTGGGGGACGTATTCGCCGCTTTCGGCCTGCTCGCCGGTGCGCAGTACGCCGAGCAGGCGGCGCATTTCGGCCAGTGCCTGGCGTCCCGTGCCGGAGATCGTCTCCAGGGCCTGGCGGGTCTGTTCCGGGGCGGCGTCGAGGACGTAGGCGGCGCCGTCGGCCTGGACGACCATGACGGAGACGTTGTGGGCGACGACGTCGTGCAGTTCGCGGGCGATGCGGGCGCGTTCGGCGGCGACGGCGATGCGGGACTGCGCTTCGCGTTCCTTTTCCAGGCGGGTGGCCTTCTCCTCCAGCTGGGCCCAGTAGGCGCGGCGGGTGCGCATGGAGTCGCCGAGGACCCAGGCCAGGACGAAGGGGACGGTGAGCAGTCCGGTGAAGACGATTCCTTGCCAGGGCGGCGCGCCGGCGGGGTAGGTCGAGAAGCGCCAGACGGAGAGGGCGGGGCCCAGGAGGGCGCCGGCGAGGGCGCATCGGGAGGCCCAGCGGGCGGTGGTGGGGGCGGAGGCGACGGTGTAAGTGATCGCGAACATCGCGAAGTTGGGGATGTTGGCCTCGATGCCGAAGATCAGCTGGGCGACGCCGATGGCCGCGGTCAGCAGCAGCATCTTGACGGGGGCCTTGCGGCGCAGCGCGACGACGAGGCAGAGGCCGACCGTGAGGACCGCGGCGATGATCCCCCGGACGCCGTGGAAGCTGGCCGCGATCCACAGGCTGCTGAACCCGAGGAGGAGGACGGCCCAGAAGGTGTCCACTCCCGTCGGGTGCCTGCGGAGGAAGTCGTAGAGGCGCTGCACGTAACCCAGCGTAGGCAGGGTGGATACGTGTATGAGTCAACCGGAGGAGCGATCCTGTGCGCCGGGCGTACTCCCCAAGGTGGAGACCGTCTGCGCCGGTGCGTGGCCCCGGGGGCGGCGCCCGGATCGGCCCCCGGGTCCCTGCCGGGCGGGCCGTACCGTGGGCGGGTGACGAACGAGTGGCAGGGCTGGCGGGATGCGATGGAGCGGGCGCTGTACGGTCCGGACGGTTTCTATACGCGTCCCGGCGGTGCGGGCCCGGCCGGTCATTTCCGTACGTCCGTGCATGTCTCGCCGCTGTACGCCGGTGCCGTGGCCGGGCTGCTGTGCCGGGTGGACGCCGCGTTGGGGCATCCGTCGGAGCTGGCGCTGGTCGATGTGGGCGCGGGCCGCGGTGAGCTGCTGACGGGGGTGCTGGGGGCGCTGCCGGAGGAGGTGGCCGCGCGGGTGTGTCCGTATGCGGTGGAGCTCGCCGGGCGTCCCGAGGGGCTGGATCGGCGGATCGTGTGGGGCGCGGAGCTGCCGCCGGAGGGTTCGCTGAGCGGGCTGCTGTTCGCGAACGAGTGGCTGGACAACGTGCCGCTGGAGGTCGTCGAGACGGATGAGGACGGCGTGCCGCGGCGGGTGCTCGTGCGGGCCGACGGTGCGGAGCGGCTGGGTGCGCCGGTGGCGGGGGCGGATGCGGCGTGGCTGGCGCGGTGGTGGCCGGTGGCGGGGGCGGGTCCGGGGGCGCGGGCGGAGGTCGGTCGGCCGCGGGATGCGGCCTGGGCGCGGGCGGTGCGCACGTTGCGGAGCGGGCTCGCGGTCGCCGTGGACTATGCGCACCAGGAGGAGGGCCGGCCGCCGTTCGGGACGCTGACCGGGTTCCGCGAGGGGCGGGAGGTGCGGCCGGTGCCGGACGGCAGCTGTGATCTGACGGCGCATGTGGCGCTGGATGCGTGCGGGGGGCCGTCGGCGCGGCGGCTGACCCAGCGCGCGGCGCTGCGGGCCCTGGGCGTGGCCGGCCGGCGGCCCCCGTTGTCCCTGGCCTCGGCCGATCCGGCCGGGTATGTGCGGGCCCTGGGGGCGGCCGGTGCGGCGGCGGAGCTGACGGATCCGGCGGGGCTGGGTGCGTTCGGGTGGCTGCTGGAGCCGGTGGGCGGGGCGTGCACTCGACTGCTCACGGAGTGGGACGAATAAGGCCGAGGGGTGGGACGGACCAGGGTCAGGGCGGGTGCCGGGCGGGTGCCCTGCGAGACTGGTGCCATGACGGAGACGACGGTCGGCATCGGCGGCGCGGCGGAGAGCACCGACATGGTGCTGAACATCGGCCCGCAGCATCCCTCCACGCACGGCGTGCTGCGGCTGCGCCTGGTGCTGGACGGCGAGCGCATCCAGCACGCCGAGCCGGTGATCGGCTATATGCACCGCGGCGCCGAGAAGCTCTTCGAGGCGCGCGACTACCGCCAGATCATCATGCTCGCCAACCGCCACGACTGGCTGTCGGCGTTCTCCAACGAGCTGGGCGTGGTGATGGCCGTCGAGCGGATGCTGGGGATGGAGGTGCCGGAGCGGGCGGTGTGGACCCGTACCCTCCTGGCCGAGCTGAACCGCGTCCTGAACCATCTGATGTTCCTGGGGTCCTATCCGCTGGAGCTGGGCGGCATCACGCCGGTCTTCTACGCGTTCCGGGAGCGCGAGGAGCTCCAGGAGGTCATGGAGGAGATCTCCGGCGGCCGGATGCACTACATGTTCAACCGGGTCGGCGGCCTCAAGGAGGATCTGCCGGCCGGCTGGCTGGGCCGCGCCCGGCAGGCCGTCGCCGATGTCCGCTCCCGTATGGACGTCTTCGACAATCTGGTCCTGGGCAACGAGATCTTCCGCGGCCGCACCCGTGGCGTGGGCCGGCTCACGCCCGAGACGGTGCACTCCTACGGCGTCTCCGGGCCGATCGCCCGTGCCTCCGGTGTCGACTTCGACCTGCGGCGCGACGAGCCGTATCTCGCGTACGGGGAGCTGGGCTCTGTCCTGAAGGTCGTCACGCGCCAGGAGGGCGACTGCCTGGCCCGTTTCGAGTGCCTGCTGGAGCAGAGCCACAACTCGCTGGATCTGGCCGATGCGTGCCTGGACCGCCTGGCCGAGCTGGCGCCGGGTCCGATCAACCAGCGGCTGCCCAAGGTGCTCAAGGCCCCGGAGGGCGCCACGTACGCCTGGACCGAGAACCCGCTCGGCATCAACGGCTACTACCTCGTCTCCAAGGGCGACAAGACGCCCTACCGCCTCAAGCTGCGCTCGGCGTCGTACAACAACATCCAGGCGCTGACGGAGCTGCTGCCGGGCACGCTGGTGGCGGACATGGTGGCGATCCTGGGGTCGATGTTCTTCGTGGTCGGCGACATCGACAAGTAGGCGACACGTAGGGGGCCTCGGGCGGAGGCGCGGGGCGGAGGCGCGGGGCGGGGGCGCGGGGCGGGGGCGCGGGCCGTCCCCCGCCTGTGGACGGCGTCAGCGGCGGCGGAAGGCGTAGTCGAGCATCCGTGCCGCGTCCCGGAAGCGGTAGGGGTCGTTGAGGACGGCGCCCACGACTGTGCGCCCGCCCCGTTGGGCGGCGAAGACCAGGCAGTCGCCCGCGCGGCGGGCGGTGCCGGTCTTGATGCCGATGGCACCCCGGTAGGAGCCGAGCAGGCGGTTGGTGTTGTACCAGGTGTAGGTGCGGTGGACGTTCGCCGCCTGCTGCCGGGTGCGGGCCGTCTTGACGATGGCGGCGAAGAGGGGGTGACGCAGCGCGTGCCGGGCGAGCCGGACCAGGTCGCGGGGGCTGGTGTAGGTGCGGCCGTGGGCGATGCCGTCGAAGGAGTCGTAGTGAGTACGGGCCAGGCCCAGCGTCCTGGCCCGGGCGTTCATCCGGGCGATGAAGCTCTGGGTGCGCTGGGCCATGGTGCGGCCCGTGCCGAAGGTGTCGGCGAGCGCGTACGAGGCGTCGCAGCCGGAGGGCAGCAGCATCCCGTACAGCAGCTGACGGACCGTCAGCTTGTCGCCGGTGCGCAGATCGGCGGTGCTCGCGCCGTGGCGGGCGACGTAGTCGCGATAGGCCCGTTTGACGGTGATCTTCCGGTTCAGGTTCAGCCCGCCGGCCTCCAGGACCACGACGGCCGTCATGACCTTGGTGGTGCTGGCCATCTCGCGTGGGGTGTCGGCGGACCTGCTCCACAGTGAGCGGCCGGAGCCGCCGTCCTGGAGGTAGGCGCCCTTCGCCTGGATCCCGGGCGCGGCACTCGCGGCCTGGGCGACGGGGGCGGGGAGGGCGACGGCGAGGGCCGCCGCGGCCGCCGTCAGGGCGGCGCCCGCTCCCCCGCGCCGGACCGCAGTGCCCGCGAAAAGCTTCATCGACGCTCCGTCCGCAGGGTGCCCCGCGCCATCGGCGGCGAGGGCCGCCGTCGGCGTCGGGGCACCGGTGGTGAAGGGAGCCGCATCCTGCCACTCGGGGGCCCGCAACGGAACGTGGGCGGCGCCGGAACGTCACCCGTGTCGGCGCATATGTCGCATTGCTTACGCGGTACGGCCGATTCCGGAGGGTCGGCGCCGGGGGCGCGCGGGTCGGCCTCGCGGGCCGCGGTGCCGCGCGGGCGCCGGGCGGCTTACGAGAGCGCGGTGCGCAGCTCCACCATGTCGAGCTGCTCGGTCTCGTCGTGCGCCGTCAGGTCGATGACCTCGCCCACGCCGCCGGTCGTCGCACCGTCAGGGGCCGCGCTTCCGGGGGCCGTACGGTCGGCCTCCTCCGCGTTCTCGGCTTCGCCCGCGGTCCGTGCCTCCTGGGCGCGGGCGGACTGCTCGGCCACCGCCTCGTCGCCGACGACGTCCGCGAGGTCCTCTTCCAGGGGCGCGGTCAGCTGGCGGGGCTGCTCCGGGGTCGCATTGCCGAAGAAGTCGAAGCCGCCCTGGGTGCGGGACACCGTGGGGCGGGGCGGGGGCACGGCAGCGGCGGCGGCCGGGACGGGGCGCAGGGCGGGCGTGGTGGCCGCTCGGTGCTTGTCCCGGCCCTCGCCGTCCTGGGCGGCCTCGCGGCGGCTCTCGGCGCCCTGCGCGGCGTCGCGCTGGCGGGCGGCGCTGCGGGCCAGCCGGCGCAGCGCCCGGTCGGCCTGGGCGTAGAGGGCGGGAGCGGGGACCGCGGCACGGGTGTGGGCGCGCGCCGGGGACGCGGCGTCGCGGTCCGGAGCGGCGGTGGGGCGGTCCGAAGACTCGGCGGGGGCGCCGTCCGGAGACGAGGACGGGGCGGAGGCGCGGGCCGGGGCCGCGGTGGCCGGCTGCGGCTTGCGGAGCCCGGAGGGCACCGGCAGGGCCTTGGCCGGGGCCGACGCCTCGATGGCGAGCAGCCGCCGCCCCTCCAGGGCGCTGGCGCGCTCGGTCTCCGCGGTGGCGTAACGGCGCAGCAGTTCGGCGTGTTCGCTGCGCAGCCGGGCCAATTCGGCGCGCTTGGCGCGCAATTTCGTCTCCAGTGCGGAACGGATCTCGCGGGACTCCTCGACATCCGTTTCGAGCTCGGCTATCCGCTCCTCGGTGCGCCACTCGTCGCGCACTCGGGCGCGGGTGAGTTCGGCGACCTTCCGGCCGGCCTTACGGTCCCAGGCCCGCATCATGACGGCGCCGCCGATTGCGGCGGCGGCCGCGCCCGCGGCAAGGACCCGTTGCACCAGATCGTCGCCGACGAACCACGCTCCGGTGGCACACGCTATCGATACACCGGCGACCGTCGACGGAGGAAGCAGCCGGTGGAGGGGTGGGGAATGGCGGTGGCGTCCTCGTGGCATGGCCAGAAACTTACCGTGCGTGCGGGACCTATGGGGCCCCGCCCGCCAATCCGTTTCTCGCTGGTTACTTCTTGAGCAGTCCCTTGGACTCCAAATATGCCTGCGCGACATCCTCCGGCTTGAGCCGCTGGGCATCAACTTTGCTGTTCAAGTTGATCAGATCCCGGGTGGTGAGCGTACTCGTGAGCTTGCCGAGAGCCGCCGCGATCTCCTTGTCGCCGGCGCTCTTGGCATTCACCACCGGCAGCACATTGTCGGCGTTCTGGAGCTTCTTGTCGTCCTGGAGGAGCACCAGTCCGAAGTTGTCGAGCGTGGCATCCGTGGTGGTGGTGAGCACCATCTGGTCGGTGCCGTCCTTGACCGCCTGCTTGGCCTGCGGGGTCCCCACACCCTTGGGGTCCAGGCCGGCGATGTGGATGCCGTACCGGGACTCCAGGCCCGGCTTGCAGAACACCCTGGTCTCGCACTCCTCCCCGGAGGCGAGGGTGATCTTCTGTCCCGAACGGCCGAGGTCCGAGAGCGTCTTCAGCTTGTGCTTCGCGGCGAATTCCTTGGTGACCGCGAAGGCGTTCTGATCGGTGGCCGGACCGGACGGCAGCACCTTGAGCCCGTAGGGGCCGGCGAGCTTCTTGAGTGCCGCCACGGTCTTGTCGATGTCGCTGGAGGCGACGGGCTTCGCCTTGACGCCGTTCTTCTTGGCGTTGAGGAATTCGGCAAGGGTGGAGGCATATTCCGGAACGACATCGATCTGGCCCTTCTCCAGGGCCGGTTCATACAGCTCGCGATTGGACAGCGTCTGAACCCGCGCGGAGTATCCGGCGGCATTGAGGATCTTGGAATACATCTCGGCGAGCACCTTGGACTCGGTGAAACCCGCGGAGCCGACGACGATCTCCCCCTTCCCGCCGCCGTTGTTCTTACCGCCCTTGTCCTCCAGGCTCTGCCCCTGGCATGCGGCCAGCCCGGCCATCAGTGCGACCGCGGTCCCTGCGACAACCGCGGTACGTACCCCGCGCGACTTGCTGCTCATGGAATTCACCATTCAGTCCGTTCGGATGGGTTCGGAAGACGTCGGATCGGAGCGGATGACGCCGGGAGAGGCGGGAGCGAAGGGCTTGTGGGCAGGCGAAAGCGCCGCGTTCCCCGCGCGCCGGGCCGTACGGCCCGCACGCCGTCGCCCCCGCATCGGATCGAAGGCCCGGTCCGCCAGCACCAGCAGCCCCTCCACCAGCAGCGCCAGTACGGCCACCAGCAGCGCGCCGGCGACCACCTGGGCGGTGTTGTAGTTGCCGAAGCCCGCGGTGATGATCCGGCCCAGGCCCCCGCCGCCCGCCAGCGCGGCCAGCGTCGCCGTCGCCACGACCTGGACGGCGGCCGAGCGGATGCCCGTCATGAGCAGCGGATAGGCGAGCGGTATCTCGACCCTCAGCAGCAGCTGCGGCCCGGACATCCCCATGCCCCGGGCGGCCTCGACCGCATCGCGGTCGGCCTCGTGCATTCCCAGATAGGCGTTGGTCAGCAGCGGCGGCACCGCGAAGAGCACCAGCGCGATGACGGTCGGCCAGTCCCCCGCCGTGCCCAGCGGGCTGAGCGTCAGCAGCACCAGGACCGCATAGGTCGGCACCGCCCGCCCGATGTTGGAGACATTGACCGCCAGCGCCCCGCCCTTGCCCAGATGCCCCAGCCACAGGGCGACCGGCAGGGCTATCAGGCACGAGAGGACCAGGCACAGCCCGCTGAGCCACAGATGCTCGCCCAGGCGGTGCCACACCCCCTTCTCCCCGGCCCAGTTGGCCCCCGTCGTCAGCCACTGCCACGCCCCCGCGACCGGCCCCATCACTCAGCCCCCGCCCGCACCGTACGCACCGCGCGCCGCGCCGCCCCGACCCTCGTCCGCTTCTTTCCCGTCCGCGTCCAGGGCGTCAGCAGCCGCTGAAGCCCCATCAGCAGGACGTCGGCCACCAGCGCCAGCAGCACACACAGCACCGACGCCGTCAGCACCTCCGCCTTGAAGTACCCCTCCATACCGCTGGCTATGAGGTTGCCCAGACCGCCGTAGCCGACCACCGAGCCGATGGTCGTCATCGCGACCGTGGAGACCGTGGCGATGCGCAGTCCGGCCACCACGGCGGGCAGCGCGAGCGGGAGTTCCACCTCGAACAGCAGCCGGGCGGGGCCGTAGCCCATCCCCCGGGCGGCCTCGCGCACCTCGGCGGGCACCGCCTGCAGACCGGCGAGGACATTGCGGACCAGGATCGTCAGTGCGTACAGCACCAATCCCGTGATCACCACCGCGGGCGAGACCCCGAAGACCGGTGTCAGCAGCGCGAACATGGCCAGCGACGGCACGGTGTAGAGCACCGTCGTCAGCCCCAGGATCGGCCCGGCCGCGCCCCGCCGGTGCCGGGCGATCAGCGCCAGCGGAAAGGCGATCAGCAGCCCCAGGAGCACGGAGACGGCCGTGATGCCGATGTGCTGGAGCGTCGCGTCCACCAATTCCTGGCTGCGGGTGCGCAGATACTCCCCGCAGATCCAGTCGTTGGCCGTCAGGCAGTTGTCGGTGGCCGCCATGGCCGTCGGTGCCCCCACCCGTCGTCACCTCCCCCGCCCCGGTCGCTGCTTGATTACGGTGACTGTCTGCGACCCTAACCCCCACCACTGACAATCGGTCCGGCGCATGTCCTTTCCGGGCCCGTATCGCCATTGATCCGCAACACCGTGTTCACGACCGCCGGTCCACAATGGGACCGTCCACCCAGGGGAAAGCATGATCCGCTTCGAGCACGTCACCAAGCGCTACCCGGACGGCACCACCGCCGTCGACGACCTCTCCTTCGAGGTCGCCGAGGGTGAACTCATCACGCTCGTCGGGCCGTCGGGCTGCGGCAAGACGACGACGATGAAGATGGTGAACCGGCTCATCGAGCCCACCGACGGCCGCATCCTGCTCGACGGCGAGGACATCGCCACCGTCGACCCCGTCGCCCTGCGCCGCCGCATCGGCTACGTCATCCAGCAGGTGGGCCTCTTCCCCCACAAGACCGTCCTGGACAACACCGCCACCGTCCCGCATCTGCTGGGCAAGCCGCGCAAACAGGCCCGCGCCCGCGCCGCCGAACTCCTCGACCTGGTCGGCCTGGACCCGTCCACGTACGGCGACCGCTACCCCGACCAGCTCTCCGGCGGCCAGCGCCAGCGCGTCGGCGTCGCCCGCGCCCTGGCCGCCGACCCGCCCGTGCTCCTGATGGACGAGCCCTTCGGCGCCGTCGACCCGGTCGTGCGCGAGCACCTCCAGAACGAGTTCCTGCGGCTGCAGTCCACGCTCCACAAGACCGTCCTGTTCGTCACCCACGACATCGAGGAGGCCGTCCGGCTCGGCGACCGGATCGCGGTCTACGGGGCGGGGCGCATCGAGCAACTCGACACCCCGGCGACGGTCCTGGGCGCCCCCGCCACCGAGTACACCGCCGAGTTCGTCGGTGCGGACCGCGGGCTCAAGCGGCTGTCCGTCACCCCCGTGGAGACCGGCGATCTCGAACACCCGCCGGTGGTGCGCCTCGACGACCCCGTCGGCCGCGCCGCCGACCGGCTGTCCGCCGACGATGCCCCCTGGGCCGTCGTCCTGGACGCCGACGGGTCCGTCCACGGCTGGGTCGCGGCCGACGCGCTCGCCGAGGGCTCCGGCGGCCCCACCGTCCGCGACCGCGCCCGGCCGATGGCCGCCCACCTGCCGCTCGGCGCGCCGCTGCGGCAGGCCCTCAGTGCGATGCTCCAGCACGACGCCGGCTGGATCGCCGTCCGGGACGGCGACGGCTTCCTGGGCGTTCTGACGCCGGCCCGGCTGCACGCGGCGCTGCGCCGCTCCACGACGGCGGACGCCGCGAACGTCCCGCGCGGGAAGGTCAGCCTCGATACCGTCCCCGACGCCTGACCGCGCCGGGCCGCGTCAGGCCCGTCAGGCCCGTCAGGCCCGCGACGCTCCCGGCTGGTCGTGATCGTCGTCGCCCTCGGGGAGCTTGCACACCCGCTCCAGGAAGAGCGCGGCGACGACCACGGCCGCCCCCGCCAGGACCGAGAGCCCCGCGTAGATCGCCTGCTCCCGGCGCGGCGCGACATCCAGGCCCGAGGTCAGCAGAAAGACGCCGACCCCGCCGTAGAGCCCGGCGACCAGCGCCGCCACCAGCGCGCTGGCCTGCCCGAAGACCACCGCACGGGCGGCCACCAGGGGGTCGACGCCTTTGGCGTCCGGCTGCCGCTCACGCTGGGCGCGCAGCCGCGAGCGCAGGGAGAAGGCCGTGGCGGCCAGGACGGCGGCGATCAGCGCCAGCACGACCGGCGCCGCCTTCGGCACGCTCGGCAGCGTGCCGAAGGAGTCCCACAGGCGGGCGCCGCCCCAGGCCAGCACCCCGGCCGCCAAGAACAGCCCGACCAGCACCTTGATGCGTAGCTGCTTCACCGAGCCTCGCCCCTCCGCCGTCATGGCCGTCGTGTCCGTTGCGCAGGGATCCATGCCATACGGAGGCGCCATCCACGCCTCGCCCCGCAGCGGGCCGCTGCCGTATGCGCCCGCCCCGTCACCCTAACGACTACTCGGGCAGCCGCAGTTCCAGGTCGGCCCGCGGCCGCACGCCCTGGTGGCCGAGCGAGGCGAGCAGTTCGGCGACCGCGCCGTACCCGGGGACCTGCGCCTGCGGGTCCACGTCATGCCACGGCACCAGCACGAACGCGCGCTCGTGGGCGCGCGGATGCGGCAGCGTCAGCCGCGGGTCCTCGGAGACGACGTCCTGGTAGGCCAGGATGTCGACGTCGATCGTGCGCGGACCCCAGCGCTCGTCGCGCACCCGTTCGAAGGCTTCCTCGATGGCGTGTCCGCGCTCCAGGAGGGATTCCGGCGGCAACGTCGTCTTGATCAGCACCACGGCGTTGAAGTACGCCGGCTGGGAGCCGGGGTCGACGCCCCACGGCTCGGTCTCGTACACCGGGGAGACCGCCTTGACCCGCAGGCCGGGGGTGTCCTCCAGTGCGTCGATGGCGCCCTGGAGGGTCTCCAGGCGGTTGCCGAGATTGCTGCCGAGGGAGATCACGGCGCGTTTGGGGTTGGACAGCGTCACATCGGCGGCGTCCACCTGCTCCACGACGGAGGCGGGCACCGGCTGTACGGTCGGGTCGCTGCTGGTGTTCATACGGCACTCCGGGTGATGGTGATGGTCACGTCGTCGAAGGGGACGGTGATCGGGGCATCCGGCTTGTGCACCACCACCTCCACCTCCTTGACCCCCTCATGCTTGAGGCACTGGTCGGCGATCCGCTCCGCGAGGGTCTCGATGAGGTCGACCGGCTCGCCTTCCACGGCGGCCACCACCTCTTCGGCCACGACGCCGTAGTGCACGGTCTTCGCGAGGTCGTCGGACGCCGCGGCGGCACGGGTGTCCAGGCCGAGCACCAGGTCGACGATGAAGGTCTGGCCTTCCTCGCGCTCCCGGGGAAACACCCCGTGGTGTCCTCGGGCCTTGAGCCCACGCAGCGCGACACGATCCACGCGAATCACTCCCACTGGTCCACTGGCACCGCCGGCGCCACCGATCATCGAAAACGGGCAGGCTCCGGAGTCATCCGGCACACCGCTCCACACTCGAATCTACCTGCGAGCACCGACAGCGCTCGCCCAAGGGGGCTATGGACAAGTCCCCGTCCTGCTGCTAGGCGGGCCGCGAGAGGTCATCCGCGCGACGTCTTACCCCTTTGCCCACGCCCCACCCCTACCCGGCCCGCACTTGGCTCGAACGGGTGCCCTTGGGCCGCCCCGCTGACGTACCCGACGGGCCCCGGATTCCGGCCCTGCCCGGCGTGGGAGCCGCGCTCAGATCCCGGCGGTCGGACCGTTGCCGTCCCCATCCCCGTCGCCGTCTTCCTCGTCCTCGTCCTCCTCGCGGTCGGCCAGCACCGGCGACCCGTGGTGCGACCACAGCCGCCAGCCGTCCTCGGTGCGCTTGAAGACGTTCGTGGCCACGACCAGCTGGCCGATCAGCGGCCCCACCGTCTCCCCGGCCTCGGCCGGGCCCCCGCTGAGGATGTTCTCGGTGCAGGTCACCAGCGCGGTGTCGCCGATGACGTCGATCTCCACATCCGTCAGAAAGAACTGGATGTACTCGGTATTCGCCATGATCAGGGCGTACGAGCGCAGCACCTCGCCGCGTCCGCGCAGGACCGGCCACCCCGGGTGCACCACGCTCACCTGACCGTCGAGCCACAGCTCGGACAGCGCCTCGTGATCGCCGCGCTCGATGGTCTCGTACAGGGTGGTGTTCGCCTGCTCGACCAGCTCGATGTCCGTTTGTGGGCCCAAGCCGCTCACACCGCTCCCGTCGTCTGTTCCGTCGTCCTGCTCGTCCCCGCCGCCGCGGCCTCGACCGCGCGGGCCACCCGCACCGCGTCCGCGCTCGCCCGCACCTCGTGCACCCGCACCGCCCAGGCCCCTTCCCGCGCCACGATCGCCGACACCGCGGCCGTGGCGGCATCCCGCTCCCTGGCGGGCGGCGGGGCGGCTCCCTCGCCGCCCGCCAGCACCCTGCCCAGGAACCGTTTCCTCGATGCGGCCACCAGAAGGGGACGCCCCAGCGCCCGCAACCGGGACAGCCCGGCGACCAGCGCCAGATCGTGCCCGGCGTTCTTGGCGAAGCCCAGGCCCGGGTCGATGACGATCCGCTGCGGGTCGACGCCGCCGGAAACCGCCCGTTCCATGGACCGTCCCAGCTCGTCGACGACCTCGCGCACCACGTCCCCGTAGACCGCGCGGTTGTTCATGTCGATCGACTGGCCGCGCCAGTGCATCACCACGAACGGGACCTGCGCCGCGGCCACCAGCGGGATCATCGCCGGGTCGGCGCCGCCCGCGCTGACGTCGTTGACCAGCTGCGCCCCGGCCGCCACGGCCTGCTCGGCGACGGACGCCCGCATGGTGTCGACGGAGACCACCGCGCCGGCCGCGGCCAGCTCCCGTACGACGGGGACCACCCGGCGCAGTTCCTCGGCCTCGTCCACCCGCGCCGCCCCCGGCCGGGTCGACTCGCCGCCCACGTCCACCAGGTCGGCGCCCTGCGCCACCAGATCGAGCCCGTGTTTGACGGCGAGCTCGGGGTCGAACCACTCGCCGCCGTCGGAGAACGAATCGGGCGTCACATTGACGACGCCCATCACCGCGCAGCGGTCCCAGTCCGGCAGTCCGGCCACCCGGCCACGCAAGGTACTCATGAGACCAGCGTAGGCCGTGTGCCGACCGGCCGGATGGGGGGTGTTCGCAGGGCGACGAGGGGCCCTCAGGCGGCGCTCTCGACCGCCTCCGAGGACTGGGACCGCGACGCCGTATGGGCACAGGGACGCGGCTCGGCGCCCTTCGTACGGCGCAGTGCGCGCGGCAGGCCGAGCTCCAGATAGCCCTCGGCCTGGAGCGCCGCCAGACCGATCCGGGGAATGTCGCGGCTGTTGCGGAAGACCACGAAGCGCGGCTCCCAACGCGGCCGGAACTTGTCGTTGAACTTGTAGAGCGATTCGATCTGGTACCAGCGCGACAGGAAGATCAGCATGCCCCGCCAGACCCGGATGACGGGCCCGGCGCCAAGCTTTTCGCCGCGCTCCAGGGAGGAGCGGAAGACCGCGAAGTTCAGCGACACCTGCTCGATCTTCAGGTCCGGCGCCGCCTGGAGCGCGGCGACGATCAGCAGCTCGTTCATCCCCGGGTCCGCGCTGCGGTCCCGGCGCATCAGCTCCAGGGAGATCCCGCTGTCGCCCCACGGCACGTAGTGCTGCATCGCCTTGAGGTCACCGTACGGGCCGGGCTGCTCGTCCTCGGGGACCGGCAGATGCGCGGTGGCGATCACCGCGTCGCCGTCGGTCTGCGCGTCTATCCGGCCCAGCGCCATGGAGAAGCCGCGCTCGGTGTCGGTGTCGCGCCAGGAGTCGGCGGCGGCCTGGATACGGGCCAGCTCCTCGGGCTCCAGATCGCGCACCCGCCGCACCCGGGTCTCGTACCCGTTGCGCTCGATGCGCTTGACCATCTGCCGTACGTTGCGCATCGCACGGCCGCTCAGGGTGAAGTCGGCGACGTCCACGATCGCCTCGTCGCCCAGCTCCAGCGCGTCCATACCGGTCTCGCGCGTCCACACCTGGCCGCCGGTCTCGCTACAGCCGGTGACCGCGGGCGTCCAGGAGTGCGCCCGCGCCTCCTCCATGAAGCGTTCTATGGCGCCCGGCCAGGCCTCCACATCGCCGATCGGATCGCCGCTGGCCAGCATCACGCCCGAGATCACCCGGTAGCAGACGGCGGCCTTGCCGGTCGGGGAGAAGACCGCGCCCTTGTCGCGGCGCAGCGCGAAGTAGCCCAGCGAGTCGCGGGCGCCGTGCCGCTCCAGCAGCTCACGCAGCCGGGCCTCGTCCTCGTCGGTGAGGCGGGCGACGGGGTGCTCGGGGCGGAAGGCGAGATACGCGGTGGTGGCCAGGGTCAGCAGGCCCAGGGCGCCCAGCGAGTATCCGACGGTGTAGTCGACGCCCTGGGTGTAGGCGACGGGTCCCTCGAAGCCGAACAGGCCCCACAGGACGTGCTGGGTGCGGTCCCAGAAGGACGGCGAGCCGATGGTCTTGTGGGGGTGGGAGCTGACGATCACCATGCCGATGCCGAAGCTGGCGCCGCCGAGGACGACGAAGTTGGCGACGGCCTTCCAGCGGCTGCGCGGGTCGGGCAGGGCCGCGAACTCCTTGCGGTGCCACACCAGGAACACCAGCAACGCCATCGAGAGCACCGCTCCGAAAACGGAGTGGCGGTACACGAGCTGAGCGGCGAGCCCCACCGGGAGCAGCGCCACGGACGCCACCCAGGCCCGCCGCTTACGCCGTTTGAGCCCGTGGGCCAGCAGGAGCAGCAGGATGCCCACGACAATGGACGCGGCGGCCGCCAGCTGGCTCACCGCACCCGGCAGCACCTCGGCCAGGGCATGCATCTTGCTGTGCCGGAAGCGGGGGAAGACCCCGGCCGTCAGATTCAGCAGCCCGACGACCGCGCCGGCTGTTCCGACGAACCCGGGAACCTTCTCGGGCCTCGGGCCGCGGAGCCAGCGTGGCGAGCGCCACGCAACCTTCTCCGACTTTTCGCCATCTAGCCTGTCAGACATCACTTTCCCGTCGCCCCGGTCGAGAGAACGTGCGAACCTTGTCGCAGCATCTGGACTTTTTGCGCCCTGTATGACGGCGTTTCAGGGCTCGGGGTTCCACCAGCGGTCCGGCTGGACCGGCCGCCCGGCAGAAAGCACCGAATGGGCCTCACCAGCAAGAAAGTGCTCCTGCTCGCCGTCCTCGTCGCGGTAGCGCTTTTCGTCGTCACCATCTGGCTCTGGCCGCGCCTGTCCAAGGGGAACTGGCGCTCCGTACTCGGCCGTATCGGTCTCCTCCTGGCCACCCAGATATCTCTCTTCGCCGCCATTGGCCTCATAGCCAACAATTCCTTCGGTTTCTACGCCTCGTGGGCCGACCTCTTCGGCCAGGAGCAGGCGCCGGGCGTCGTCACGAATTACCAGACCGGCCCCAACGGCACCAAGCTCCAGATGCTCGGCGCGGAGCGGATCAGCATCCCGGGCGGCTCCCACCCCAAGAAGGGCGGCCGGATCGAAAAGGTCCTGGTCCGCGGCGAGCAGTCCGAGATCAGCAGCCCAGCATATGTGTATCTGCCGCCTCAGTATTTCCAGGCGAAATACGCGAAGAAGAAGTTTCCGGCAGCCGTCGTCCTCACCGGCTACCCCGGCACCGCCGAGGCCCTCTACAAAAAGCTCGATTACCCCCAGACCGAGCACAATCTGATCAAGCACCACAAAATGCAGCCGACCATTCTGGTGATGATGCGGCCAACGGTCGCCCCGCCCCGCGACACCGAGTGCGTCGACATCCCCGGCGGCCCCCAGACCGAGACCTTCTTCACCCGCGACCTGCGCACGAACATCGCCTCGCATTACCGCGTCGGCACCTCGGCCAAGAACTGGGGGATCATCGGCGACTCCACCGGCGGCTACTGCGCCCTGAAGATGACCATGCGCCACCCGAACGCGTTCTCCACCGCCGTCGCGCTCTCCGGCGAGTACAAGGCCCCCATCGACGCCACCACCGGGGACCTCTTCGCCGGCAACCCCCGGCTGGCCCTGGAGAACAACCTCCTGTGGCGCCAGAACCACCGCCCCGCCCCGCCGGTGAACCTGCTGGTCACCAGCAGCAAGGTGGGCGAGCACAACTACAAGCAGACGCTGCGCTTCATCCAGCAGACCAAATCGCCCTCCCGCGTCGCGTCGATCATCCTCGACAGCGGTGGCCACAACTTCAACACCTGGCGCCGCGAGATCCCGGCCGCGCTGGAATGGATGGGCGGCCACCTGCGGGCCGACAGCCCCAGCACCCCGAAGAAGACGCACCACCCCAAGCGGGGCCCCCGCGCCAAGCCGCACCACGCCGCACCAGAATTCCGCCACGCCGTCTGACACGCCCCCGGCCCCACCGACCGTCCTTCCCCACCCCCAACGGGGAGACGCCGGGCCGTAGGGCGGAGCCGTGCAGGCCCGGCGCCGCTGCCGAACAGCCCCGCGCAGCGGACCGGCCCACGCAACGGCGACACGCCCCCACGGCGGAACAGCCGACACCGTGGGGAGAGACCGGCAAAGCGCCGCGTCAGCGGGCCATTATCAGGCTCATCGCCTCGGCACGGGTGGACGCGTCCCGCAGCTGGCCGCGCACCGCCGAGGTGGTCGTCTTGGCCCCGGGCTTGCGGATACCGCGCACGGACATGCACATATGCTCCGCCTCGACCACCACGATCGCGCCGCGTGCTTCGAGGATCCGCATCAGCGAGTCGGCGATCTGCGTCGTGAGGCGCTCCTGGACCTGCGGGCGACGGGCATAGACCTCGACCAGCCGGGCCAGCTTGGACAGCCCAGTGATCTTGCCGTTCTCGGCCGGGATGTAGCCGACATGCGCCACGCCGTGGAACGGCAGCAGATGGTGCTCGCACAGGCTGACGATTTCGATGTCCTTGACCAGCACCATCTCGTCGTGGCCGAGATCGAACGTGGTGGTCAGCACCTCCTCCGGCGTCTGCCGAAGCCCCGCCAGAATCTCCTTGTACGCCCGCGCCACCCGCGCCGGCGTCTCCAGCAGCCCCTCCCGGTCCGGGTCCTCCCCGACCGCGATGAGCAGCTCGCGCACGGCGTTCTCGGCGCGCTTCTCGTCGAATACGCCGATCGTGCCGTCGCCGTCCAGCGTCACGGGGTCCGTCATGTGGTGCCTCGTTCTCTCTGCGCCCCTGCGGCGCCCTCAAAACGCGGAATGCCGCGCCCCCAGGCTAAAACCTGCGGGGCGCGGCATTCATTCCGGGTCTGGTACGGGCCCGCCGCTGCGGACCTGCGTCAGCTCTCGGGGGTGGTCTCCTCGGGAGCGGCTTCGTCCTTCTCCATGGAGACCGAGGCGGTGGTCGGCACCGAGCCGTTGGCCGGGGTCAGCTCCCTGGGGGAGAGGACCGGCGGCCGGCTGGAGGGCGTACGCCGCGAGGAGCCGGTCCACGCCGGGCGGGCCGGACGCCTGACCACGTGCTTGAAGATCTCGGCGATCTCCTCCTTGCCGAGGGTCTCCTTCTCCAGCAGCTCCAGGACCAGGTTGTCGAGGATGTCGCGGTTCTCGACGAGGATCTCCCACGCTTCGTTGTGGGCGGTCTCGATGAGCTTCTTGACTTCCTCGTCGACCAGGGCCGCGACCTCTTCGGAGTAGTCGCGCTGGTGACCCATCTCACGGCCCAGGAACGGCTCGGAGTTGTCCGTGCCGAACTTGATCGCGCCGAGCCGCTCGGTCATGCCGTACTGCGTGACCATGGCGCGGGCCGTTGCGGTGGCCTTCTCGATGTCGTTCGCGGCACCGGTGGTCGGGTCGTGGAAGACCAGCTCCTCCGCCGCGCGCCCGCCCAGCATGTACGCCAGCTGGTCGAGCATCTCGTTGCGGGTGGTGGAGTACTTGTCCTCGTCGGGCAGGACCATGGTGTAGCCCAGGGCCCGGCCGCGGGACAGAATCGTGATCTTGTGGACCGGGTCGGAGTTCGGGGACGCCGCCGCCACCAGGGCGTGTCCGCCCTCGTGGTACGCGGTGATCTTCTTCTCCTTGTCGGACATGATCCGGGTCCGCTTCTGCGGTCCGGCCACGACGCGGTCGATCGCCTCGTCCAGGAAGTGGTTGTTGATCAGCTTCTGGTCGCTGCGGGCCGTCAGCAGCGCGGCCTCGTTCAGGACGTTCGACAGATCGGCACCGGTGAAGCCGGGGGTGCGCTTGGCGACGGCCGACAGGTCGACGTCCGGGGCGACCGGCTTGCCCTTCTGGTGGACCTTGAGGATCTCCAGCCGGCCCTGCATGTCCGGGCGGTCGACGGCGATCTGCCGGTCGAAACGGCCGGGACGCAGCAGCGCCGGGTCGAGGATGTCGGGGCGGTTCGTGGCGGCGATGAGGATGACGCCGCCCTTGACGTCGAAGCCGTCCATCTCGACCAGCAGCTGGTTGAGGGTCTGCTCGCGCTCGTCGTGACCGCCGCCCAGGCCCGCACCGCGGTGCCGGCCGACGGCGTCGATCTCGTCGACGAAGACGATCGCCGGGGCGTTCGCCTTGGCCTGCTCGAAGAGGTCACGGACCCGGGAGGCACCGACACCGACGAACATCTCGACGAAGTCGGAGCCGGAGATCGAGTAGAAGGGCACACCGGCCTCGCCCGCGACGGCGCGGGCGAGCAGCGTCTTACCCGTTCCGGGCGGGCCGTACAGCAGCACACCCTTGGGAATCTTGGCGCCGACGGCCTGGAACTTCGCCGGCTCCTGGAGGAATTCCTTGATCTCCTGGAGCTCTTCGACGGCCTCGTCGGAGCCCGCGACGTCCGAGAAGGTCGTCTTGGGCGTGTCCTTGGTGATCAGCTTGGCCTTCGACTTGCCGAAGTTCATCACCCGGGAGCCGCCGCCCTGCGCCTGATTCATCAGGAACAGGAAGATCACCACGATGGCCACGAAGGGGACCAGCGAGATCAGCATCGAGACGAACGGGTTCTGCTTCGACGGCGAGACGGTGTAGCCGTCCTTGATGTCGCCCGTCTGGTATTTGGCCTGAAGATTCTTGGCCAGATCGACGCCCTGGTCGCCGATGTAGCTGGCCTGGATCTTGTTGGAGCCGTCGACCTTGTAGGACCCCGACAGCTCGACCTTGATCTTGTTCTCGTCACCGGTCGTCAGCTCGGCGGACTTCACCTTGTTGTCAGCGATCGCCTTGACGACCTGACCGGTGTCCACCGTCTTGTAGCCGCCGGACGAGCCGACGACCTGCATCAACACGACCACGGCGAGGACGGCCAGCACGATCCACATGACCGGCCCACGGAAGTATCGCTTCACGTCCATCCATACGGAGCCGTTTGAGGCCCCGTCCCTCCTGCCACAGTGAGGCACAACGCCCTGGGGAGGGCTGGTCGTGCGTACGGTGTATTACTGGCCCGAAAACGAACTGCCTTCGGACGGTACCCCAGCATTGTCACCCGGCGCCTGTGCCGACCGTGAAGCCGACAGTGAACATGCGGCCGGGAACACACTGCCGGGGAATGCGCTCTCCCTGCTCCAACGGCGGGAGGCCCCGAAGGGTTCCCGCCGGGCCGCAGCAGCGTCAGCCGCCGTAGACGTGTGGCGCGAGGGTACCCACGAACGGCAGATTGCGGTACTTCTCCGCGAAATCCAGCCCGTAACCGACGACGAATTCGTTGGGAATGTCGAAGCCGATCCACTTCACATCGATGGCGACCTTCGCCGCGTCGGGCTTGCGCAGCAGCGTGCAGACCTCCAGGGAGGCCGGCTCGCGCGAGCCCAGGTTCGACAGCAGCCACGACAGGGTCAGGCCCGAGTCGATGATGTCCTCGACGATCAGGACGTGCTTGCCCTTGATGTCGGTGTCCAGGTCCTTGAGGATGCGGACGACACCGGAGGACTGGGTGCCCGCGCCGTAGGAGGACACGGCCATCCAGTCCATCGTGACGGGGGTGGACAGGGCACGCGCCAGGTCCGCCATCACCATCACGGCGCCCTTGAGGACGCCGACGATGAGCAGGTCCTTGCCCGCGTACTCCGCGTCGATCTTCGCGGCCAGCTCGGCCAGCTTCGCGTCGATCTCTTCTTTGCTGATGAGTACCGACTGAAGGTCGGCGCCCATGTCCTTTACGTCCACCCGTGCCACTCTCGCTCGGTTCGGTGTTCCTGACCGGTCAATTCATGATCCGCCGTACGGCGCACTCATGAGTCGTACGTCTCATGAAGCGACTGCCGGAGCCGGGCAGCGCGCTGCGGCTCAGCCCTGCCGGATGACCAGTCTGCCACCCTGCCGACGGACTCCGACGCGCCCGGGGAGGTTGATGGCTCCCTGACCGCGCCAGGCGGTGATCAGCCGGTCCACTTCTTCGATGTGGCGGGCGAAGAGCGAACCGGCCGGTGAACCGGCGGCGATGACGGCCCGGCGCAGCACCCGGCGGCGCACCGCGGGCGGCAGGGCGTAGAGCGCGGCGATGTCCATCGTGCCCGCGTCGTCGAACACGGCGGCCTCGGCGGCGGCGGCCCAGGCGTCGAGCGCGTCGGCGTCGTCACGGGAGAGCTGGGCGGTGCGGGCGAGCGCCTCGACGACGCCCTTGCCCAGCGCCTTTTCCAGGGCGGGCAGTCCTTCGTGGCGCAGCCGGGAGCGGGTGTAGGCGGGGTCGTTGTTGTGGGGGTCGTCCCAGACGGGCAGGGACTGCATCAGGCAGGCTTTGCGGGCGGTCTGGCGGTCGACGTCGAGGAAGGGGCGACGGTAGCGCCCGTCGGTGCCGCTGGTGGCGGCCATGCCGGACAGCGAGCGGGTGCCGGAGCCGCGGGCCAGGCCCAGCAGCACGGTCTCGGCCTGGTCGTCGCGGGTGTGGCCGAGCAGGACCGCGGCGGCGCCGTGGCGTTCGGCGGCGGCGTCGAGGGCGGCGTAGCGGGCGTCACGGGCAGCGGCTTCGGGGCCTCCGTCCCGGCCGACCTCGACGGTGAGGGTCTCTACGGGATCGAGCCGCAGGGCCCGCAGGCGCAGGGCGACCTCGGCGGCGCGGAGGTCGGAGCCGCCTTGGAGACCGTGGTCGACGGTCACGCCTCCGGCTCGTACGCCGAGTTTGGGGGCTTCGAAGGCGAGGGCGGAGGCAAGCGCCATGGAGTCGGCGCCGCCGGAGCAGGCGACGAGCACGAGCGGCGGGTCGTGCCGCCCCTGCGCGTGGTGGTGGGTGAGCACGTCGTGGAGTACGCGGCGGACCGCCAGGCGTATCGCGGCGACCGCTGGATGGGGACCCATGTCCGTTTCCAATCGTTCAGCTGGAGCCTCGGGCGCGGACGGCGACGTCGCGGGTGTGGTTGGTCACGTCGTCGCCATCACACAGAGTGCCTAGATGGTGACAGAGGCGGGAGGTTCCCCGAGCATTGCACGCCTATCCATGGGCCACGGTCCCTCAGACGGGTGATTGAAGGGGCGCTCTTCTGCCGCACGGCGCGCCCGGTCGACGGAGCGGGCTCACGGCGCCCCGTCCGCCTTGCGGTGCACCCGCGCGATCCAGTCCGCCGGTTTGGCGATCTCCTGCTTGGTGGGGAGGGTGTTGGGTGAGGTCCACACGCGGTTGAAACCGTCCATGCCGACCTCTTCGGCGACGGCGCGCACGAACCGCTCGCCGTCGCGGTACTGGCGCAGCTTGGCGTCCAGCCCGAGCAGTTTACGCAGCGCCTGGTCGAGCCGGCCCGCGCCGCTGGCCCGGCGCTTCTGGAACTTCTCGCGGATCTCGGCGACGGAGGGCACCACGTCGGGGCCGACGCCGTCCATGACGTAGTCGGCGTGGCCCTCCAGCAGGGACATCACGGCGGTCAGGCGGGAGAGGATCTCGCGCTGGACGGGCGTCTGGACGAGGTCGACCAGGGAGTGCCCGCCGTCGTCTCCCTCCTCGCCCTCGGGCTTGGCGCCGGCCAGCGACTGGGCGGCCTCGCGCAGGCGCTCCAGGAGGGTGCCCGGGTCGATGTCGGTCTCGCCGAGGAACGACTGGATCTCGCCCTCGATGTGGTCGCGCAGCCAGGGCACGGCGGTGAACTGGGTGCGGTGGGTCTCCTCGTGGAGGCAGACCCACAGCCGGAAGTCGTGCGGGTCGACCTCCAGCTCGCGCTCCACGTGGACGATGTTGGGCGCCACCAGGAGGAGGCGGCCGCCCTGGGAGGCGGCCGGCAGGTCCCGGGAGGCGGGCGCGAAGGTCTCGTACTGGCCCAGGACGCGGGAGGCCAGGAACGACAGCAGCATGCCCAGCTCGACGCCGGTCACCTTGCCGCCGACGGCACCGAGGACGGCGCCGCCGGGGACGGTGGCGCGCCGGTCCTCCATCTTGGCCAGCAGCGGCTTGAGGACGGCGCGGAAACCGGCGACGTTGGCCTTGATCCAGCCGGGGCGGTCCACGACCAGGACCGGCGTGTCGAGCGGTGTCTCGCCCAGGGCATCGGGCTGTGCCATGCGGGTGAAGGCGCGCACATGGGCCTCGGAGGACTTGGCATGCCTGCGCAATTCGGCCACGATCGCCCGCGCCTCATCGCGACTCACCTCTGGGCCGGGGCGTACGAGGCGGGTCGCGGTCGACACCGCGAGATTCCAGTCCACCATCTCGGTTCCACCGATGCGCGTCATGGCTTCACCGTACTTGGGGTTTCTCCGTACGTACTCGGCTTTCCCGCCCGTCCGCTGCGCTTTGCCTGGGCCCCACGTTGTCGGCCGTCCCGCCGTAGGGTCTTTCGCCGTAGCGCCTGCGGCGGGCTGTTGCCGCTGCGCGGGGCTGTTCGGCAGCGGCACCGGCCCTACACGGCTCCGCCGCTACGGTCCGGCACCTCCCCGTTGGGGTGGGAAAAGACGGTGGGGGTGGACCACCGGCCTTTCCCTCCCCCACCGTCGGGAGGGGCCGCACCGGAGGACGAAGTCCGCAGGGGCGGCACCGCGGCCGACGAACAACCCCAGCCCGCCGCAGGCGAAACGGCGAACAACCCCTAAGGCGGGAAAGCCGAAAACGTGGGGCCCTAACGACACCCGCAATTGGCCACGCTAGTGGCCAGGCTGTCCAGGGCCTTCTGCGCCCCCGCGGGGTCGGTCGTGCCGCTGGTCATGAACGCGAAGACCAGGAGGCGGCCGTCGGCGTCGACGACGGTTCCGGCGAGGGTGTTCACGCCGGTCAGGGTGCCGGTCTTGGCGCGTACGGCGCCGGCGCCGGCGGTGTGGGCGTAGCGGCCGCTGAGGGTGCCGGTGAAGGCGGCCACGGGGAGTCCCGTGACGACGGGGCGGAGCGTGGGGTTGGCGGGCGAGGAGGCGTCCAGCAGCAGGTGGGAGAGGAGGCCGGCGGAGACCTTGTCGTCGCGGTTGAGGCCGCTGCCGTCCTTGAACGCGGTGCCGGCCAGGGGCAGATGGCGGGCGGCGAGCGCGGCGCGGACGGCGTCGCCGCCGCCCGCGAAGCTGACGGGACGGCCGGCGGCGAGCGCGGTCTGGCGGGCCAGCGCCTCGGCGATGTCGTTGTCGCTGTTGGTCAGCATCCGCTCCACGAGGGCGCCGAGGGGCAGCGAGCGGGCAACGGCGAGGCGGTCGGCGTTCTTGGGCGCCCGGGCGGACTTGGGGGCGCCGCTGACGGTGATGCCGCGCTGGTGCAGCAGGCCGGCGAAGGTGCGGGCCGCGGCGGCCGCCGGGTCGCCCGCGCGGGGTGCGGTGCCGTGGTCGGAGCGGTCCAGGCGGCCCTCGTCGGCCATCAGGGCCGTGACGGGGGCGAGGTTCTCGTTGCGGCCGATGGGGTGCAGGGCCGGGCCGGTGTAGGCCGAGGTGTCGTAGCCGAGCGCGATGGTGGTGGTCTTGCGGCGCTTGAGGGCGCGGGCGGTGTCGTCGGCCAGGGTGCGCAGGCTCGCGGGCTGGTCGCCGAAGCCCGTGCGGACCGGGCGGGCGGTGAGGGTGGGGTCGCCGCCGCCCACCAGGACGATGCGCTTGGCGCCGGCGGCGACGACCGTGGTGTCGATGCGGTGGTCGGGGCCGAGGAGGGAGAGCGCGGCCACGGCGGTGGCGAGCTTCACGGTCGAGGCGGGGGTCGCCGGCGTGCCCTGCTTGACGCCGAAGACCTCGCGGCCGGTGGCGACGTCCACGACGGAGGCGCTGCGCAGGGGGCCGAGTTCGGGGGCCTTCAGGAGCGGTGCCAGCGCATCGGCCAGCCCGGCCGCGGTGGGTACGGGGGCGGCGCCGCGTCCGGAGACGGGGCTGCCCAGCGCGGCCAGGACCGGCGGCGCATGGGGCACCGCCCGGCCCTCCGCGTCGTGGTGCCCGCCGTTGCTGTTGTCGGCCGCGGCCGCCAGCGTCCGCTCGGCCGTGCGCTGGCCGGCGTCCCAGGGCCCGGACACCGCGATGGCGCCGGCGGCGACCGCGAGGCCGCTCACCGCGGAGCCGGCCGCCAGCTGCCACGTCCGCTTGCGCTCGCGCGGCATCTTGCGCCACCACTGGCGCGCGAAGAACCACTCGTCGGCGACGAACTCCGCGGTTCCCTTTCCCGCGCCGGCCACCGCCCTCGCCGCGGACCGGCCCCAGCCGCCCACTTTGACCTGCCATGACCTGGTCTCCGGCACCTAGGACCAGCCCCTTTCGCGATCACACACCTGCGTGGGGGACACTTAATCACCAGACCTGTGTGTTGATCATTGAGGAGCCACCCGTGGAGTTCGACGTCACCATCGAGATCCCGAAGGGTTCGCGGAACAAGTACGAGGTGGACCACGAGACCGGTCGGATCCGCCTGGACCGTCGACTTTTCACCTCGACCAGCTACCCGGCCGACTACGGCTTCGTCGAGGACACCCTGGGCGAGGACGGCGATCCGCTGGACGCCCTGGTCATCCTGGACGAGCCGACCTTCCCCGGCTGCCTGATCAAGTGCCGCGCCATCGGTATGTTCCGGATGACGGACGAGGCCGGCGGCGACGACAAGCTGCTGTGCGTCCCGGCGTCCGACCCGCGTGTGGAGCACCTGCGCGACATCCACCACGTGTCGGAGTTCGACCGCCTGGAGATCCAGCACTTCTTCGAGGTCTACAAGGACCTGGAGCCGGGCAAGTCCGTCGAGGGCGCGAACTGGGTCGGCCGTACCGACGCCGAGGCGGAGATCGAGCGTTCCTACAAGCGCTACGAGGCGCAGGGCGGCCACTGAGCCGGTAGCCGACAGGCCGGGCGTGCGGCGGCTTTCCGGGCCGTCGTGCGCCCGCCTGCGCGCTCCGATTTCCGTACAACGGTTTCGTGCGGCATGACGTACGAAATTGACGTCGGAAAATCATGCGAACGGGCGGCACCGTGTCGAGGTGCCGCCCGTCGTTCGTGTTCCGGAGCCGTCCGCCCTCGGACAGGCCCTAGAAGCCGCGGGTCCGCTTCGCCGCCCGGCGGCCGCCGCCCGGCTCCTCGATCGGGGCCCGCAGGAAGAGCCGCGCCACCTCGCTTCCGAGGTTCACGCCGACGGCGATGGCCAGCGCCAGCGAGGCGGCCTTGATGAGCTTCGAGAAGCCGTCGATCAGATGGCCCTGGGCGAAGTTCAGCAGCCCGAAATAGGTCGCGCTACCGGGCAGCAGCGGGCCGATGGCCGCGGTGACGTACGGCAGCGCGGAGGCGTAGCGGTAACGGGACAGCAGCTGGCCGAAGAGGCCGACGAGCCCGGCGGCGATGGCCGTGGCGGGTACCTCGTTGAAGCCGGCGGTGACCGCGAGGGCGCCGTAGACGACCCAGGCGACCCCGCCGTTTATCGTCGCGAACGCCACGGTGTGACGTTCCTGCTGGAGCAGCACGCAGAACGCCAGCGCCAGCAGCATCGACGCCATGATCTGCACCGGCGGCTGGTTGTAGAGCGAGAACGACTGCTCCGGGTTGAGGTGCCTCAGGGCGGGGTTGAGCTGAAGTCCGACGTAGAGCACCGACAGCACGCCGACGACGATGCCGACGACCAGATAGCCGACTTCCAGCAGACGGGCGGAGGCGGTGATGTAGTAGCCGGTCAGGCCGTCCTGGACGCCGGCGACCAGCGCCCGCCCCGGGATCAGCGCGAACAGCCCACCGGTGATCACGGCGGACGCCGAGACGGTGGAGTGCGCCAGCCCGAAGGCCAGGCCCACCGCGGCGGGCGGCATCGCCGCGACGACGAACTGGTAGAACTCCGGCAGCCCGCGCCCGGACGCCAGCCACGCCAGCCGGTCGCCCAGCATCGAGCCCACCGCGGCCGCGACGAACACCAGCGCCCCGCCGCCGACGAGCATCGAGGCGGCGCCCGACAGCAGCCCGGAGGCCAGGGTCAGCGCCCAACTCGGGTACGGGTGGCGGTTACGGCGAATCTCGGCCAGGCCGCGGTAGGCCTCCTCCAGGGTGATGCCCTCGGAGGTGATGTCGTCGACGAGCCGGAAGACCGCCGACAGCCGGTTGTAGTCGACGCCCCGGCGCCGCACCGTCCGGCTGGCCGTGAGCGGATCGTCCACCAGCGAGGGCTGGTACGAGATCGACAGCAGGGTGAAGGTGACGGTCGGCTCGACCCGCTCCAGCCCGTAGGCGTGCGCCACGCCGAACATCGCGGCCTCGACGTCCTCCGCGCCCTCGCCGCCGGCCAGCAGGATCTCGCCGATACGCAGGGTCAGGTCGAGCACCCGGGGAATGGCCGGGCCGGTCTCCTCGCCGCCCCGCTCGATGCGCTCGGGCACCGGCCGCTCGTGGACCGGCATCCGCAGCATGGTGCGCATCCGGTCCTGCCAGGGGGCCTCCTTGGTGAGGCGGATGACGGGTATGCCGTGCGGCGGGGTGAAGGCGCTCATCGCGGTCGCGCCGACCGGCAGCGGGGTCTGCCCGGTCGTGCTGCCCGGCGGCGCGAACGCCGACCCCTCCTGCTCGGTCGGCGGTTCCGGCTTCAGCCCCTGCGGCAGCGCGAATTCGGAGGTCGGGTGCTCCTCCTCCGGGACCGGCGGATACGGCACTCCCAGCGGTGGTGTGAAGGCGCTGTGCGCCTCGTCCGACTGCGGTTTACGGTCCTCGCCCGCGCCCTGGTCCGCAGGGCCACCGCCACCGTTGCCGCCGCCCGGGCCGCCGCTGCCGCGCTGGCCGCGCTGTGGGTCCACCGCCACTGGTCCTCGCTCCTCGTCCACGCCTCCTGCCGACCGTCAGGGACACAATGCCTGATGCGGTGGGCGGGCGGCACACGGGAGGGTGGGTGTCAGCCGCGGCGGGCGGGCCGTTGAGGCGTCTACCGCTTGGCGTGCCGCCCTCGGCGGCCGTCGGCGGCGGCCTGCGGCCGGTCGGCGAGGGGGCGCTGCGGGGCGGGCACGCCGGCCGCGGCCTCCTTCTTGGCCTTGCTGCGGGCCCGCAGGAACTCGATCGCGATCGGGATCACGGAGACCAGCACGATCGCGATCAGGATGGCCTCGATGTTCTTGTGGACGAACGGGATGTTGCCCAGCAGGGAGCCCAGCACCGTCACGCCCACGCCCCACAGCGCGCCGCCGACGAGGTTGAAGGTGAGGAAGGAGCGGTAGTTCATCCGGCTCACGCCCGCGATGATCGGCGTGAAGGTCCGCACGATCGGCACGAAGCGGGCGAGGATCAGCGACTTGGGCCCGTACTTCTCGAAGAATTCATGCGCTTTCTCGACGTTTTCCTGCTTGAACAGGCGCGAGTCGGGGCGCTTGAACAGCGAGGGCCCCACCTTGCGGCCGAAGAGATAGCCCACCTGGTCGCCGAGGACCGCGGCCAGCAGGACGAGCCCGCACACCGCCCACAGCGGCGCATGGATCGCATTCGTCGTCACCAGCAGCCCCGTGGTGAACAGCAGGGCGTCACCCGGCAGGAAGAAGCCGATCAGCAGGCCGGACTCCGCGAAGACGATGACCAGGACGCCGATCAGGCCGAACGTGGAGATCAGATAGTCCGGGTCCAGCCATTGAGGGCCGAGCGCGAGAGTATTCACGGGGTGAAGGCTCCAGGGTCGAGGGCGCCGGATCATGCGGTGCGACACGGGGTGCGACGGGGATGCAGGCGCTGTGTGCGGCCCAAAGCTATCAACGCCGGGTGGCCGGCCACGGTTCCCGTCACCCTGCGGGACGCCCCCGTACGGCCCCGTACGACCCTCCGGCTGGCCGCGCCCTGCGCCCCGGGTGATCCTGGCCACAGGCCCGAGCGCAGGCGCGACCGCAGGGAGGCCCCCCATGGGCATCGAGGAATACGGCGGCGGGCAGCCGTCCCAGGCCGACGTCCTGGTGGTCACCACCAACGACGTCCCGGGCTTCCACGTGGATCGCGTCATCGGCGAGGTCTTCGGCCTCACCGTGCGCTCCCGCCACCTCGGCAGCCAGATCGGCGCCGGCCTGAAGTCCATGATCGGCGGCGAGCTGCGGGGCCTGACCAAAACCCTCGTCGAGACCCGCAACCAGGCCATGGAACGGCTCGTGGAGCAGGCCCGTTCCCGCGGCGCGAACGGGGTGCTGATGTTCCGCTTCGACGTCACGGAGGCCGCGGACGTGGGCACGGAGGTCTGCGCCTACGGGACGGCCGTCGTCCTGGCCCCCATGAGCTGACCCCCGCGCCCACCCGCTATCTGTTACGCGTCACACGACTTACCTGTCACCCGTCACGCGTGCCGTACGGCATTGGCCAGCATCGCGTCCCTCATGTACACGGCAAGCCCCGGCCGGATCGCCTCGTACGTCGCCGTGAACCGCTCATCGGCCACATACATCTCCCCCAGCCCCGTGTGCATCTCGTACGTGCAGTCGTAGTAGCCACCGCTGATGAACCGCCGGTGCTCCTCGGCCACGTCCATCGCCGCCTCGGAATCCGCCGCCACACCCTGCGCCAGCAGATCGGCCATCTTCTGGTGGATGGCGTCGAACCCCTCCCTCAGCCGCCGCCAGTCCTCCTTCGTGTACGAGGCCGCCGCCCGCTGCGACGCCTGGTACGCCTCGGTATGGCCCCAGCGCTCCCTGACCTCCTCCTCATAGTCATCGGGGTCGAAGTCCCCGAACACCTCGAACTTCTCCTCGGGCGTGAGGTTGATGCCCATCTTGCGTGCCTCCATGGCGTGTTCGACGGCCGCGGCCATCCGCTGAAGCTTCTCGATCCGGGCGGTCAGCAGGTCGTGCTGGCGCCGCAGGTGTTCCCGCGGGTCCGCGTCCGGGTCGTCGAGCAGGGCCGCGACCTCGTCGAGCGGGAAGCCGAGCTCCCGGTAGAACAGGATCTGCTGGAGCCGGTCCAGGTCCTCGTCGCCGTAGCGCCGGTGGCCCGCGCGGCTGCGTTCGCCGGGCTGGAACAGTCCGATCTCGTCGTAGTGGTGCAAGGTCCGCACCGTCACCCCGGCGAACCCCGCGACCTGTCCCACCGAATAGCCCACTTCCGCGCCCTTCCTTTTCGGTACGCGCTTCACGATGTGTCCTCACGCCGCGTGAGGTGCAAGTCCGGATCCCGAAATAGCGGTGAGGGAGCGGCCCGCCGGGTGAGATCCTCCGGAACATGCTGGGAATAACGGATCTCTCCACCTATCTGGTGGGCCTCGCGCTGATCATCCTCCTGCCCGGGCCGAATTCGCTCTACGTCGTCTCCGTCGCCGCCCGCCGCGGCCCGCGCACCGCCTATCGCGCCGCGCTCGGCGTGCTGTGCGGCGACACGGTCCTGATGACCCTGTCGGCCGGCGGCGTCGCCTCGCTTCTGCAAACGACCCCGATCCTGTTCTCGATCGTGAAATTCGCCGGGGCGGGCTATCTGACCTGGCTGGCGATCGGCATGCTGCGGGGCGCCTGGTCCCTGTGGCGCGGCCGCGAGACCCGCCGCGCGGAGCGGTCCGGCAAGCCCGCGGCCCCGAAGGAAACGGTCGAACGCCCCTACCGCCGCGCGCTGGTGATCAGCCTCCTGAACCCGAAGGCGATCCTGTTCTTCATCTCCTTCTTCGTGCAGTTCGTCGACCCGTCCTACGCGCACCCGGTCCTGTCCTTCGTCACCCTCGGCGCCTGGGCCCAGCTCTTCAGCTTCACCTACCTCTCGGTCCTGATCTTCAGCGGTACGTACCTGGCGGCGACCTTCCGCCGCCGCCGCAAGCTCACCGCGGGCCTGTCGGCGGGCGCCGGCGCGGCGTTCCTCGCCTTCGCCGCCAAGCTGTCGCTGGCGAGCGCGAGCAGCTAGCGCCGCCCGCCCGGCCCGCGCCCCGCCCTCGGGCCCGCGCGATACCGGCTCCCGCTACCGGATGTCGTGGTCGGGGTGGGTCCGGTCGTACGCCTGCCGTGCCTCGGCGATGACGGCACGGTGGGCGAGCGACCAGTCGGCGAGCGCCTTGACCAGGTGGGTCAGTCCCGTACCGGTCTCGGTCAGGCGGTAGTCGACCCGGGCCGGGACGGTCGGGTACACGGTGCGCAGCACGAGGCCGTCGCGTTCGAGCCTGCGCACGGTGAGGGTGAGCATGCGCTGGGAGATGCCGTCGATGGCGCGCTGCAGTTCGCGGAACCTGCGCGGACCGCCCGCGAGTTCGACGATCACGAGCACCGACCACTTGTCCCCGATGCGGTCCAGGACGTCGCGGATGCCGCAGTCGGGGTGGTCCGCGCGGGCGCAGGGGTCGAGGTCGGCGGCGGCGGTGGTTACCCCGGTGTGCGTGAGTGACATCGAACTGCCTTCTTGTGGCCGGTGGCTGGGCGGTCAAGGATCAAGCGTAGTTACCGATGAGAACCACGACGGAAGACTGCGACTGACATGATCTTGGTGACCGGAGCGAACGGACATCTCGGCGCTGCCACTCTTGCGGCCCTGCGTGCCCGCGGCGTCGCCGCGACGGGCGGCAGCCGCACGCCGGGCGCGGGAATGCGGCGTCTCGACTTCGACGACCGTGCGGGCCTCGACCTCGCCGGTGTGTCGACCCTGGTGCTGATCTCCGCCGGCTATGCCGAGGACGACCAGGTCGTCGGGCGTCACGCAGCGGTCCTCGACGCCGCGGTCCGGGACGGCGTCCGCCACGTCGTCTACACGAGCCTGACCGGCGCCGGCGACCATCTCGGTTTCGCGCTCGCGCACCGTGCGACCGAACGCCTCGTCCGGGCAAGCGGATTGCCCTGGACGATCCTGCGCAACGGCCTCTACGCCGAACTCTTCGGCGGCCTGCTGACGTGGGCCGACAGCGGTGTGGAGTCGGCGTTCGGGGACGGCGCCCTGGCCGCGGTCGCCCGGGAGGATCTCGCCGATGCCGCGGCGATCGTGGCGGCGAATCCGGTACCGCACGACGGGCGCGTCCACGACCTCGTAGGCACGCCGATCACGGCGGGCCAGGTGGCCGACCGGCTCGGAGTCCACCACCGCACCATCACCCTGGCCGAATACCGGCGCAGACTCACCGAAGCGCCGGACCTGCTGCCCTTCCAGCCCCCCATGCTCGCCTCCATCGCCACCAGCATCCGCCACGGCTTCCTGGGCGACACCGCCCCCGACCTCGCGAACCTCCTCGGCCGCCCGGTCCGCGACCCACTGGCGACGGCGGTTGCCGCGGCGTCGCTCACGAGGGTGGGGGCGGGCGGGTAGGGGCCCTGGTTCTCGCTACTTCTCGGCTGCCTTGCGGAGTGCCTCGGCCAACTTGCGGGCGGTGTCCGCATTGCAGTTACCGAGGGCGACGAGTGGGCGGCCGTAACGAGCCGCCAGGCTCGGCAGATCGATACCGAGCGACGGCAGGGTAATGCCGTTGGCCTGAGCGCGGCGTGGAGCGCGTCGGCGCTTTCGTGTGCGTCGAAGTCGTGGTCGTGGTCAGGCATGGGCCGTACGCCTCCCTGTGCGCAATGTGACGAATCCCTTACAGCCTGAGGTCACAGCGCCTAGCGTGGAAGGCAGTTGGGCTGGACAGCGCAGTCCGGAGAAATGGCGGTACCCCATGCCTCCTCGCAAGGAGACCGATCCCTCGGCAAGCCTTCCCTGCTTCTACGGCGCCGAGTTGCGCTATCAGAGGGAGCAGGCGGGCCTCACGCTCGAACAGTTGGCGGAAGGGAGCTTCTGCGGCATCTCCCTGCTCAGCAAAATCGAGCACGGTGAGCGACGAATGCCCCTGGATCTGGCTATTCACTGCGACGAAGTGCTCAAGACGAACGGCTTCTTCGAGCGTCACTGCGAGACCGTGGCGAAGGCCCGTCAGTCCGGCATCGCGGAGTATTTCGCGGATGTCGCGGAGATGGAGCAGCACGCGGCGACGATCGAGGACTGGGCACCCGCGCTCATCCCTGGACTTCTCCAGACCGAGAGCTACGCCCGGGAGGTCGTACGGACGGGAAAGCCCTGGCTGAGGTCTGCCGACGCCGAAGACCGCGTCCACGCCCGAGTGGCTCGCGCCAAGCTCTGGAAGCGCGACGACCACGCCTACTACTGGGGCGTCCTTCACGAGTCGATCATCCATAAGCCGCTCCTGCCACCGGAACAGATGGCGGAGCAACTGGAGCACATCGTCGAGGTGCTGCGGTCCACGCAGAGCGTTGTACAGATCCTCCTGGACACGGCAGAGGCAGCCCCTCTCATGACGGGCTACCTGAAAGTCATGACCTTCCCCGACGCCCCGCCGCTCGCCTACACCGAGCACGTCCACAGCGGCCAAGTGATCGACTTTCCACCGCTCGTGACGGAGTATCGAAAGTCGTACGATTTGCTCAGGGCCGCCGCACTTCCTCCGAAGGCGTCCCTGGCCATGATCGAAGAAGCGGCAAGGGGCTACCGAATGAAGTGCAGCAAGGGGATTGACCTCACCTCTGCCACCTGGCGCAAGAGCAGTTACAGCAACCCCGACGGGGGCGACTGCATCGAAGTCGCCGAGGGGTTCATCGGAGCCGCCTCCTGGCGCAAGAGCAGCTACAGCAACCCTGACGGCGCCAACTGCATCGAGGTCCGCGACGACCTCCCCGGCCTGGTCCCCGTCCGGGACAGCAAGGACCCGCACGGCCCGGCGCTCGTTTTCCCGGCCGCCAGCTGGTCGGCGTTCGTCACGGCCGTGAAGGGCGCCGAACTCCAGGGCACCTGACGGGAATTGGGCGTACGGACAGCGCACGGCCCCCGTGAACCACTCACGGGGGCCGTTGCTCCGTCGTCGCAATCGCGCGTCGCAGGGTCTGCCGCGCCCGCGCCAGCTCGTCCGCGCGCTGGTCGAGGCGGGCGAGCTGGGCGCGGAGCGCGTCCAGCACCCCCGGGCACGGGCGCAGCGAGCCGTCCGCGCGGCCGCACGGCAGCACCTGGCGGATCAGGCTGGTGGACAGTCCGGCCGCCAGCAGGGCGCGGATCTGGCCGACCCTCTCCACTGCGGCCTCGTCGTAGTCGCGATAGCCGTTGGCGCGGCGGTCCGCGGTGAGCAGGCCGACGCGCTCGTAGTAGCGCAGCAGCCGTTCGCTGGTCCCGGTACGCCCGGCCAACTGCCCGATCAGCATCGTCATCCCCCGCCCCCGGCCCTCGTCTCTCCGGTCGCTTGACCTTGGCATGGTGTCAACCTTCAACACTGGGGCTCACGGCCGCATTCCTTCGCCGTCACCACCATCGTCACCGTCGTCACGGTCACGGCTCATGACCAGGGGATTCCATTGATCATCGATGCGCACAGCCATGTCCACGATCCCGTACACAGCCACCTCGCCCTGCTGGACGAGGCGGGAGTCGACCGCGCCGTGCTCTTCGGCACCCGGCCGCATCCCGAGCGGGCGACCGATCTGGCCTCGTTCCGGCGCGAGATGAGCGTGCTGGAGGAGACGGTCGGCGGGCGGAGCGAGAGCACGGACGGCTACGAGGCCGCGTGGCGGGAGCTCGCCGCGGCGTGTGCGGCGCACCCGGACCGGTTCATCGGCTTCGGCAAGGTCCGTCTGGGCCTGCCGGCGCAGCAGATCGCCGCGGACGTCGAGCGGGAGGTCGTCGGCCGGGGCTTTCGCGGGATCGGAGAGCTGACCCCGCCGCCGGGCGAGGCTGGCCGGATCGAGCCGGTGCTGCGGGCGGCCGCCGACCACGGCGGGCTGCCGGTCGTCGTCCACGGCTTCGCGCCCACGACGGCGGGCGACCTGGCGACGCTGGCCGCTCTCGCGCGCCGCCATCCGGCCGTCCCCGTCGTGGTCAGCCAACTCGGCGGACTGAACTGGCTGACGGCCATCGAGCTGGCCCGGGACATCCCGAACATGTACCTGGAACTTTCGACGGCACCCGTCATCTTCGCCGTACGGCTGGCCCTCAAGGAGCTTCCCGACCGCACCCTTTTCGGCTCCGACGCCCCCTACGGCGACCCGGTCCTCGCCCGCGCCACCGTCGAACGCGTCACACGCCCGGGCCCCCTGCGCGACCGTGTCCTCGGCGGCACGCTTGCGGAACTGCTCGGCCTGTAACGGCAGTTGTGCGCGTTTCGGAGCGGCCGCAGCTCCGAACGGCCCCGGCTCAGCGCCGCAAGGCGGTCTCCCGCTCCATATGCGACAGCTTCTCGGGGTTGCGCACGGCGTAGAGCCCGGTGATGAGGCCGTCGTCGATGCGCGCCGCGACAACGGTGTCGAGTTCGCCGTCGAGGCGGATGATCAGCGCCGGGTGGCCGTTGACCTGCGTCGGCCGCAGCGACACCGCGTCGGCGATCTTGCCCAGTCCGCCGAGCAGCAGACGGCCCACCTTGTCGGCCCCCACGATGGGCCGCGGGACGGCCTGCTTGATGCCGCCGCCGTCGCCGAGGAGGACGACGTCCGGCGAGAGGAGGTCGAACAGGCTCTGGAGATCGCCGGTTTCGATCGCCCGCTGGAAGGCGGCGAGGACGTCCCGGGTCTCGGCCGGGGTGACGGTGCCGCGTGGCCGGCGCGCCGCGACATGTGCCCGTGCGCGGTGCGCGATCTGGCGGACCGCGGCCGGGCTCTTGTCGACGGCCTCGGCGATCTCGTCGTACCCGAGGTCGAACACCTCGCGCAGCACGAACACGGCCCGCTCGGTCGGCGTGAGCGTCTCCAGCACCAGCAGCATCGCCATCGAGACGCTGTCGGCCAGCTCGATGTCGTCGGCGACGTCGGGCGCGGTCAGCAGCGGCTCCGGCAGCCAGGGGCCGACGTAGGACTCCTTGCGGCGGCCGAGCGTACGCAGCCGGGTCAGCGCCTGGCGCGTGGTGATCCGGACCAGGTACGCACGCTGATCCCGTACCTCGGCGAGATCGACGCCCGCCCATCGCAGCCAGGTCTCCTGGAGGACGTCCTCCGCGTCGGCGGCCGAGCCGAGCATCTCGTAGGCGACGGTGAACAGCAGGTTGCGATGGGCGATGAACGCCGCGGTGGCGGGGTCCGTGCTGCCGCCGCCGTCGAGCCGCCCGGCCGTGTCCTCTGCGCGCTCGCTGTGCTCGCCCTTCACCGGCTGCTCCTGCCTGTTCGCTCTCGACGGTGTCACGCGCACAAGACGCCGGTCGCCGCGGCCCTGTGACACCTCTGGGCGGTGGTTCAGGTCACATCGCCGCCGCGTCACACGGCGCGGATCGCCGGCATCTCGTGTTCGTCCAGTGCAACACCACGGAACACCACGAGTGAGGACGACGTCATGGACGCCCGATTCAACCTGTTCGACAACGACATCTCCGCCAAGTTCGCCAAGCGGTTCGCCAACGCCGGCCTGGTGATCCACCAGTCGCCGCTGCCGAAGTCCACGCAGGAGCTGGTGTCGCTGCGGGCCAGCCAGATCAACGGCTGCGGTCACTGCATCGACATGCACACCAAGGAGGCCACGGCCGCCGGGGAGACCGCGGTCCGGCTCCACCTGGTCGCCGCCTGGCGCGAGGCCACCGTGTTCACCGAGGCAGAGCAGGCCGCACTGGCACTCGCCGAGGAGGGCACCCGGCTCGCCGACGCCCACCAGGGCGTGTCCGACGAGACCTGGGCCCAGGTGCGCAAGCACTACGACGACGACCAGATCGCCGCGCTGATCGCGCTGGTCGCTCTGATCAACGCGGCCAACCGGCTCGCCGTGATCGTGCACCAGCGGGGCGGTTCGTACGAGGCCGGTATGTTCGCGGCCATGGCCAACTGACCGGCAACGGTCAGCCGACGGGCAGCGGAACCACGTATTCGGCCCCGTCCGGCCCAGGATCACGCGATCCGGGCCGGGCCGGGCCGCGTCAGGACCGCCCCCGCCACAACCTGGTGGCCACACCACCAGGCTCAGCACTCACTCCCCACCCCCCGCACCGAACCGCCAGGCTGAGCCCCATGAGCCCACACACCACACTGATCACCGGCGCGACCCAGGGCATGGGCCGCGGCCTCGCCCTCGACCTCGCCGCCCGCGGGGGCACCGTCCTGCTGCACGGCCGCAACCGGGCCCGTCTCGACGCGGTCGCCGACGAGGTACGGTCCGCCGCCCCGGACGCCACCGTACGGACCTACCTCGCCGACCTGTCCGATCTCGACCAGGTGCGCGCCATGGCCGCCGAGATCCGTGCGGCCGAGCCCCGGCTCGATGCGCTGATCAACAACGCCGTCGCGGGCGGCGGCTCCGACCCGCTCAAGCGCGAGCTGAGCCGTCAGGGCCACGAGCTCCGCTTCGCCGTGAACCACCTGGCCCCGTACGCCCTGATCCGCGGTCTGCTCCCGCTGCTGACCGCCTCGGCGCCCGCCCGCGTCGTCAACGTCGCCTCGATCGGGCAGGAGACCATCGACTTCGACAACGTCATGCTGGAGCGGGACTACGAGGGCCTGCGCGCGTACTGCCGCAGCAAACTCGCCCTGATCATGGCCACGTTCGAGCTCGCCGAGGAGCTGGCCGGCACCGGCGTCACCGTCAACACCCTGCACCCGGCGCATCTGATGGACACCAACGGGGTGCGCGAGTACGGGCTGACTCCGGCGACCGGCATCGAGGAGGGCGTCCGGCCGACCGTTCGCCTGGTCACCGACCCGGAGCTGGCAGGGGTCACCGGCCGCTACTTCGACCGGTTCACCGACACCCGGGCCCACGAGCAGGCGTACGACGCCGACGCCCGCGCCCGCCTGATGGAGCTGACCCGCACCCTCCTGGGGTAGGGGCCGCGCCGGACGCCCGCCGCCTCCCTCTGGCCGAATCCTGGAGGCCCCGCGCCGCCGGTGCCCCTATCGTCGGCTTCCAGGAGGTATGCCCATGTCCGCACCCGCGCCGCCGGTCCATGTAGCCGTCATCTACTACTCCTCCACCGGCACCATCGCCGAACTCGCGCGGGTGATCGCGGACGCCGCCGAGCACGAGGGGGCGGAGGTGCGGCTGCGGCGGGCGGCCGAGCTGGCGCCGCAGGTGGCGATCGACTCCAATCCGGCGTGGGCGGCCAATGCCCGCGCGACCGCGGACATCCTGGAGGCGGCGGCTGAGGACATGCTCTGGGCCGATGCGGTGATCCTGGGCACCCCCACCCGCTTCGGCAACGTGTCCTCGCAGCTCAAGCAGTTTCTGGACACCCTGGGCGGGCACTGGCAGCAGGGCCATCTGGCCGACAAGGTCTACAGCGGCTTCACCGCGAGCGCCACCCGGCACGGTGGGCAGGAATCCACCCTTCTCGCGCTCTACCAGACCGTTCACCACTTCGGCGGCATCCTCGTCCCGCCCGGTTACACCGACCCGGCGAAGTTCCGCGACGGGAATCCGTACGGCACCTCGCACGTCGGCGGTCCGGACACCCCGGTCGACGACGACGCCCGTACCGCCGCCCGGATCCAGGCGAAGCGTGTCGTGAAGTTCACCCGGGCCCTCAAGACGGGCCTTGCTGCGCAGGCAGGTTGACGTACGGAAGACAGAACCGACGGCAGGCCGACGGACGAAGGCGCACGGACCCCGACAGACGAAGGCGAACGGACCATGACCCTCCACAAAGGCGCATCCGACCGGGACCGGCAGCGCACCGTCCGCCACCCGGTCAATCCCTTCTACGGCGAGGCCGACCCCGTGGCGGGCCTGATGGCCTCGCCGCCGCAGCACGCCCTGCCCGAGGGCCCGCTCTCCCCGCACACCGCCTACCAGTTCGTCCACGACGAGCTGATGCTGGACGGCAACGCCCGGCTCAATCTGGCCACGTTCGTCACCACCTGGATGGAGCCGCAGGCCGGCATCCTGATGGGCGAGTGCCGGGACAAGAACATGATCGACAAGGACGAGTACCCGCGCACCGCCGAGCTGGAGAAACGGTGCGTGGCGATGCTCGCCGACCTCTGGCACGCGCCCGCCCCGGCGTCCGCCGTCGGCTGTTCCACCACCGGGTCGAGCGAGGCGTGCATGCTCGCCGGAATGGCCCTCAAGCGGCGCTGGATGCGCCGGAACGACGACCGGTATCCGGGCAACGCGCGGCCCAACCTCGTCATGGGCGCCAACGTCCAGGTCTGCTGGGAGAAGTTCTGCACCTTCTGGGAGGTCGAGGCGCGCCAGGTCCCGATGGAGGGCGACCGCTTCCATCTGGACGCGGAGAGCGCCGCCGGCCTCTGCGACGAGAACACCATCGGGGTCGTCGCCATCCTGGGCTCGACCTTCGACGGATCGTACGAGCCGGTGGCCGACATCTGCGCCGCCCTGGACGAGGTCCAGGAGAAGAAGGGCTGGGACATCCCCGTCCATGTCGACGGAGCGTCCGGCGCGATGATCGCGCCGTTCCTCGACCCGGAGGTGGTGTGGGACTTCCGGCTGCCGCGGGTCGCCTCCATCAACACCTCCGGGCACAAGTACGGCCTCGTCTACCCGGGCGTGGGCTGGGCGCTGTGGCGCAACGAGGAGGCGCTGCCCGAGGAGCTGGTCTTCCGGGTCAACTACCTGGGCGGCGACATGCCGACCTTCGCCCTCAACTTCTCCCGCCCCGGCGCCCAGGTCGCCGCGCAGTACTACACCTTCCTGCGGCTGGGCAGGACCGGCTTCCGCGCCGTCCAGCAGGCGACCCGCGACGTGGCCCGCACCATGGCCGACCGGATCGACGCCTTCGCCGACTTCCGCCTCCTGACCCGCGGCGACGACCTGCCCGTCTTCGCCTTCACGACCGCCGACGAGGTGAAGGCCTTCGACGTCTTCGACGTGTCCCGGCGGATGAAGGAACGCGGCTGGCTGGTGCCCGCCTACACCTTCCCCCCGAACCGCGAGGACCTCTCCGTCCTGCGCATCGTCTGCCGCAACGGCTTCTCCCACGATCTCGCCGAGATGTTCCTCGCCGACCTCGAACAGCTCCTGCCCGAACTCCGCGACCAGACGGGGCCGTTGCAGCGTCCGGAGAGCATGGCCACGGCCTTCCACCACTGAGCGCACCGGGACCCGCTGCGCACCGGGACCCGCCGCGGCCCGCCTCTGACGAGTCCGTCAGCGCGCGTCCGTCAGCGCGCGTCCCCGGGATGCCGCTCCCCCGTCGCATACGGGTTCGCCTCGCCCTCCCCCAGCACGCCCACGAACGGCTCCCCCTCCCCCGCGAAGACATACGCCCCGCCCTCGATCCGCGCGATCAGCCCCCGGGTCCACTCCGCGCCGCTGTCCGCGGAGTGCACCCACATGTTCATGATCTCGCCGATATGGCCGAGCTGACCGGGTCCGCCCTCGGGCGTGTAGTACTCGGTGACCGTGGCGCGCCACTCCTCCAGGCCCCGCACCCGTTCCCTGAGCAGCTCCACCGCCTCGGCACGCGGCAGGTCGAGGAGGAAGCCGATACCGGCGCTCAGGACGTCAGGCTTCTGGTCGTGCCGGGACAGAGCCGCCCGCAGCAGCGCGAAGAACTCCTCCTCGCCCGCCGCGGTCGGCTCGTACTCGGTGCGGGGCGGGCCGCCGGCCGTACTGGGCTCGGTTTCGTGGGCGACCAGCAGCCCTTCCTTCGCCATCTGCTTGAGCGCGTGATAGATCGAGCCCGGCTTGGCGTTGGACCATTCGTGGGCGCCCCAGTACTCCAGGTCGTTGCGCACCTGATAGCCGTGCGCCCGCCCGTGCTGCCGCACGGCACCCAACACCAACAGCCGGATCGCCGACATCGCCCGATCAACCCCTTGCCCACGCGGGACGGTGCCCCCACGCCGCCAGCCTAGACGGGCACCCCGGGGCCGGGGGCTACCCCTCCTGCGCCGTGCGCTCCTCGTCCACCAGCGAAAAGGCCGTCCGGCCGTCGAGGGACTCGCGGACGATATCGGCATGCCCGGCATGCCGGGCGGTCTCCTCGATCAGGTGCAGCATCAGCCAGCGCATCGACTGCCGGGCGTTCGGCGGGAACCACGGCGCTTCGGGCAGCGGGAAGGTGTCGTCGAGGCTCGGTACGGTGCGGATGAACTTCTCCGTCGCCGCCGCGATCGTCTCCCAGGACGCCAGGACGCCCTCCAGCGTCTCGTCGTCCGCCAGCTGGAAGCTCAGATGCCAGGAGTCGTAGTCGCGGTCGACGGACGGCGGCAGCCCCTGGGCCATCTCGACCCAGCGCTGCTCGACCTCCGCGACGTGCTTGACCAGCCCGCCCAGCGACAGTTCGCTGGCGCTGGGTCGGCCGGTGGCCTGTTCGCGGGTCAGCCCCAGAACCGCCCGCCGCAGCCCGCCGCGCTGCGCCTCCAGGAAGGCCAGCAGCGCTCCGCGCTCGTCACCATGGGCCTCGGCAAGAACATGAGTGGGCACAGCAGCCGCCTTCCTTCGCATCCACCGGCGGACGGCATCGCGCCGCCCGCCTTCTGACATCCCTCACGCTACGAACCAACGCGGTCAGGTTGCGTCCTAGATCCCAGAACCGTCAGAACGGGAACCGCGACCGCCCATGCTGAATGGAGATCCACTTCGTGGTCGTGAACGCCTCCACCATCGCGTCCCCGTTCAGCCGCCCCACCCCGGAGCTCTTCTCCCCGCCGAACGGCACGATCGGCTCGTCGTGCACCGTCCCGTCATTGATGTGGATCATCCCGGTGTCGATGCGCTTGGCGAACCGCACGCCGCGCTCGATGTCCCCGGTGTGCACGGCGCCGCTGAGCCCGTACGGCGTGGAGTTGGTGATCCGTACGGCCTCGTCGTCGCCGTCGAAGGGGATCAGCATCACCACCGGGCCGAAGATCTCCTGGGTCAGCAGCGGAGAGCCCTCCGGAATGTCGCTGAGCACGGTGGGCGCCACCAGGGTGCCGCGGGTCGTGCCGTGCAGAAGCGCCGAGGCGCCGTCGGCGACGGCCCGGTCCACGACGGCGGTGACGGCCTCGGCCTGGCCCTCGTTGATCAGCGGGCCGATATGGGTGGCGGGGTCGGTGGGATCGCCGACCTTCAGCGAGGCGACCTTCGCGACGAATTTCTCGGTGAATTCCCGCTCGACGGCCCGGTCGACCAGCACGCGGTTGGCGGCCATGCAGACCTGCCCCTGGTGGACGAAACGGCTGAACACCGCGGCGTCGACGGCGTAGTCGATATCGGCGTCGTCCAGGACGACCAGCGCGCTGTTGCCGCCCAGTTCCAGCACCGCGTGCTTGAAGTGCGAGGCGGCGACCGTCGCGACATGCCGGCCGACCTTCTCCGAGCCGGTGAAGGAGATCGTCTTCGGCACCGGGTGCGCGATCAGCGCATCGCCGATCTCGGCGATATCGGTGACGACGACATTGAGCAGCCCGGCGGGCAGCCCGGCCTCCTCGAAGAGCCTGGCGACGAGACCGCCGCCGCAGATCGGGGTGTTCTGATGCGGTTTGAGGACGACGGCATTGCCCAGCGCGAGGGCGGGCGCGACGGACTTGATGGAGAGCAGGAAGGGGAAATTGAAGGGGGAGATGACGCCCACGACGCCGACCGGCAGGCGGTAGAGGCGGTTTTCCTTGCCGTCGATGGGCGAGGGCAGAATCCGCCCCTCGGCGCGCAGCGCCAGCTGGATCGCCTCGCGCAGGAATTCCCGTACGAGATGCAGCTCGAACCCGACCTTGGCGAGCGTGCCGCCGACCTCCGCGGCGATGGCCTCGCCCAGCTCCGCCTCGCGCTCGTCGATGATCCGCAGCGCCCGTTCGAAGACCAGCCGACGGGTGTAGGGATTGGTGGCGGCCCATTCCTTCTGGGCGCGTTCGGCGGCGCGGTAGGCCCGGTCGATCTCCTCGACCGTGGCAACGGTTATCGAGGCCAGTTTCTCGCCGTTGTAGGGATTGAAATCGACGATGTCCCAAGAGCCGCTGCCCGAGCGCCACTCGCCGTCGATGAACTGATACGCCAACTCGTCGAAGTAGGACATCTCATCCCGATCTGGAGAACAGGGCGCTCAGGGCGCCGCAGTGGGGGTGCTGACTCCTGACGGTTTTTCATCCTACCCACGCGTCACATGAGTTGGAGCAGACCACGCAATACATCACGACTCTCGGCCGGATTGGGCGCCTCTTCCTGGAGACGGTCCATCGCCCGCGCGTACTGCGCCACTTCCTCGGGCTTGTCCACATACAGCGCGCTGGTCAGCTGCTCCAGATAGACGACGTCCGGCAGCCCCGACTCCGGAAAGCCGAGCATGGTGAACGCACCGCTCTCCGCCGCATGCCCGCCGTAACTGAACGGCATCACCTGAAGGTGCACATTCGGCCGCTCGGACAGCTCGATCAGATGTTTCAACTGGTCACGCATTACCGCGCGTTCACCATAGGGACGGCGCAGCGCGGCCTCGTCCAGCACGCACTGGAATTCCGTCGGCCGCTCGGCCACCAGCAGCTTCTGCCGCTCCAGCCGCAGCGCGACCCGGCGCTCTATTTCGGCGGTGCCGGCTCCGGGCATTCCGCTCTTGACGACGGCATGTGCATAACCCTCGGTCTGCAACAGCCCGTGCACGAACTGCACTTCATAGTTACGGATGAGCGAGGTCGAACCCTCCAGACCGACATAGGTCTGGAACCATCCGGGCAGCACATCGGTGTAACTGTGCCACCAGCCCGTGGCATTGGCCTCGCGGGCCAGGGAGAGCAGCGCATCGCGCTCCTGCTCGTCCCCCACGCCGTACAGCGAGAGCAGATCCTCGACATCGCGTGCCTTGAAGCTGACCCGCCCCAACTCCATGCGGCTGATCTTGGATTCGGAGGCGCGGATCGAGTAGCCGGCCGCCTCGCGGGTTATACCGCGCGATTCGCGGAGCCTGCGGAGCTGCGCCCCCAGCAGGATTCGCCGTACCACCGAACCGCTCGACTCCTTCGCCGACTCACTACCGGACACCTTCAGCCCCTCCTGTGACCCCACCCCGTCCAACGGTGGGCCGCAGTCTGCCACGTTCGCGCTCCGTTGAGTGCTCGTGCGGTTACTGATATGTGACTTCACCGCAAGCCCTCCACAAGACCCCGCGCACGTGCCCCCGCAAAACCCCCATACGCCCCCCGTGAGCCGCCCTGCGCCCCTCGAGAATCCGCACGTCCCGCAGGAATCCGCGGGAAAAATCGCAGCGTATCGCCATCGGCCCCCGCAATCAGGGCACGTGCACGTGCATCTGCCCTTGCATCTGTCGTGGTCATTGGGAACCATAGGCGTCGCACGCATGCTCGCTCGCTCATGAAAGATCCGCCAGATCCGGCAGACCGGCCAGATCATGACGTCCGCGAACGCCAGGAGTGCCTCGCATGGGGACTACGGTTTTGACCATGCTCGAGCCGTTATGGCAGGGCCTTCCTCCCGTCGACCCCTTGTCCGTCTCCGGATCCGTGTCCTGCACGCTCCCGCCGCGGTACGAATCGGTCGGCGGTGCACGGAAGTTCACGCGCGACACGCTGCGGGACTGGGACCTGGACGAACTCTTCGACGGCGTCGCCCTGGTGGTCTCCGAGCTGGTCACCAACGCCCTGCGGCATGCGGTCCTCGCCCCCGCGGAGCCGCTTGCGGTCGAACCCCGCGTCCCCGAGCAGCGACTGGCGGAGCCGTCCCCGGCCGCCGCGCCCGCCCGGCTCCATCTGATGCGCTGGTCCTCCCGGCTCATCTGCGCGGTACGCGATTCCAGCGACGCCTCACCCGTCGCCGGCGAGGCCGATTCGGCCGCGGAATCCGGCCGCGGGCTCTACCTCGTGGAGTCCTTCAGCGACAGCTGGGGCTGGCACCGGCTGACCGGCACGATGCACGGCAAGATCGTATGGGCGCAGTTCCGGCTGCCGTAGCCGCACCACCCGCGCACCCAGGCCCTGCCCGGCGGACACCCGCCCGGACAGGGCCTTCGTCGTACGCCCACCGCGTGGGCCGCACGGCAAACGTCAAACGTCAGACGTCGGACCTGAGCACCCAGTCGCATACACCGCCGAGCGCTCCTCGCGTACGAGGTGGTCGAACTCCCCGTCCTTGACGCCCAGCAGCATCGCCTCGACCTCGGCCGGCGTGTAGATGAGCGCCGGGCCGTCGGGGAAACGGGAATTGCGCACCGCGATCTCGCCCCCGGCCAGCTTGGCGAATTCCACGCACGAGCCTTGGGAATTGCTGTACCGGCTCTTCTGCCAGGCCGCATCGCGGAGATCCGTTGCGGCCATGCCGTTGTATGCGTGGGGCACAGGGCTCTCCCGGTGAGAAAGGGCGTCAACTGCCGGGGATCATAGCCGTGTTCACATGCGGATGCATGCGCAGATGCACGTGCACGACAGGCCGTGCCGCCCCGGTCACTGCTTGTCGAGCGCCTGCCCCAAACGCTCCGTCACAATCGACCGCCGATCGCCGCGCATGCGGACGAGGAAGAGACGGGTGCCGCGACCCTCGGGTTCCAGGGGCCGGGCGCCGCTGTTCCCGCGGCCGCGTCAGCGCGGGGCGTAGGGCAGCAGCGCCATCTCCCGCGCGTTCTTGATCGCACGGGCCAGCCGTCGCTGCTGCTGGGCGGTGACGCGGGTGACGCGGCGGCTCCGGATCTTGCCGCGGTCCGAGAGGAACGTCCGCAGCAGGGCGGTGTCCTTGTAGTCGATGTACGTGATGCCCGCCGCTTCCAGCGGATTGGGGCGCGGCGTGGCCTTGCGGCGGGGGTCGGGGCGTCGGGGCATGGGGCTTCCTTTACAGAGGGGGGTGGGGCAATACGGGGCCCCGGGGACCAGGGGCCGGGGGCCGGGCGGGCCCGGGGCGGGGCGGCGCCCGACGGCCCCGCCCCGCCTCCGGCTCTACGACACCGGATCGAGCAGTTCGTCGAACGCCGGCGGCAGGCTCTTCCAGGCCCGCGGCCCGCCCGCGTACTCGGCGTCGGTGAGCAGACAGGACTCCAGCAGGGAGGTCAGGCCCGCGCGGTCCAGTCCGGGCGAGGTGAAGACGAGGTGCTGGGCGCGGTCGCCGTGCTCGGGGTGCCAGTCCAGCGCTGCGGCGGCCCGCCGCATCGGGGGCACCATGTCCCAGGCGGCGTCCGGCAGCGAGGCCAGCCACGGCCCGGCGTTCTCCACGCACAGCGCCCCGCCCGCCGCGTCCCAGGACAGCAGCGTGTCGGGCCGGTCGGCCAGCCAGAACCGGCCCCGGCTGCGCGCGGCCGCGCAGGTCAGATCCTCCAGTGCGGTATAGAGACGCCCGGGGTGAAAGGGACGGGTGCGGTGCCAGACGAGGGTGGTCACGCCGTCGGCATCGGCGTCCTGCGGCAGCAGCGCACAGGCGGGATGCTGGCGCGCTGCGGCCGCCTCCACATCGAATCCGGCCGTCGCGGCCGCCGCCAGCTCTCCCGACGCAACCGGGACCTGGCGCGCCATGGGGTGCAGCTGCGCCAGCAGGGCGAGGTCCGCGGGGTCGGCCGCCTCCTCCCCCTCGGCGATCGCCAGCACCGGCGCGTACTCCAGCTGCCGCGCCCAGGTGTCGGCGACGGTGCGCTGGTCGGAGGCGGCGGCCGCGAGCCCGGCCTCGGTGAGGTCGTCGCCGCAGGCGAGATACGGCAGCAGCAGCGCCGGATCGACGGCCGTGATCACCCCGGTCAGCGCGAGGTTCGCCGAGCCGCACGCGGTGACCACCTCGGCCATCGCCTGCGGCTCGACCGAGTCCCACAGCTCGACGACGGCCAGCCGGCAGGTCCGCCCCGCGGCCAGCCGCTCCAGCTCGGGCACCAGGTCCTCGCGCAGCGCGCAGCAGGCGCAGTCGTTGACCAGCGGCGCGTGGCCGGTGTCGAGGGTGCCGCCGGCGTCGCGGACGGTGCGCCGTACGGTGCCCTCCGCCGCCGGAGCGAGGTCGTGGTGGAGGGCGACGCTGCCGGGCACGGAACGCAGCAGCCGCTCGACGGCGGTCCGCCGCGCCTCCGCGTGCAGCCCGCCCACCAGCACGACAGGGAGCGGATCCATCAGCGGGACCTCTTGCCGTAACGGCGCTCGAACCGCTCGACGCGGCCCGCGGTGTCCAGCACCTTGGCGGTGCCGGTGTAGAAGGGGTGGCTCGCCGAGGAGATCTCGACGTCGACGACGGGGTAGGTGTTGCCGTCCTCCCACTCAATGGTCTTGTCGCTGGTCGCGGTCGACCTGGTGAGGAAGGCGAAGTCGGCGGACCGGTCGCGGAAGACGACGGGCCCGTAGGCGGGGTGGATTCCGGGCTTCATCGGGGCTCAGCGCTCCTCTCGGAAGGTGACGTGCCGGCCGGCCAGGGGGTCGTACTTGCGCAGTTCCAGGCGGTCGGGGTCGTTGCGGCGGTTCTTGCGGGTGACGTAGGTGAACCCGGTTCCGGCGGTGGACCGGAGCTTGATGACCGGGCGGAGTTCGTTGCGGGCCATGCCAGGTAGTATACGTAAATGAATTCCATTTTCAATAAGCCCCCCGGGGCTCCGACCACCGGAAGGACCGCACCGTGTCCGCCCACTGCCAGCTGACCGGCCGCAAGCCCGGCTTCGGCGCATCGATCTCGCACTCTCACCGCCGCACCCCACGCCGCTTCGACCCCAACATCCAGCGCAAGCGCTACTGGCTCGAAAGCGAGGGCCGGCACATCCGGCTCACCCTGAGCGCCAAGGGCATCAAGACCGTCGACACGATCGGGGTCGAGGCGGCCGTCGCCCGTATCCGCGCCCGAGGGGAGAAGGTCTGATGGCCAAGAAGAGCAAGATCGTCAAGAACGAGAAGCGGCGGGCCGTCGTCGCCCGCTACGCGGCCCGCCGCGCCGTCCTCAAGGCCGTCATCCGCCATCCGCACACCCCCGACGAGGAGCGCTACGCCGCCCAACGCGAGCTGTCACGCCAGCCGCGCGACGCCAGCGCCACCCGGGTCCGCAACCGTGACGGCGTCGACGGCCGGCCGCGCGGCTACTTCCGCGCCTTCGGCCTCTCCCGCGTACGGCTGCGCGAACAGGCCCACCAGGGCTATCTGCCGGGCGTGCGCAAGTCCAGCTGGTAGCGGGCGGCGGCCGCCCCCGACGGCCGTCCGGTGCCAGGCGCGTCCCCTGGACCGGGCGGCCGGAGGGTTCGGGTCATACTGGGCAGACCGCCCCCGAATACCGCCCCGACGAAAGCGAGCCCCCCATGCTCCGCAACGCCTTCGAGCCCTGGCACCTCCTTGTGATCATCGCGGTCCTCGTACTGCTCTTCGGCGCGAAGAAGATGCCCGACATGGCCCGCGGCCTCGGCCGCTCGATGCGCATCCTCAAGTCCGAGGCCAAGGCCCTCAAGGACGAGCAGCCCACGGAGGCGTCCTCCCGTTAGCCCCGGGGGCGGACCCCGGCCGCCGCCCACCCTCGCGCATCAGCTGTCGCCGCCCTCGTCGATCAGCCGCCGCACCTCGCGGTCGATCAGCCCCAGCCGGGCTTCCGCCACGAGCGGCACCGCCCGCCGCTGCCGACGCGCCTCGGAGGGGTCGATGTCGACGGTGACCAGCGCGGGCTCCCACTTGGGCTCCTGCGCCACCACCATCCCCCGCGGATCGACCACCCGCGAGCCGCCCCAGAAGGCGGCCCCGAGCTCATTGCCGACCCGGTTGACGAACACCACCCAGCACTGGAGCATCCGCGCCGTATAGGACAGCAGGGTGTCCCAGTACACCTCGGTGTCCATCGCCTCCGGATCCAGACTGGCCGCGCTGTTGGTCGGCACGAACAGCACCTCCGCACCGTCCTGCACCGCCAGCCACGGCAACACCGGCTGCCAGGCGTCGTTGCACACCAGCGTGGCCCCCCGCCCGCCGCTCGGCGACTTCGTCAGCTCGTACGCGCGCAGCGACTGACCGGGACTGACGTGCTTGCGCTCCTCCCAGGCAAGGTAGTTGGGGAGATAGAGCTTGCGGTGTGCATGCCGCAGCGCACCGTCCGCATAGGTGGCCGACGTGTTGTAGGCCCGCAGGCTGGTGTGCTCATGGAAACCCACCAGCACATCGGGCCCCAGGAGGCTCAGCTCCAGCAGCCGCGGATCGCTCGCCTCGATGGAGCAATCGCGCTTGAGCGCGCCCAAGTGATAGCCGTGCAGGCTCAGTTCGGGAAAGACGACAAGATCGGCGCCCTGGTCCGCCGCCTGCTTGATCTGCTCGCGAGCGTGATCGATATTCTCCGCCACCTCACCCAGCGCGCAGTCCGTCTGCGCCAGTGCGATACGCATGGCCCACACCTCACCGATCAGTCGCTTTGCGGCTTTTAGACAATTTTGCCAGCTCCCGGCCGTACGGGCTCCCGCATCGCTCCCCGTACCCGGAAACCGGGTCAAACGCCCTGGCAGAGGGCCCCCACCAACGGGCGAAAGAACGATCTCCTCCGTGCCGGACAGGGATTTCCCGCGTTGATCTCCACGATCCGTCGTACGCCGCCGGGCAGCTTCCAGCCGCAGCTCCGCCCGGCCGCGGAGGTACGACGGCGCACGGCCGAGTCGTCCGGCGATGCCGACGGCCGCCCCGGCCGGGCGGCCCAGGCCGAGCGGCCCGTCGGACCCGCTCGGACTGGGCCGCCGCGCAGGGGAGGTTCCCTTTCCCACCCGGTCTTCCGTACACAATGCCCTTCACGGTCGAGAGAGGCCGCCCCCGATACGTACGGGGTCCCGATAGGTGCGGGCCCTCTCCCACAACCCGTTCCACCGCCGTGAGTTCCGGCCCCTCACCCGAACAGCCGGGAATACGCCGGGGCCGCGCGCCGCCCCCAACTCCCCACCGGCTCGCCCATCTGCCGCAGCACATTTTGCGGACCGTCAATTCCGTTCGCAGGGTGGCGATGAGCCGCGTATCGCGCGGCTCCTTTGCATCACGGAAAGGAGCCTTCCATGCGGATGTCCCGGAAGGCCGGTCTGCTCGTCTCCGCCGCCGTGTGCGGAGTCCTGGCGTGCGGCGCCGCGGGAAGCGCCCTCGCGTCGATCGACCACTCCCCGGCCCCTTCCCGCGGCGCCGCCCCGCACAAGGCACCGCTGCCCAACACCGGGGAACTCAGGGCCCAGGCCAAAAGCCTCGCCGAAATCTCCGGGGTACTCGGTCCGGTCACCGACCTGATCAATGACGTCCTCACGACCGGCGACAACGGCAGACTTCCGGCGGATCGCATCACCGAGCACAGCAAGGCCGTCAGAAACGCCATCGCCGCCGTCCGCCAGTCCGGTCGTCCCGAGGCCCCGTCCGCGCCGTCGGTCTCCCAGCCCGACAACGGCTCCCGGCCCATCACCGGCAAGTCCGCCGGCGATCTGAAGGCCGCTGCCCTCACCGGCCTTCAGACAAAGACCGACGCTCTGCTGAAGGCGATTGCCGCGGACGGCCCGGCCGCCATCACCAGTTCCGTGACACAGAGCGTCACCGCCCTGGCGAACGTCATCCTCAGCATTACCCTCGGCGGTCTGCCCGCCCCCGACCTCCCGGGCCTGCCCAGCATCCCCCGGCTCCCCGGCGGAATTGCCTGACCCGAAAACGCCTCCGGGCCCGCGCCGCCGACGTCGACGGTGCGGGCCCGGAGTTTTGCCATGACACTTTTCCGGCCGGCATGCCAATACCCCGGCAGCCCCATCCACCACGCAAGGGCATTGGCATGCTTCCCTCCACACGCCGTGCACAACGAACCGGGGCGCCCCGCCTCAGTCACAACCGAATAACAATACCGCGCACGCCGACCGATTATCGGATATCGACACCGTGATCCGCACAACAAAAACCCGGGCCGCCCAGCAGAGGAAACTTGGGTGGCCCGGATTCCATCCGGCCGTCAGTGCTTGCCCGTGCCGTCCCCGAAGAACGTCGGGATGCCGTCCGGGACATACCGACGGCATTCCCGGGGATTCCCTCCCCCGAGAAAGTGAACTCAGCGAAGTCCGGAATGCGCGCCGGGCATTACTGCCCGATCGACAGCCCCTCGCCCAGGAGCGACTTCGGGGTGCTGCTACCGATCTTGTTCCCGTGGAGCAGGATCTTCTTTCCGCCCTGCACCTTCTGTGCCGCGCCCTTGACCGTCTTGACCAGCGGCGCGAGCCGTTCACCGTCCAGCGGCCGGGCGTGCAGCACGTTCGACAGCGTGCTGGAGCTCGCCGGCGGGAGCGCGTGCGGGGGCTGGGGACCGGCGGCAAAAGCAGGGGCGGCCGCGCCGATCGCCATGAGGGAACCGGCAACGATCGCGGCAGACTTCGCGTACTTCACTTTGTGCTGTCCCTTTCTCAGAGCGGTGATCGATGAGATCACGGCACCAGCGCCGCGTGAGCAATCACTTCGCTGCTCGGATCACCGCTTTCGCCCTGACTAACGAGACCCGCCTTCCGGGGAAACTCTGGATTTCCGCCTTCTTGGCAATGCCGCGGCGGCAGTGCAGCACCGACATTCCCCACCGGGCGCCCGGAAGCCCAGCCGTCGGACGCCGACGGCCCCGGCGCACATGGACTGCGCGCCGGGGCCGTTCGGAGCTACTGAGCTACATGGCTCGGATTGCTGTGTGTTACTTGTTGATGCAGACGTTTCCGAACGCCGGGTTGAGCGCACCGACGAAGTTGACGGTGTTCCCGCAGACGTTGATCGGCACGCTGATCGGCACCTGGATGACGTTGCCGGAAAACACGCCGGGGGAACCCTTGGCGCCGCCCTTGGCATGCGCGTCGGCGAACGCCGGAGTAGCCGCACCCACTGCCATGAGCGTGCCGACAGTAACTGCAGCGACCTTCGTGTACTTCACTTTCAGCCCTTCCTGCAGCGGGTTCGTAGCGGACACGACCGTCGTGCCGCACGGGCGGGAAACTGCTCGCCCGTAACTCCGCTGCCACTATTGGTAACGACTTCTCCTCGCCGACCAAACTCCCACGGCAGAGTTTTCGGAAGAATCGCCCGAACGATGCAAAGTCGATTCGGGAGATTGCCGCCGTGTATACGACGCGAAAATGCCGCCGGAGTTCGAACGGACGAGGGGCCCTCCGAATACAAATGCCTACCGAAAGGGGGAGGGGAATTCCGCCCCGACGATGGGTAACGCATGGCCCGTATCGGTGGTTACGGACTCGTTCTCCGTGCACTGCTGGTCCTGCGGTGAGGACAGGACGGCGATGCACAATGGGCGATGCCCTGAACCGTGATCGGGTTTCCGATCGACAGGGGACCGTTGCCATTGACCGAGGAAGTGTCATTGCGGTCGCCGACGGCCGCCAATGTGGCGAGAGCCTTCTTGATCACAATTTACCCTTCTCGAGGCGGCGTGCCCGTATCCGGAACGCACCCTGGTCAACTCGCCCGGGAGAGTGCGGTTTCGCCCATTCACCCGAATGCCGCGATTCGATAAACCCATATCACTGTTCCTGGGTGCCACCGGGCCACCGCCGAATTCCGGGCGGCGGCCCCTCCCCCGGCAGGCGCAAGGCCGGTACGGAGAGCACGTACCGGCCTTGCGACCTGCGCCGAGCGACGGTCAGGCGTTGATGCACTTGTTGCCGAACGTCGGGTTGAGCAGGGCAAAGGCGTCGGCGGTGTTGCCGCAGACGTTGATCGGGACGGAGATCGGGACCTGGATCAGGTTGCCCGACACGAAGCCGGGCGAGTGGGCTGCGCCACCGACGGCGTGGGCGCCGGTGCCGTGCCCGCCGGCGGTGGCCATTCCGGCCCCACCGATGACGGCCACGCCCGCGGCGGCGGACAGGACGACGGCCTTGGATACAAGCTTCACTGCGAACCTCTTCACTGGGCAGCATTCAGGGATCTGTACGCGCCGCGTAGAGCGACAAGCTGCTCAACGCATCACCCCGGAAAGAGATACCGAAGCATTCGGGTGAAATAGGATTGAACCGGCACGAGGGAACAACTATTTCCCATCGCTGGATATAGCCCAGGTTATACCCCCGAACGCGCTTCTCGCCGTCAAACCCCCGCCGCCCAGGGCGAGTTGCCCCGGCTGTCGCAGGAGCACCGAGAGCCCCAGGGGCACCCTCCCGAGACGGCCTGCCCGCCCCCGTATCGCACACCCGACGCCCCCGCGCGCGCCGTCAAACGTGCAGGTCAGGGCGATTGTCAGACCCTGGTGCGACACTCAGGGACATGAGATGGGCAGTGGCGGAGACGGGCGACGGGGGTGCTCGTCTCTGTCCGCTCACCCCCGATGGCCGGGCCGCCGGGCGGGTGCTGGAGGAGCCCTCGTTCGCCGAGGCGATCCGCTCGCGTCCCGAAGTCGACCGGTGGGTGTGGCGCTCCACCGCCGAGCTCTACCGCCGCCTGCTGGCGGCCGGAGTGCGGGTCGAGCGCTGCTACGACATCGAGGCCGCCGAGGCGCTGCTGATCGGCCACGAGCAGGGCCAGTCCGGCCAGCCCCGCTCGCTGGCCGCCGCCTGGGCCCGGCTGCACCGCCTGCCGGTGCCCGACGACACCCCCGCGCGGGCCGCCGAGACCCAGCCGTCCCTCTTCGAGCCGGGCCCGGTGCCCCTGCCGCCCGGCACGGACGAGCTGACGGCCCTGCTGGAGGTCTACGCCGGCCAGCTGGCCCGTACGGCCGGGGCCGCGCACCCCGAGCGGATGCGGCTGCTGATCGCCGCCGAATCGGCGGGCATGCTGGTCGCCACCGAGATGACCCGGGCCGGGATGCCCTGGCGGGCCGATGTGCACCGTGAAGTGCTCAACGGCCTGCTGGGCGAGCGCTATCCGGGCGGACTCGAACCGCGCCGGATGGCGGAGCTGGCCGAGGAGATCTCCCGCGCCTTCGGCCCGGGCGAACGCATCCGCCCCGATCTGCCGCAGGACATCATCAGGGCCTTCACCAAGGCCGGGATCCCCCTCTCCTCCACCCGCAAATGGGAGCTCCAGCAGATCGACCACCCCGCGGTGGCGCCCCTCCTCCGGTACAAATCCCTCTACCGCCTCCACACCGCCCACGGCTGGTCCTGGCTGCAGCAATGGGTGCACGACGGCCGCTTCCGCCCCGAGTACCTCCCCGGCGGCACGGTCACGGGCCGCTGGACCGCCAACGGCGGCGGCGCCCTGCAGATCCCCAAGGTCATCCGGCAGGCCGTCCGTGCCGACCCGGGGTGGCGTCTGGTGGTCGCCGACGCCGACCAGATGGAGCCCCGGGTGCTGGCCGCCGTCTCCCGCGACCCGGGCCTGATGGAGGTGGCCGGCAGCGGCGCGGACCTCTACGCCGACCTCGCCGCCCGCGCCTTCCGCGGCGACCGCGCCCAGGCCAAACTCGCCCTGCTGGGCGCCGTTTACGGCCAGACGTCCGGCGATGCCCTCAAGCACATGGCCGATCTGCGCCGCCGCTATCCCGCGGCGGTGGCCTACGTCGACGACGCGGCCCGCGCCGGCGAGGAGGGCCGCCTGGTCCGCACCTGGCTGGGCCGCACCTGCCCGCCCGCCTCCATGGCTCCCCCCGACGAAGCGGGCCTCCCCCAGGACGAAGCCCCGTCCGGCTACGGCAGCACCTCGGCGGCCCGCGCTCGCGGCCGCTTCACCCGTAACTTCGTCGTCCAGGGCAGCGCCGCCGACTGGGCCCTGCTGATGCTGGCCGCCCTGCGCCACGCCCTGTCCCGCGCCGCCCTCCGCGCCGAACTCGTCTTCTTCCAGCACGACGAGGTCATCGTCCACTGCCCCTCAGACGAGGCCGCCACCGTCGCCGAGGCCATCACCACGGCGGCCGCAGCGGCGGGCCGTATCGCCTTCGGCGACACACCGGTCCGCTTTCCGTTCACGACGGCGGTGGTGGGGTGCTATGCGGAGGCGAAATGAGGCGGCGAGGGCGGGTGAGGTGGGGTGCGTGCTTCCCGGGGAGGAAGGGAGCGCGTTTCAATCCCTGGGAGTGCGACACCGGTTGGCGGCAGAGGGAGGGCATCGGAGATGAGCGCGAGCGGCATGGGGGATGCGGGCGGCGGGGGCGGTATCGGGAGCGGTCCCGGGAGCGGAGGGGAGGACGTCGCGGGGCTGGAACGGATCAATCCGGGGCATCTCGCGCCACCTACGGGGTTCAGCCATGCCGTGCGGGCGGGGTCCGGGACCATGGTGTTCCTCGCCGGGCAGACGGCGCTCGACGGCGACGGGCGGATCGTCGGGGACGGCATCGTCGCGCAGTTCGAGCGGGCGCTGGCCAATCTGCTGGATGCGGCGGCGGCCGCCGGTGCGGGGCCGGCCGACCTTGCCAAGCTCACCGTTTTCGCCGTCGATATCGCGGACTACCGCCGCCATGCCCGGGACCTCGGGCTGGTGTGGAAGCGCCTGGTGGGCACGGACTTCCCCGCCATGGCCGTGATCGGCGCGACGCGGCTGTGGGATGCGGAGGCCCTGGTGGAGGTCGAAGGGATCGCCGTGGTGCGGTGAGGTCGCGTACGGGGGCCAGGGGCGGTGGTGCCAGGAACCTAGGGGGCATCACCGGCGAGGCTGTCGCGCTGGAAGGCCACGAGGGCAGCCGCGTCCGGGGCGGACAGGGTGATGCCGAATGCGGACGCCAGGACGTCGGGGGTCTCCTGGGGCGGGATGTCGCGGACCTCGGTCGTCCAGTCCGGGCGGGTGCGGGTCAGTTGGCGGCCGATCAGGGCGGCGCGGAGGCCGGGGAGGGGGCGCTGGACCACCAGGCGGCGGACGAACGGGGAGCGCGGGTGGGTGGATATGTAGTGGTTGAAGACGGTGTAGTCGACCGGGTAGCGCTGCTCGGTGCCGAAGGCGTACAGGTCCGTCCAGCCCGTTGCGGTGCGGAAGCGCAGCGCCCAGGTGCGGGTGTCCTTCTCGCGTGCCAGGGCGAAGGTCCAGCCGCCCTGGCGGGCCTCGATCCCGTCGCGCAGAGGGAGCGGTTCGAGCAGCCCCGAACCGCCGAAGCCGACGTCGGTGAGGAAGTCCTCGCCGTCGATCTCGACCTTCAGCAGGGCGTGGGTGACCGGGCGCAGACGGTCGTCGCCCATCCGGACACGGGCGCCGAGGCCGGAGACCTGGAAGCCGAGGCGGTCGAGGGCGGCGGCGTAGAGGAGGTTCTGTTCGTAGCAGTAGCCGCCCCGGTGGCGGTGGACGAGCTTGGTCTGGAGGGTTTCCAGGTCGAGCGGGACGGGGCGGCCGAGGACCACATCGACGTTCTCGAAGGCGATGGCCGCGGAGTGACGGGCGTGCAGGTGGCGCAGGGTTTCCAGGGTCGGCCGCCGGTCGCCCTGGAAGCCGATGCGGGCCAGGTAGGCGTCGAGGTCGAGTCGACTCCCGCCCCAGACGGAACCGGGCTCGGGCATGGTGACGGACTCCTGTCGCTCTGGTCGCTCTGCGCCGCTCTGCCGTCGACGCTACGCCCCCACCGGGTCCTTCTTGAAAGCCCAGGTCATCTTGGGTTCCATCGCCCACCGGAACGCCCGTTGCACCGGTGGCGTGCACAGCAGGGTGATGAAGGTGCCCGCGGCGAGGGTGATCAGGACCATGCCCCAGGGCTTGTGCACCCACGGGGTGTCGTACCAGTTCCAGAAGCGGGAGCCCTTGGCCAGGAAGCCGTGGAGGAGGTAGCCGTAGAGGGTGCCCGCGCCCAGCGCCGTGCACCACATGGTGCGGCCCGGGACCCAGGCGAAGAAGCAGGCCACCAGGACCAGCGAGCAGCCGAACATCGCCAGCGTCATGACCACGCCGCTCCACCACGGGGCGGCCAGTTCCTGGGCGCTGTCGCGGTGGTAGAACCACGCGGCGTTCATCCGCGGCGCGGCCCAGTAGGCGAAGACCAGCGCGCAGGCGAAGACCGGTACGGCGGCGATCCGCGCCCGCTTGTTGCGGACGAGCTGGAAGTGCTCGGGCTTCAGGCACAGCCCGAGGACGAAGAACGGGAGGAACTGCAGTACGCGCTGGAGGTCCAGGTCGTTGCCTATGTTCGGCGAGGTGGCGGCGAGCGCGGCGATGGCCAGGGCGAGCGGGACCGGCCAGCGGACGATCTTCCACAGCGGGGTGGTCAGCCGCCAGATGAACAGCGCCAGCAGGAACCAGGTGAGGTACCAGGGGTCTGTGAGGCTGATGGGGTAGTGCGGGTCGTTGTCCGCCCACCGCTTGAAGAGCGAGTACGCGACCTCGAAGAGGATGTAGGGGACGGCGACGCCGGTGATCAGCCGCTGGAGGCGGTCCTTGCGCATATCGAAGCTGCGCGAGAAGTAGCCGGAGATGATGATGAACGCCGGCATGTGGAAGGCGTACACGGTGATGTACAGCGCCGCGGCGGAACGGCTGCCGTCGCGCAGCGGCTCCCACGAGTGCCCCATCGCCACCAGAACGATGGCCAGGTACTTCGCGTTGTCGAAAAACGCATCGCGGGACGCGCCCTTGTGCGTCTGCGGAGCCGGGCGTTCGGCGGTCCGTACGCCCGTCCCGGCGGTGGTCCCGGCGGAGTGCGCGGCCGCGGCGGGCATGGTGGCGGTCGCCGCGCCCGCGCTCAGCGGGTCGTAGGCGGCCTCGTCGGGCACCTGCCGCTGCGGGGGAAGCGGCGCCCGCCGCCGGCCGTACGCCGGAAAGTCGTTCGTCAAGGGCCCTCCTGGAACGAACCCTGAGGAGAAGCCGGACGCGGGCCCGCACCGGGCGCCATTTCGGAACCCAAAAGCCTCATCCTGCGTCTTACATTCTTTACGGGGGGTGTGGCGGCGTCGAACATCTCAGGCACCATATCCGCGCCACGGGAATCCCGTAAATCCCCGCCAGGCGCGGCTCATCGGGCTCCTGTCCGGCTTCCACAGCTCCTTCACCAGCACCTGAACCTACCGCGCGGCAGGGCCGTGGGTGCGCCCGGAAGCGGCGCCGCACAAAATCACGACAATGCCGCAGTATTGCGCCCTAGGTGACGACCCCTTCAATCCCCTGGGCCCGCGCCCACCGTACGGCCGTGTTCTTGTTCACATCCCAGGCGTAGATCTCCAGCCGCCTGCCGTGCGGGCCGCGCAGCCGGTGGACTGCCTTGATCCAGCGCGAACTGAGCGTCGACATACGGGGGTTGATCTCGTCGGCAAAGCGGGCGTATCCGGCCAGCCGGTCCAGCGGAGGCGATCCCAGAATTCCCGTACGCACCTGGGGCACCAGCCCATGGAACGTCCTGATGCATGGCACGCCGAAGCTCTGGACGACGAGCCGGTGCCGGACGTGCGCGCGGTCCAGCCAGCCGTGGCGGCGGAGTTCGCGGACCACGTCCCGTTCGATTCCGGGATAGGTCCCGGGGGATTTGATCTCCAGCAGCAGCCGCTGGCCGTTGGCGTCCAGCCGGTGCAGATAGGCGGCGAGGGTGGGCACCCGCTCCCCCGCGAACCGCCGCCCGAACCAGCTGCCGGCGTCGAGCCGCGCGATCTCGGCCGCGGTGAAGTCCCGTACGCGCCAGGGAGCCCGCCCGGGGAACACCGCCTCGGCGTCGGTGGTCCGGCTCAGCGTGGTGTCGTGCAGGACGATCAGCTTGCCGTCCTTGGTGCGCTGGACGTCGTTCTCGACCCAGAGGAATCCGCGGTGGTGGGCGGCGTCGACGGCGGCGAGGGTGTTTTCGGGGGCGTAGCGGGAGGCGCCCCGGTGGGCGATCACCAGCGGCGCGCCGCCGCCTGCCGTGGGCACGGCCCCCGCCGGGGACAACGGGACGGCGGCCATGGCCATGAACGCGATACCGGCGGCGGCGGGCCGCAGGGGGGCGCGAAGCGGCATATGTGGCCGCATCCGTCCGTGCAGCCGCCTCCGCGCTCGTCTCCGCTGCATGGGGCCTCCTGGTCGCTGGCCTCACCATGCCTCGCTCCCCCGGGGGTCGCGAGGTGGGGCGGGCATTCGGGGGTGCCGCCCGCGGGCCGTGCGGCCGGTGGAAGCGTGGAACCGCGACCCGTGCCCGGACGTTGACCGGACATGGTGCGCGGGAGACCGTCGCCTGGTACCGGGACAACGTGTCCTGGTGGCAAACTCCGCACGAACGGGGGCAAGCGGGATGAATCCCCTGCCGGTCCCCACCCCGAGCGCAACCCCGAGTACTGGTGCCGAGGCGAACCGGCCCCGACGTTCCTCAGGTCGCTGTCGGGTCCTTCAGGCACTCCTGGGCCGCCGAGACGAACGCCTGCTTCGCGCGATGGAGGTCGTCCGGCGGCTCATGGCGTCGCAGACCGTCGACGAGATGGTGCGCCGCGGCGGCCACCTCGGGCGGGCCTTCCAGGGCCACCCCGCTCAGGGCCCGTTGCAGCAGGGCCTCGTCGTCGGAAGTGCCCCTTCCTGTCCGCTCGGTCAGGATTCTGGCTTCCGCGGCACCGAGGAACTCCGCGTACGTCTGGCGCCGCAGGGCGAGTGAGCGCTGGCGCGCCTCGCCCTGCATCGTGAGCCGGACGGACTCGACAAGCGCGTCGGCCTGTCGGTCGCCCGCATGCCGTGCCGCTTCGGCCTGGCGGATACCGGCGCTGCGGCTGTACCAACCGGTGACGACGCTGCCGGCGATCGCCGACCCTGCGGCGATCAGCGCAACTCCCCATTCGCTCATTTCCCCGTCCTCCCCATCCTCCCCGTCCTACCCGTCCTCGCCATCCCCCGATTCTCCCGATCTTCCCGATCCTCCGGAGCAACTCGGCCAGGTCTTGCCGATGTGGGTCGGATATCACTCCCCGTTACGGCAGGCACCGGGCGGTACGATCGGATCATGTCGCCGGAGGAAGCAGGGAAACCCACCCCCACCTGCGAAAACACCCCATCTCACCCGCCGTTCCCCACTACGATGAACGATCGGGCGACGGGCGACGGGCGACGGGCGACGGGCGACGGGCGACGGGCGACGGGCGACGGGCGACGGGTCGTGCTGTTCGCCGCTCGGTCGGCGGTGGCGCTGTACCGCCTGCTCGACGTGTCCCCGGTCTTCTCCGGCGACCACCGGATCACGCGCCTCTTCACGTTGGTACCGGGCTCCGACTTCGGCGTCGACGTCCTGTCGGCCATCGAAGCCGTCGGCGGCCGGACGGTGCCCTGGAGCGAAGCCCGCGCTCGCACCCACGACCTGGTGGTCGCCGCCAGCCCCAAGGGCGACGTGCCCATGCTCCGCGGCACACACGTCCTGCTGCCGCACGGCGCGGGCTTCAACAAGTCGATCCCCGAGGAGGGTTCGGCCGACTCGGCGTCCGGCCTCGACCCCGTGTACCTGCTCCGGGCGGACGATGCCGCGCCGATTGCCCTGCACGCGGTGGCCCACCCCGATCAGCTGGCCCGCCTCGCCTCCGTGGCCCCGCGGGCCGCACGCAACACGAAGGTCATCGGCGACCCCACGCTGGAACGCATCCTCGCCTCGTACCCCCTCCGCGACCGCTACCGGGCCGCGCTGGGCACCGGCCCCCGAAAGCTGCTGGTCCTCGCCTCGACGTGGGGGCCCGAGTCCCTCATCCGGCGACATCCCGGACTGCCCGCCCGGCTTGCCACCCAACTCCCTCATGACGAATACCAGTTGGCGCTCATCGTCCATCCCAACGAGCGGAGCCGGCTCGGCACGTATGAGCTGACCGAGCGGCTGGCGCCGGCCCTGGACGCGGGGATGATCCTCGCGAGCCCGCACGAGGAGTGGGCCTCCGTGCTGATCGCCGCCGACGCCCTGGTCACCGACCACGGATCGACGGCTCTGTACTACGCCGCCGCTCAGGACCGGCCCCTCGTCGGCGTGAGCCGGGACTGCGCGGAACTGATACCGGGCAGCCCGATGGAGGTACTCCTGCGCCACATACCGGAGTTGGCGTCCGTCGAAGCGATAGCGGACGCGGTGCGGGCGTACCGGCCGGGGCCCGGACAGGCCGCCGCCCAGGCTGCCTTCGCGCACCAGGGCAGCGCCCTGACCCGGCTGCGCACCGAGCTGTACGCCCTGCTCGGCCTCACCCCGCCGACCCTCGGCACCCCCCTCCGGCTCCTGCCCGACCCCGCCCCGGCCACCCGGGCGGCCACCGCATTCGACGTCCACGCCGACGTCACCGCGGAGGGCGCCCGTATCGTGCGCCGCCCCGCCGGAACGGGCCCGCCCGGCCACCACCTGGCCGTGGAACACGGCGCCGCGAGCGAGCAACTCACCCGTTCCGCCGGGCTGTTGTACCGACGCCCGCCGCCCTCTCCCGACGCCCCGGCGGATCTGAGCTGGTCTGCGGGCGGTTGGACGCGGCATGCGCTGGCCGAGTATCCGGGCTGCCGCGCGGCCGCAGCCGTACGGCGCGACGGACCGTGCCTGCTGGACGTGCGCGGCCACCCGCAGCCCTACACCGTTCAGGTCGAGCCGCGATCCGAAGGCGGCCGCCTCGCACGTATCGACCCGGCCGCCGCCCTATCGGCCGTTCACGCCTGGCTGATCACCCACCGGACGCAGCCCGCCGCACCGGTCTCGCTGACGTGCCACACCGGCGAGCGGGCCGTGCGCGTCCTGCTCCGCCCGGCCACGGCCGACGAGGCCGGGCACGATCTAGGGTCTGTCCGATGGGCCAGACCCTAGGTCGATACATCCGGGCAGCGATCCGGGGGCGGTCAGGCCAGCCCGTTGCGGCGCCGGATGGCATGTGCGGCCGCACGGTGTTCCCCTGCCGCCGCGTCGCGCCCTTCCACGCCCTCCTCCAGTTGGGCCATCGCGTCATGGATCCGTGCCTGATCGAATCCGGAACGCCGTTTGCGAGCCCCCTGCAACGACTGCTCGTAGAGCCTTCGGGCCTCGTCCGTACGACCGAGGCGGCGCAGAACTCCGGCGAGCGCAAAGGCCGTTCGCCCGGTCATCCGCTCGCGTTGCAGCGTCACGGCGGCCTCGTGCGCTTCGGACAACAGGCGGTGTGCCGTCTCCAGTTCGCCCAGCTCGGCCCTGGCCTCTCCCGTCCGGTAGGTCTGGAGCATGACGCCGTAGGGGTTGGAAATCGCCAGGTGCAGCTCGCGGGACCGGGCGAACGCGTCGGCGGCGGCGCGCCACTCGCCCCGTGCGCCGGCGAGCATGCCCCAGGACTCGATCACCGAGGCACGGAGCTTGCCGTCGCTCTTGCCGTCCCCGAGCAGCCCGACGGCGGCATCGGCGGCGGCGAGCTCCCGTTCCGCATCGTCCAGTTCTCCCGCTTCCCACAGGGGACGGGCGAGCTGACAGCGCATCCGCACCAGCCATGCCGCGTTCTGCCCGTGCCGGACCGCGGCGGCCACGGCGAGCCGGAAGACCTGTACGACGTCGGACTGGTGGGGGTGGTCCAGGGCGTAGGTCCACACCGGCTCGGAGAGGGCCACGGCCTCGGCGTCCATGCCCCGCCCGTAGGCCAGGCGCACACACGCGAACAGCGCATGGCGTTCCTCATGGAGCCAGCGGGAGGCACGTTCGGCGCGCTCGGCCCGGACCGCGTCGTCCGTCGCCTCCTGCGGATCCTCCAGCGGAACGTCCGGTGCGCCGGGAACTGGGTCGAAGACCTCCGCGACGATGAGCCGCCGACCGGCGGAGAACCGGTCCGCCCGTTGGGCCTGACGGACGAGCCAGCGCAGCACCCGGGTCTGCGCCGCGGCCACCTCACCGTCCTCGGCAGCGCGACGGGATCGGCGCAGGGCGTGCGCGCGCAGCGGTCCCGGCAGCCTGATACGGCCCTCCTCCGCGCCAGCAACGGCGCGCAGATCCAATAATCCGGCCCGGTCCAGCTCCTCAAGAGCCTCCTGACACGCCTCCTGCCCCAGCCCCAGCAGCGCGGTGGCGGAGTCCGGGGTGAACGTCGCCCCGGGATGGTGGGGCAGCAGCCGGTAGAGCAGACCCGCCGGGCGGGACAGGCCACCGCACACCGTGTCCCAGATCCGCTCGACGCCGGGCACTCCGTCCTTCTCCCACTCGCCCTGCAAGGCCGAGATCAGGCGGGGCAGCGGCCGCAGCCGGTGCGCACGCACCCACCGGCCCGCGACGTGCAGCGCCGCCGGCAGGCCGTCGCACAGCCGCACCAACGCCCGCACCGACTCCGGGTCGGCGGCCAGCCGGGGGTCGCGGACGATCAGGCTCAGCAGCTCCGTCGCCGCCGGCTCCTCGAGCGGCGGCAGCGACAGGTCGAGAGCCGCTCCGTCCTCCAGGTCGTAGAGCGGCCCGTGGCTCGCGACGATCACCACGCTCCCGCCCGACGCCGGAAGCAGCGGGACCACCTCCGAGGCATAGCGCGCGTTGTCCACGATGGGGACCAGCCGGGCATCGGCGGTCTTGTTCCAGTACTGCCGGCACCGCGCCTTGAACTGGGTCTCCACCAGCTGCGACTCCACCCCGAGCGAACCGAGCAGCTGCGCCAGCACGTCCCCGGGATCCAGTACGCCGTCCAGCCGGAAGTCGTCGAGGTCGACCGAGAGCACGCCCTCGGGAAAACGGTCGAGCAGGGTCCGCGCGAGCAGCCGCGCCAGCTCCGTCTTCCCCAGCCCGGCCGGCCCGCTCAGCGCCACCACCAGCGGCCGGGAACGCCCCCGCCATTCCTCCACCGCGCGAACGGCCCGCTGCCGCTCCTCATGACGATTGACGAAGTGCACCGGCTCCGGCGGAAGTTCCACCCTCATACGACCCCTCTCAGTCCCTTCGCCCCAACAACCCACTCTAGAGCGGGCCGTTCGCGATTCCGGGCGACCGGGAGGAGCCGGTGGATGTTCGTCAGGCGCCCGTCAGATGCTCGTCGCGCGATCCGGGTGGGTGCCGAGCGGTCCCCCATCGCCCCGCGGGCCGATGGGGAGGGAGCCAACGGGCTGTACGAAGGGAGCCGTCACAGGGCGTCGAGCGCGCTCACCTTCCAGCCCCCGGAGGTGTCCACGAGCGTCATCCGGACCCGGTTGAGGTCGAGGCGCGGCCCGGACACCTGAGTGCTGTTGGTGACCTGGTTCATGAAGAGGAGGACGATGACCTTCTCCGGCGCGGCGGAGACCACCGATGCGGCGGGGGCTCCCCCGGCGGGGGGCTTCGCCACCGTGGCCGTGACGACGCCGTGGTACTTCTCGGCGGTGGGCGCCACCACCTTCGTGGTCGTGGTGCGGTACTCGCCCGCGAAGGACCCGGTGAGGTGGGCGCGGGCCTTCGCGAAATCGCGATCGAGGTGGCGGTAGTCGTAGGACAGGATCTCCGGCGCGGCCTTGCGCGCGACGGCCAGGGCCTCGGTGCGCGCCTCCTGCGTCCGCTGGTCGTCCCGGTACTCCCAGCCCAGCATGGCGACGGCGACGAGGCCCGCCACGACGAGTGCGGCCAGCACGGCGGTCGCCGCACCGGAGATCCGGCGGGCCGGCTTCGCGCTCTTCTCCGCTCCGGCCTCGTCACGGACGGCGCCCTTCGCCTGCTCCCTGGCCTCGGCGTCCGCCCCGGTCCCGGAAGCGGACGCTTCGTCCGCCACCGCGCTCTCCGTCGCCGCGTTCTCCGCCACCGCGCTGTCCGCCGCCGCGTTCTCCGCCGCCTCCTCGTCGAGGGACGACTCACGCGCCTTCTCGGCCCGCTTGGCGGCGGCGCGGGCGGCCGCCGCCACGGTTCGCTGACGGGCCGATGTGCCGGCGCCGGCGCGGCCTCGTACGGTCGCCTTCGTCATGGTGTTTCTCCTTACTCGCCGGACGGCTGTGGGGGGTGCGGATCAGCCGACGGGTCAGCCAACGAACTCGACATTCGAGGTCAGCCACCGCCCGCCCTCGAGCACGAGGTCGAGTTGCAGCCGGTAGTTGCGGGCCTGGCCCTGGGGCGCGGCGACGTTGGTCACCCTGCTGTCGGCGACGACCAGGACCTGGGCGGACTTGTCGTCCGCCTTGGCGATACCGGCTTCGAGGACGCGTCCCTCAGAAACCGACTTGTTGTCCCCGACCAGCTTGGTGAGTTGCTTCGTCTGGGCGCTGAACTGCTTCTTGAAGTCACCGGTGGCGCCCTTCAGGACGTCCTTGCTGTCCCGGTCGTAGTGCCGGTAGTCGAGCGAGGTGAAATTCACCGCAGACTGCCGGGCCGCCGCCAGAATGTTCTGATTGCGCTGTTCCTCCCCGTGCTGCTGGTACAGCCGCACCCCGAAGAAGCCGGAGAGCACCACCAGCACGGCGAGGACGCCGGCGAGCACCACGGGGAGCACCCGGCTCTCCCGCGCCGCGCGCACGGCCTCGGCCGCAGGGCGCAGCGCGGACGCCGCCGTACGCTCCGCCGGGCGGCGGATCATGCCATGGGTCCGACGAGCAGCCATTGCCACGATTCCTTTCCGAACGCACTCTGTTCTCCGCCCGTCGAGCCGATCTGGACGGTCTCCCCGCCCGGACCGGCGGTCCGACCGGTTTCGGGGTCGTACGGTGCGACGTACGACGACGGATAGCCGCGACCGCCCTGCACCTCGGAGCTTCCGGGCCGCGGAACGTTCTGCGCGCCGCGGACCGAGCTCTTGCTGCCCCGCGGGAGGGTGCAGCGCGCGGACGTGTTCGCCGGCACCTCGCGGGTGTCCTTCGGGTCGCGCCGCTGCGTCGATCCGTAGCCCTGCCGGCACGGCGGGGGGTCGTCGGAGTTGAGCACCAGGCCGAAGTGGCTGGTGCCGTCACCCGGCAGCACGGTGAAGCTGCCGGCCACCACGACCGGGAAGGTGACCAGCGTCTGCTCCACGTTGGGGAGCCGGGCCACGGTGACCTGTCCACCGCTGATCAGGTTCCCCAACAGGACCGGAAGCGCCTGCCGGTTGGCCCTCAGCAGCGAGTCCATCTCGGGCGCCGCCGTCGAACCGCTGTCCACCAGCCGGCGGAGGTCCCGGTCGCTGTTCTTGATCTGCCCAGTGAGGTCCGCCAGGTCGTGGGAGAACGACTTGAACTCCGAACCCTTGTCGATCTGCGTCTTCAGGACGGTCCGCGAGTCGTCGATCAGCGAGATCGTCTGGGGCAGGCTGTCGCTCGCCGACTCCACGAGCCGGTTGCCCGAGTCGACCATCCGGGTCAGGTGCGGGGCCGTGCCGGTGAACGCCCGGCCCAACTCGTCGACGGTGGTCCGCAGGTCCTTCTTGTCCACGGAGCCGACGAGGCGGTCCACGCTGCGGATCATCTCCGTGGTCGGCAGCGGCGTGCGGGTGTCCCTGGGGGAGATCACGCTGCCCTCGTGCAGATACGGGCCGCCTTCGGCACGCGGTTGCAGATCGACGTACTGCTCGCCCACCGCCGAGCGGTTCGCCACGACCGCGAGCGTGTCGGCAGGGATGCGCGAGCCGTCCTCGATGCGCAGCTCCACCGAAACGCCCGAGCCGGCCAGGCGCAGATCGCCGACGCGGCCCACGGGGGCGCCGCGGTACGTGACCTCGGCGCCCGAGTAGATGCCGCCGGAGTCGGCGAACCGGGCCCGCACGGAGTACCCGCCGTCCGTCAGGCGGTCGCCCAGTCCCGCGTACTCGGCGCCTGCGTACGACACACCGATCGCGGTGATCGCGGAGAAGGCGAGCAGCTGAACCTTGACCGTACGAGTGATCACGGCTGCATCCCCTTCGTCATGAGCTCCGCGAGGCCCAGATCCACGCCGGGGCCGAAACCGGTCCAGCCGCTGCCGCGGTAGGCGGCGTAGCTGCTGGTGCACACCGGCGGGCAGAGCACGCTGCCGCCGGACGATCCCTTGTCCCCTCCCTGGCCCTTCGCGCAGCTGCTGCCGGGCAGGCAGGGCACCGAGGGCGGTGTCACCGGACCGGGGAGGTCCGGCACGTGCGGGGCCGGCACATCGGGCGCGCCGGGGAGGGGGAGCTTGGGCTGCGGCTTGTGCGGCGAGCCGGGCTTCTTGCCACCGCCCTTGGAGAGATTGCCGTAGATGCTCTTCAGGTCGAGGTCCGCGGTGATGTGCAGGTTGGTGTAGTCGCCCTTGATGGCATCGACGGAGTTGCGCGGGAACGGATAAGTGGTCATCAGCTCCAGCGCGTTGGGCAGGTCGTCGCCCGCTCTGTTCAGCTGGGTGAGGATCGGCTGGAGGTGCCTGAGGTTGGCGATCGTGTCGTCCCGTGAGCCGTTGATCACCTTCGTGCCGACCCTGCCGAGGTCGGACAGGGAGCGCAGCATCCGCGTCAGGTCCTTGCGCTGGTCGGCCAGGACCTTCACGGCCGGCGCCATGGTGTCGACCGCCCGGCCGATCGTGGCCTTCTCCTGCGCGAGCCTCTTGGACAGCCTGTCGATGCCCTTCATGGCGCGGATGATCTCCGAGCGCTGGTCGTCCAGGCCGCCGAGGAAGGTGTTCAGCTCGGTCAGCAGGTTCTTCACCCGGTCCTCGCGGCCCGCCATGGTGTGGTTCAGCTCCACGGTGATGGTGTGGAGCTGCGCCACGCCGCCGCCGTTGAGCAGCGCCGACAGAGCGGACAGCACCTCCTCGATCTCCGGGTTCCGGTTGCTCCGGGACAGCGGGATCTTCGCGCCCTCGATGAGCCTGCCGACGGGCCGTACGTCCACGGGCTTGGCGAGCGAGACGTACTTCTCACCGAGAATGCTGGTCTGGCGCAGCTCCGCGACGGCGTTGGCCGGCAGCTTCACCGCGTCGTCGACGCGCAGCCGTACCCGCGCCTGCCAGCCGTGCAGCTCCACCTTCTCCACGGCGCCCACGGTGACGTTGTTGACCTTGACCGCGGACTGCGGCACGAGGTCGAGAACGTCCCGGAACTCGACCGTGACGTGGTACGCGTCTCCGTCGTCGGCGGCGCCGCCGGGCAGCGGGACGTCGTACAGGCCGTTGAACTCACAGCCGGTCAGCAGCAGCGCCCCGGCGACCGCCCACAGGGCCGCTTTGCGCGGGGCGGTCATGCCCGGGCTCCCAGGATGCCGCCGAGCGTCTTGTCGGTCGTGGCGACACCGGACGCCGGGGGGACCGCGCCGGTCAGGGAGTTGGCGGTCGGCAGCTTGGGGAGGTCGCCGAACAGCTTCCCCAGGTCCTTGCAGTCCGACGTCTCGCCCGCCGTCCTGAGCAGGGAGCACATCAGGCCGGCCGGATCCTGCGACTGCTCGGCGTTGTTACGGGTGTCCAGCGTGCCCGATGCCGGGTTGTAGGCGTTCGCGAGATTGCCGAGACCTGCGGGCGCGACGTCCATCAGCTCCTCCAGTGCGGCGCGCTGCTTGACCAGCACGCGGGTCACCTCGCTGAGACCCTTCACATTGCGGGTCAGCGCCTTCTTGTTGCCATGGACGAAGACGGATACGTCCTTGAGCGCGACGGACAGGTTCCTGAACGCCTCCGCCAGGTCCTTGCGCTCGCCGGAGAGCTGGTTCGCGGTCGTGGCCAGACTGTCGTTGAACGAGCGGACGCCGTCGTCGTCCGCCGCCAGCGCGGCCGTGAACACCTGAAGGTTCTTCACCGTCCCGAACATGTCCTTGCGTCCGTCGTCGAGAGTGGTGAGGGCCTGCGAGACATCCTTGATCGTCTGGTGCAGGTCCTTGCCATTCCCCCGGAGGTTGTCCGCACTGACGCCGATGAGCCGGGACAGTGCTCCGTTCTTGTTGGCACCGCGCGGACCGAGCGCCTCCGATGTGGTGTGGAGGCTGTCGAAGATCCGGTCCAGCTCGACCGGTACGGCCGTCCGCTCCTCGGGGATGACCGCGCCGCTCTTCATGACCGGGCCCCCGCGGTACACCGGCAGCATCTGGACGTAACGGTCGCTGACCACAGAGGAGTTGACGATCGCGGCCTTGGCGCCCGCGGGCACCTTGCGATCGGCCTCGTACTCCATCTCGACCCGCACCCTGCGGCCCTGCGGGGTGACGCTCTTGACCTCCCCGATCGGAATGCCGAGGACGCGGACGTCCGACCCGGGGTAGATGCCGACGGTCCGCGGGAAGTACGCGGTGACCTTGACGGGGTCCGGCTTCGGCCAGAACGCGACGGTCAGGCCGGCGACGAGCAGACACAGGACGGCGGCGAGCGCGACGACGCGGCGGGTGCGCCTCGTGGGGAGGCGGCGGGTGCGCCCCTCGGGGAGACCGCGGGTGCCCCTCTGCGGCAGGAAGGTCCACCGCGGCCGCTGCAAGGACCCGCGCCGGGGCCGAGGCACGCGGCCGGTGCGCCCCTGAGGAACGCGGCGGGTGCGCCCCTCGGGGAGACCGCGGGTGCCCCTCTGCGGCAGGAAGGTCCACCGCGGCCGCTGCAAGGACCCGCGCCGGGGCCGGTTCTGTGGCCGCTTCATCGGGACCCTCCCGAGGGTGTCTGGGGCGCGGACGAGCCGCCCCGCACGGTCGCGGGCGCGGCGACGAGGTTCTGGATGTAGGTGTCGAACCAGCGGCCGTTGCCCAGGGTGTTGGTGAAGACCCGGACGAAGGGCGCCAGTTGTTTGACGCTGCGGTCGAGGCTCTTCTCGTTGCGCTGGAGCATCCCGACAAACGTGTTCAGGCGGTTCAGCGCGGGGCCGATCTGCCGGCGGTTGTCGTCGACGAGGCCGGAGAGCTGCACACCGAGTTCGGAGGCGTTCACGAGCAGGTCGTGGATCGCCGCGCGCCGCTTGTTGATCTCCTCGAAGAGCGCGCTGCCGTCCTTCACCAGCTTCATGAACTCCTTCGACCGGTCGGAGAGCACACCGGTCACGCCGTTGGCGTGCGAGAGCAGCTCACGCAGCTCCATGTCACGCGAGGCCACGGTCCTGGAGAGCCGGGACAGCCCCCTGATGGACGCCTTGACCTCGGCGGGCGAGTCCTTGAAGGTCGTGGAGATCGTGTCCATGGCCTTCGCCAGGTTCTCGGTGTCGACCTTCTCGCTGGTCGTCGTCAGGTCGCTGAACGCCTCCACCACGTCGTACGCCGACACCGTCCGCTTCAGCGGGATCTCGCTCCCGGGCTCCAGCTGACCGGTGCCCTTCGGCTCCAATGAGAGGTACTTGGCCCCCAGGATCGTCTTGACCCGGATGGACGCGCCGGTGTCGCTCCCGAACTTCGCCTCGTCCTTGACGCGGAAGGTGACCTTGACATGGTCGCCGTCGAGGTCGACGGCGCCGACCTTTCCGACCTTGACCCCGGCGATGCGGACCTCGTCACCCGACTTCAGACCGCTCGCCTCGGAGAAGGCGGCGCTGTACTCCTCTCCGTTCCCGATCAGCGGAAGGTTCTCGATGTTGAACGCACCGGCGATCAGCACCGCGATGAGGGTGAGGCCCACCGCTCCGATCGTGACGGGGTTGCGCTCGCGGAAGGGCATCATCGGCCACACCTCGCCTGGGCGACGTGGAGGTCGGGCGTGTACGACTTCGCCGTCTGCGGCAGCACGATCCGGCCGTCGAAGTCGCACAGATAGAAGTTGAACCAGGAGCCGTACGAGCCGGTGGCGGTCAGCTTGTTGAGCTTGTGCGGCAGTCGCTTCAGGACGCCCTCCACGGTCTTCTCGTTCTTGTTCAGCGTCCCGGAGAGCTCCGACAGTCCCGCGATGTCGGACCGCAGTGCCGGACGGCCGTCCTTCAGCAGGCCGGAGGTGGCGCCCGCGAGGTCGCCGATGCCGGTGAGCGAGGTGCCGATCGCCTCGCGGTCGGCGGACAGTCCGGAGATCAGCCGCTGTAGCTGCTTGAGCAGGCCGGAGAAGCGCGTGCTGCGCTTGTCCAGCGTTCCCAGCACCTCGTTGAGGTTGTCGATCACGGAACCGATCAGCTCGTCGCGGTCGGCGAGCGTCGTGGTGAGCGAGGCGGTGTGTGCAAGCAGGCTGTCGACCGTGCCGCCCTCGCCCTGGAGGGTCTTGATGATCTCCGACGCGAGCTGGTTGACGTCCTTCGGGCTCAGCGCGGCGAAGAGCGGCTTGAAGCCGTTCAGCAGCGCGTTGAGGTCGAGGGCGGGCTGCGTACGGGAGAGCGGGATGGTGCTTCCGGGCTTGAGCCTGGTGCCGTCCCCGGCTCCCTCGGTCAGCGCGATGTACCGCTGCCCGACGAGGCTCCGGAAACGGATGACGGCGCCCGTCGAGGTGAGCAACGGCCGGTCGTCGGAGACGCTGAAGGTGACCTCGGCGAGGGTCCGGTCCTTGATCTGGATGTCTTCGACCTCACCGACGCGCACACCGGCCACCCGGATGTCGTCGCCCTCCTCCAGGCTGGTGACATCGCTGAACACCGCCTTGTAGGTGTCCTTGGGGACGAAGTCGACGTTGACGATCGTGGCCGAGAGCATCGCTGTCGCGAGGAGGGTCACCACGGCGAAGATGCTGAACTTGACCAGTGGCGCGACCGTTTCCCTGGCCTTCATACGACACTCACCGCCGTTCCCCGCGCCATCGGGCCGAAGAGAAGGGTCGTCACGGACGGCACCTCGTCGGCGGACACACCCATGACCGGGGCCACGAGCGGGCCGATGAGCCGCTGTTCGGCGGCCGTTGCCGTCACACCGCTCTGTCCTGCGGATGCCGAGCCGCCGGAGCCCTTGGTGCCGTCGTTGAGCTTGATCGGCGGCTGGGGCGTGCCGGGGTGGGGAAGTCCGCGGCAGTTGGGACCGGAGCGGTCGGCGTAGCGCGGCTCCTCGCCGGGACGGTAGGGGGAGCGGGGCAGGACGGCCTCCAGGGTGATGTGCATCTTCCCGCCCTTGAAGATCTGCTCGGCCAGCGGTTCTTCCTTCGTCAGGCCACTGAGGAGACAGGGGTATTCGGGCGAGTAGCGATCGAACAGTGCGAGGGTGGGACGGGAGACGCGGCCGAGGGTGATGAGCCGCGCGGAGTTCTCGTCGAGGACGTCCTGCGCGGTGTGCGCGAAGGTGGTGGTCCCGGTGAGGACCGAGGCCATGGCGTCCTTCTTCTCGACGACGGTCTGGCTGGTGGCGATGGTGTTGCGCAGGATTCTCAACAGGTCGGGGGCGGCGTCTCCGTAGAGATCGACCGCGTCGGCCAGCCGCGAGATGTCGGTGCGCAGGGCCGGCATGTGCGGGTTGAGGCGGTGGAGATAGCGCTCGACGCGCTCCAAGTTCGCACCGATCTCGTCACCGCGGCCGTCAAGCGCAGTGGCGACGGCCGACAGCGTCGCGTTCAGCTTGGCCGGCTGGACCGCACGGAGCAGCGGCAACAGGTCGTCCATCAGCTTCTGGAGCTCGATGCCGGCCTTCGTACGGTCCTGGGAGATCACGTCTCCGGCCCGGATCGGCCGCGCGGAGGACTTCTCCGGGATCTCCAGGTCGACGTACTTCTCGCCGAACAGCGTCTTGGGCAGCAGCAGGGCGTGGACGTCGGCCGGGATGAGCGACGCCTGCTCGGGCGAGAGCGCGATGTCGACCGTGGCCTTGTCGCCGTCGGCCCGCACACCGCGGACCTCGCCCACGATGAGGCCGCGCACCTTCACGTCGGCGAGCGGCTCCAGCTGGTTGCCGACGGTGTCCGCCTGCAGAGTGACCGCTACGACCGGTGTGAACACCTTCTGGTAGATCGCCACGGTGAGCGACAGCAGCAGGCCGATGACGACGAGGAAGACGACGCCGTAAAGCCGCAGCTTGAGTGGATGGGTTGTCGACATCGGCTACCCCGCGATCCGCACGGTCGTGGTGGCTCCCCAGATCGCCAGGCTGAGGAAGAAGTCAAGGATGTTGATGGCGACGATGGACGTCCGTACCGCGCGGCCGACCGCCACGCCGACCCCCGCGGGGCCGCCCTTGGCGCAGTAGCCGTAGTAGCAGTGGACCAGGATGATCACGACGGCGAAGACGATCGCCTTGCCGAACGACCAGAGCACGTCGACAGGTGGCAGGTACTGCTGGAAGTAGTGGTCGTAGGTGCCGCTGGACTGCCCGTAGTAGCCGGTGGTGATCGCCCGGGCCGCGAAGTACGAGGACAGCAGACCGATCACATAGAGCGGGATCACCGCGAGGAACCCGGCGATCATCCGGGTCGTGACCAGGAACGGCAGTGAGGGGACGCCCATCACCTCAAGCGCGTCGACCTCCTCGCTGATCCGCATCGCGCCGAGCTGGGCGGTGAACCCGGCGCCGACCGTGGCGGAGAGTGCGAGCCCGGAGACCAGGGGTGCGATCTCACGGGTGTTGAAGTAGGCGGAGATGAACGCCACGAAGTTGGAGGTGCCGAGCTGGTTGAGCGCGGTGTATCCCTGGAGGCCGACCTCGGTGCCGGTGAAGAAGGAGAGGAAGGCGATGACACCGACGGTGCCGCCGATGACCGCCAGCGCTCCGCGGCCGAAGCTCACTTCGGCCAGCAGGCGCAGGACCTCCTTCTTGTAACGGCGCAGGGTGCGGCCGGTCCAGGCGAGGGAGCGCCCGTAGAAGGACAGCTGGGTCCCGAGCTCCTCGAGGGAGCGGAGGGGGCCGGAGAGGAATCGTTCCGACAGCGCCATCACTAACCCCTCTGCGGAACGAGCTGGAAGTAGACCGCAGTCATCACGAAGTTGGTGACGAACAGCAGCATGAACGTGATGACGACCGATTGGTTCACCGCGTCGCCGACTCCCTTCGGACCGCCCTTGGCGTTCAGGCCCTTGTACGAGGCGACGATCGCCGCGATGGCGCCGAAGATCAGCGCTTTCAGTTCGGCCCAATAGAGGTCGGGCAGCTGAGCGAGGGTGGTGAAGGAGGCCAGATACGCGCCCGGCGTCCCGTTCTGCATCACGACGTTGAAGAAGTAGCCGCCGCCCACGCCGACCACGGAGACCAGTCCGTTGAGGAGCACCGCCACGGTCATCGAGCCCAGCACACGAGGGACGACCAGCCGGTGGATCGGATCGATGCCGAGGACTTCCATGGCGTCGATCTCCTCGCGGATCTTGCGTGCGCCGAGGTCCGCGCAGATCGCGGAGCCGCCGGCGCCCGCGATGAGGAGGGCGGTCACGATCGGCGACGCCTCACGGAGGACCGCCAGGACCGATGCGGCTCCGGAGAAGGACTGTGCGCCCAACTGCCGTGTCAGGCTTCCGATTTGGAGTGCGATGACAGCGCCGAACGGGATGGAGACCAGCGCGGTCGGCAGGATCGTGACGCTCGCGATGAACCAGGACTGCTGGATGAACTCCCGCAGCTGAAAAGGGCGGCGCGGCAGGGCGCGGAGAACGTCCAGAGCCAGCGAGAAGAGACTGCCCGCATGTTTCAGCCCGGCCGTGGGCGAGAGGCTCATGCTCCGGTCACCCCGCCGTCCGTGCCCACGGCCACGCGCAGCTTCCGCAGCCTCTGCATGTGCTCCTCGTGCTCGGCGATCGCCTCCCAGCGGGGCGGGCGGGTGATGCCGGGGCTGGGCAGCAGGCGCGGGATCTTGCCCCCGCCCGACCCCTTGCCGCCCTTCGGACCCCGGTGGTTTCCGGCATGGAGCTCGGCGAGCTCCTGCTTGACCTGGGCCGCGTCCTTCTCCTCGGCCATGCCGATCGGACCCTGCATGCGTCCGTTGAGGAACTGGCCCACGACCGGCTCATCACTGGTGAGCAGGTCTTCGCGGGGGCCGAACATCACCAGCTCGCGGCGGAAGAGCAGGCCGATGTTGTCCGGCACCTGGCGGGCCGAGGCGATGTCGTGGGTGACGATCAGGAAGGTGGCGTCGATCTGCGCGTTCAGGTCGACGATCAGCTGGTTGAGGTACGCCACGCGCACCGGGTCGAGCCCGGAGTCGGGCTCGTCGAAGAGGATGATCTCCGGGTCGAGCACCAGCGCCCGCGCCAGACCCGCTCGCTTGCGCATGCCGCCCGATATCTCGCCGGGCAGCTTCTGCTCGGCTCCGATCAGGCCGACCATGTCCATTTTTTCCAGGACGATCCGCTTGATCTCGCTCTCGGATCTGCGCGTGTGCTCACGCAGCGGGAAGGCGATGTTGTCGTAGAGGTTCATCGAGCCGAACAGCGCACCGTCCTGGAAGAGGACGCCGAACAACTTGCGCACCTCGTACAGGTCGTGCTCGCGGAGCCGGGTGATGTCCTTTCCCGCGATCGTGATCGAGCCTCTGTCCGGCTTCAGCAAGCCGACGAGCGTCTTCAGGAACACAGACTTGCCGGTGCCCGAAGGACCCAGCATGACCGATATCTCCCCAGCGGGCAGAGTCAGCGACACGTCCTGCCAAACAACCTGGTGACCGAAGGACTTGGTCAGCCCTTCCACGCAGATCTCGACACCCATCCGGCCCGCCCTTCAGCCCTGAAGTAGCTCTGTCATCAGCTCTACGGGGGAGGGCGGGGCGTCCGTCGCTCGTCCGCCGAGATTTTTTTTACCGGGCCGCAATCCCGCGTTGACCAGGGGCGAACATCACTGTGCGCGGGGCACGCGCGGCAGTTCGCCGGGGGTGCCGCTCGGGGTGGCCACCGGTGCGCCGCCCTCGGCGCCCTCGGCACCCTCGGTAGAAGTGCCAGGAACGGACGGAGCAGACGGAGCGGACGGAGTGGACGGAGCAGCCGGAGGCGCCGAAGAAGCGGAGGAGAGAGGTCGACGACCGGGCACCCGAGGGGCTTTCGGAACACCCGGCGCGTCCGGAACACCCTGAACACCCTGAACATCCAGTCCAGAGAGCATCCGATGAACGGACGGCGTGGCCGGAACGGCCGACTGCGGGAGCGCCAGCGGGAGCGACACGTCGAGCAGTATCGGACCGGCGCCGGCGAGCGGCCCGGCCGGCCTCGGCGCGCCGGGACCGCGGGACTCCGATGCGGCCATCGGGCCGGGCACGTCGGTCCGTTGGCGACTCTCCTCCGCCGTGGGCGAGTCGCCCACGCTCTCGGAGGAGGACCGCGGACGAACCCCGTCCTCCTCCATATGCATGGCGGGAAGCGCGAGCCCCAGAGCTGCAAGCGTCGCCGCGGTGGACACCGCCGTCGCCATCTGCGCACCGCTGCCCAGCCAGGACCGGCCGCGCAAGCACATCCAGAAGCCGGTGGCGAGCGTCGCGGCGAGCGAGTTGCGCATCGTACGGCGGGCCCTGGCGAGCAGCGACTCGACCGTCCGGTAGCTCAGCCCCATCTTCCGGGCAACCTCGCCGACGTCCAGGTCTTCTGACTTGAGCCAGAGCGCCTCCGCCTGCCGTGCGGGCAGGTCCCCGCTCCGGTTCGCCAGCCACTTGGCCTCGGCGCGATCGCACACCACTTCGTCGACGGGGGCGATGAGGCGCGGGGGCAGCGTCGAGCGGGTGCCGACCTCGGCTTCACGATTGACCTGGCGGTACCGGTCGACACACAGGCGCATGGTCACGGTCGTGAGCCACGCCCCGAGCCGCTCGTCCTCGACATGCGGATTCTCCATGGCACGCACCATCGCCTCGTGTACGGCGTCCTCCGCGTCCTCGACGCTCACGGACCGCCTGCGCGCGACCCTCAGCAGATGCTCGCGATGGCTCCACATACGCTGCCAGCGCTCGTCCGAGCAGCCATGCGGTCGCCCCGAATGTACGGACTGCGGATCAGTCGCCATCAGGCCTCCTCGCACCGTTTCGCCACACTGGCCCCTCGGAAGAGCCGTCCATACCCCCCGGTCGATGGCGGCCGACATTACCGGCAGGTACACCGCGGCGGGAGGGGGGACCGTGGCCGAATGAGCGCGAAGCCAGTCACGATTCAGTTGCGTTTCGATCCACTCAGTAGCGTTACGCCCCACGAACCCAGTCACCGGAATCGCTCGCCGGACGGGATCTGGCTGTCGGAGATGCGCAGCGCCGACGATGACGGGCCCCACGGACGCGCCGCAAGAGCCCGCAATGCGCTCCCCTTGCGCCCCCGGCCACACGGCCCCCTGCGGGGATGACACTCCATCAGGAATGGCTCGCAAAAGGCCAGGTCAGACGGGGTCTGACCTGGCCTTGAATGGAGCCGCCTTCGGGATTCGAACCCGAGACCTACGCATTACGAGTGCGTTGCTCTGGCCAACTGAGCTAAGGCGGCGTGGTGCGCGGCCCAGTCTACACATTGCCAGGGGGTGCTTCGGTACGGGTTTAGGAGCTGGTCAGCGGGTGGGGTGGGGTGGTCAGGTGCAGCGCTTGTTCTTGGGTGGGGTGGTGCCGTCCAGGAGGTAGGTGTTGATGGCGGTGTCGATGCAGTCGCTGCCGCGGCCGTATGCGGTGTGGCCGTCGCCCACGTAGGTGAGGAGAGTGGCGCTGGAGAGCTGGCGGGCGAGGCCCTGGGCCCAGGTGTAGGGGGTGGCGGGGTCGCGGGTGGTGCCGACGACGACGATCGGGGCGGCGCCCTTGGCTTCGATGCGGTGGACGGTGCCGGTGGGCTTGACGGGCCAGTAGGCGCAGTTCAGGGCGGCCCAGGCGAAGGAGTTGCCGAAGACCGGGGAAGCCTTGCGGAAGGTGGGAAGGGCGGCCTCGACCTGGCTGGGGGTGGTGAAGGCGGGCGGGAGGTCGAGGCAGTTGACGGCCGGGTTGGCGTACATCTGGTTGGCGTAGTGGCCCTCGGCGTCGCGCTCGTAGTAGCTGTCGGAGAGGGCGAGCAGGCCGCGGCCGTTGCCCCGCTGGGCCGTGGCGAGATAGGCGCGCAGGGTCGGCCAGGACCCCTGGTCGTACATCGCGGCGATCACACCCGTGGTGGCCAGCGATTCGGTCAGCTTGCGCTCCTCACCGGTCGGGAGCGGGTGGGCGTCGAGCCGTTTGAAGAAGGCGGAGAGGCGGCGGCCGGCGTCCGTGGTGCTCTGGGTGCCGAGGGGGCAGTCCTTGCGCTTGATGCAGTCGGCGGCGAAGGCGGTGAAGGCGGTGTTGAAGCCGGTGGTCTGGTTGATGTTGATGGTGCGGGAGTCGAGCGCAGGGTCCATGGCGCCGTCGAGGACCAGGCGGCCGGAGCGGGTGGGGAAGAGGCCGGCGTAGGTGGCGCCGAGGAAGGTTCCGTAGGAGGCGCCCACATACGTCAGCTTCTTGTCGCCCAGGAGGGCGCGCAGGACGTCCATGTCACGGGCCGCCTCGATGGTGGAGACGTGCGGGAGCAGCTTGGCGGAGCGGGCCTCGCAGCCCTTGGCGAAGTTTCGGTAGGCGGTGGTGAGCTTGTCGACCTCGGCCGAGGTGTCGGGGGTCTGGTCGGTCTGGGTGAAGCGGTCCATCTGCCGGTCGGTGAGGCATTCGACCGGGGTGCTGCGGCCCACGCCCCGGGGGTCCAGCCCCACCATGTCGTAGCGCGCGCGGACCGCGGCCGGCTGGGGCGCGTACTGCTCGAGGTATTCGATCGCCGAACCGCCCGGGCCGCCCGGATTGACCAAGAGGGAGCCGAGGCGGGTACCGGGGCCGGTGGCCTTCCTGCGGGCCACCGCGAGTTTGATGTCGGTCCCCGCGTTGGGCTTGTCGTAGTCCAGGGGCACCTTCATCGTGGCGCACTGGAAGCCGGCGGTGCTGCACGCGTGCCAGGTCAGCTTCTGGTCGTAGTACGGGCGGAGCTTGGCCGGGATGGCGACCGGGAGGGGCGCGAGGACGGACGAGCCGCCGTCGGCGGTGGCGTGCTGGTCGCCGGCGTCGTGTGCGCTGCCGGGGGAGGGCGCCGGGCCGGGGGCGGCCGGGCCCGACGACGAGCAGCTGGAGATCAGCAGTGTGGTGGCCGCGAAGACGGCGGCGGCGGTGGTGCGGAGCAGGCGGCGGCTGGTGGCCATGGGCGATCGGTCCCTCGGTCTCGGTCCCTGGTTCGGTCCCTGGTGTGGTCCCTCGTACGGTCCCTGACGCGGTCCCTGATGCGGTCCCTCGTACGGTCCCTGGTTCGGCGAGGTGGGGGAGATGGCGTGGCGTGCGGGGTGGGTGGGGTGGGCGCCACCGTCGGATGCGGTGGTGGCGGCTGGCTGGTGCGGTTGCGGCGGTGACGGGTGTGGGCGCGGGGGTGCGAAGGTGATCTGGAACGGAGCGTATCCAGGGTGGAACGGTATGTGCGCTCTGATTCGGTCCGTTCTGGGGCGTTCGCGTTGCTCCGCGCGTCCGGGGAGTGCGGGGCGGCCTCCCTGCTGCCCACGTCAGCGGATGCCCCGGCCGGTCCGGAGCGGGGGCGGAAGAGGGCGGAAGGGCGTACGGGCCGTCGGGCCGATCGGCGTACGGCGGGCGGGGCGGGTGCGCACGGCGGTACGGCGGTGGGCGGGTCCACCCCGGCCTCGTGGCGACCCGGTCTCGTGGCGACCCGGCCTCCTGGCGAGACGGCCCGGTGCGGCAGCGTCCCGTGCGAGGCGGCAGTGGTGTCTGGCTGCGCGGCTCCTCTCGGTGGCGGTGCGGAAGCGCGGGCCCGCCCGGTGGTCAGCCGGCCCGCAAGGCGGCCGTCATGGCCTCCACGGCGAGCAGCGGGGCCACATTGCGGTCCAGGGCCTCGCGGCAGGCGATCACGGCTTCTATACGGCGCAGGGTTCGTTCGGCGGTCGAGGCGGCCGCGATGCGCTGGACGCTGTCGCGGACCTCGTCATTGGCCAGCGGGACGGCGGCGCCCATCTGGAGGGCGAGGACGTCGCGGTAGAAGCCGGTGAGGTCGACGAGGGCCAGGTCGAGGCTGTCGCGCTGGGTGCGGGTGGCGCGGCGCTTCTGCTTGTCCTGGAGCTCCTTCATCACACCGGCCGTGCCACGGGGCAGCCGGCCTCCGGTCCCGGCCGCGGCGCCTAGGGCGGCGCGCAGCTCCTCGGTCTCCTTGGCGTCGACCTCCTCGGCGACCTGCTTGGCGTCCTCCCCCGCGGCATCGATCATCTCCTGGGCGGCCTTGAGGCAGCCGCCGATGTCGTCGATGCGCAGGGGGAGTTTGAGGACGGCGGCGCGCCGGGTCCGGGCGCGCTCGTCGGTGGCCAGGCGGCGGGCCCGGCCGATATGGCCCTGGGTGGCGCGGGCTGCGCGGGCGGCGGTCTCCGGTTCGATGCCGTCGCGGCGGACCAGAACCTCGGCGACGGCGTCGACCGGCGGCGTGGTGAGGGTGAGGTGGCGGCAGCGGGAACGGATGGTGGGCAGGACATCCTCGATCGAGGGGGCGCACAGGAGCCAGACCGTACGGGGCGCGGGCTCCTCCACGGCCTTCAGCAGGACGTTGCCGGCGCCTTCGGTGAGGCGGTCGGCGTCCTCCAGGACGATCACCTGCCAGCGGCCGCCGGCCGGCGAGAGGGAGGCGCGGCGGACCAGGTCGCGGGTCTCCTTGACGCCGATGGAGAGCAGGTCCGTACGGACGATCTCGACGTCGGCGTGCGTGCCGACCATGGTGGTGTGGCAGCCGTCGCAGAAGCCGCAGCCGGGAGCGCCGCCCAGCGCGCGGTCGGGGCTGACGCATTGCAGCGCGGCGGCGAAGGCGCGGGCGGCGGTGGCCCGGCCGGATCCGGGCGGGCCCGTGAACAGCCAGGCGTGGGTCATCTGGCCGGCGCCGCGCTGCCCGGCGGGCGCCGGTGCGGCCAACGGGGCCGCGGCCGCCGCGCCCGCGGCGTCGTCGGCGGTCACGATCGCGTCCGCGTCGCGGGCGGCCGCGGCGAGCTGCTCGGTCACCCGGTCCTGGCCGACCACGTCGTCCCACACCGTCATCGCGCTGCCCGCCGTTCCTGTCCGTCCTGCTTCGTGCCCGCCCGCGCCATGGGCCGGGCGGTACGCACCGTGCGCCCTGAACCATCGCTGTGACCCATTGTGGTCCACCCCGCTGACAACCGGACCCCGAACGGGTGCCGGGTCCGCGCTCCGCAGATCGGCCGCGCCCGCCGCTACGCACACCGGCCGCGTCCGCAGAGCGTTCTGCGGGCGCGGCCGGTGCCGTACGGCGGGGCGGGGGCTCAGCCGCGGCGGCGGCCCCGCTCCCGGTGGCCCTTGTCGTCCGCCGCCTCGTCCGGGCGCGGGCCGAGAAGTTCGTCGGCCAGGGTCGGCAGATCGTCCAGCGGGGTCTCCTCCGCCCAGTCCGGGCGGGGGCGGCTGCGCTGCGGCTCCGCCGGGTGTCCGGTGGCCGGGTCGATCTGCGGGAGTTCGCGGGTGCGCTCGCTGCCCGATTCGGCAGGTGCGGGCTGCTGCGCGGCGCCGTCCGCGTGCTCCTCGCGGAACATCCACGACGGCACCCGGTCGGCGGGGTCGCCCCCGTCCCGTACGGGCGGCAGCACGCTGGTCTCCTCCGCGTCCGGCCCGGCGCCGTACCGCGGCAGCACGCTGGTCTCCTCCGCGTCCGGCCCGGCGCCGTACCGCGGCAGCACCGCCGTCTCGTCCACCGTGCCCCGCGGGGCCTCGGACTGCGGCAGCGATTCCGTACGCTCCGTGTCGGAGGCACCGCTTTCCGTTGTTTCACGTGAAACAACGGCCGGGTTCGGCGCGCCGTGCTCGACATAGCGCTTCCGCAGATCCGCGACGGGCGTCTCCTTGGTTGGCGCATCCGCCGCCGCAGCGGCCTCCGCCTCCGCCGCGGCAGCCGCCTCGGCCGCCTCCTTACGGGCCTGCTCGGCGCGCAGCAGGGCCTCCTCGGCCTTGCGCTGCTTCTCCAGGCGGCGCTCCTCGGCCTCCCGGCGCAGCCGCGCCTCCTCCTCCGCGCGCTTGCGCAGCCGCTCCTGCTCGGCCTGGCGGGCCCGCTCCTCGGCCTCGCGGCGCTGCCGCTCCGCCTCCGCCGCCTGCCGGGCCTCCTCGGCGCGCTTACGCGCTTCCTCGGCCTGGCGCGCGGCCTCGCGGGCCCTGGCAGTCTCTTCCTCCTGCCGCTTGCGCTCCTCTTCCTCGGCGCGCAGCTTGGCCAGCTGCTCCTGGCGCTCGCGCTCCAGCCGCGCCTCCTCCGCCTTGCGCGCGGCCTCTTCCTCGGCCCGTCGGCGGGCCTCCTCCTCGGCCGCCTTGCGGGCCTCGGCCTGGGCCTTGAGCTCGGACTCGGACAGCGGGAGCACCTGGTCGAGGCGGTGCCGTACGACGGTGGTGACCGCCTCCGGCTCCTGTCCGGCGTCGACGACGAGGTAGCGCGCCGGGTCGGCGGCGGCCAGCGTCAGGAATCCGGCCCGTACCCGCTCGTGGAACTCGGCGGGCTCGGACTCCAGCCGGTCCGGGGCCTCGGTGAAGCGCTCGCGGGCGGCCTCGGGCGAGATGTCCAGCAGGACGGTCAGATGGGGAACGAGACCGCTCGTCGCCCAGCGGTTGATCCGGGCGATCTCGGTGGGGGCGAGGTTGCGCCCGGCGCCCTGGTAGGCGACGGAGGAGTCGATGTAGCGGTCGGTGATGACGATGGCGCCGCGTTCGAGGGCGGGCCGGATGACGCTGTCGACGTGCTCGGCGCGGTCGGCGGCGAACATCAGCGCCTCGGCGCGGTCCGAGAGCCCGGAGGTGGACACGTCCAGGATGATCGAGCGCAGCCGCTTGCCGATGGCGGTGGCGCCCGGCTCCCGGGTGACCACGACCTCGTGCCCCTTGGCCCGGATCCACTCGGCCAGCGCCTCGACCTGGGTGGACTTCCCGGCGCCGTCGCCGCCCTCCAGGGCGATGAAGAAGCCGGTGGCGGCGGGCGTCTGGTCCGGGTCGCCGCCGCGCAGCGCCTCACGCAGATCGCGCCGCAGCGGTACGCCGTGCCGGTCGTCGGCCTTGCCCAGCACCCAGGCGGCGACCGGCAGCAGCAGCGCGCCGACCAGCATCAGGGTGAAGGCGGCGCCGCCGTGCGAGAACGTGAAGCTGCCGTTGTCGAAGCGGTGCGGGCCGATGACGGCGGCCAGCAGCGGCGCGACGATGGCGGCCAGCGCGACCGCGAGGCGGACCACGGCGTGCAGATGCTCGGTCGTCCGCGCCCTGCGGGACTCCTCGACCTCCTGCTCCAGCAGCACATGGCCGGTGTTGGCCGCGATACCGGCGCTCACCCCGGCGACCAGCGCCAGCAGCAGCACCGTCGTCGTGTCCGGGACCAGCCCCATGGCCAGCAGCGCGAGCCCGGTGAGGGCCACCGCCAGGGCGAGCAGCCGACGCCGGGAGAGCGCGGGCAGCACCTTGCGGGCCCCGCGGATGCCGACGGCCGTACCGCCGGTCAGCGCGAGCACCAGCAGCGCGAAGGAGGCCGGGCCCGCGACCAGGTCGTAGGCCAGCAGGACGGCCAGCGCGACGGCCGCGGCAATCGCGGCGGCCACGGCGGCGCAGGCCGGCACCAGCAGCGGGATCGCGCCCGTACGGCCCTTGTCGGCGCCGGATCCGGCGGTCTTGGGACGGCGCAGCCCCTCCAGCGGGGAACGCGGCCGCGGCGTCTGCCCGTCGGGCAGCTCAAGGAAGTAGAGGATCGACACGGACGCGGCGAACAGCCCGGCCGCCAGATACGAGCCCAGGGCCGCCTGGTGGAGCTGGAACCACGCCACGCCGGCGCCCAGCAGCTTGCTGACGAGGGTGACGACCACCAGCGCCGCGGCCGCGATCGGCAGCGCGAGGAAGCCGGTGCGCAGCGACAGGCGGCGCAGCGCCTCCATGTTGTCCGGCAGCGGCCGTACGGCGGCGCCCTCGGGCGGCGGCGCGGGCAGCAGGGCGGGCGCGGCGCTCTCCCGGGCGACGGTCCACAGGCGCTCGGCGACGCCGCTGACGAAGACCGTGACCAGCAGCCAGGCCAGCGCATTGGCGGGCGTCCAGTCGATCCACAGCGGCGCGACGACCAGCAGCGCCAGCCGCAGACCGTCCGCGCCGATCATCGTCCAGCGCCGGTCCAGCGGCCCCGAAGGCGCCGTCAGCGCGGACAGCGGCCCCAGCAGGACGGCCCCGAAGAGCAAGGTGGCCAGCATCCGGGCCCCGAAGACCGCGGTGACCGCAAGGGCGGCACCCCGGTATCCGCCGCCGAAGACGGCCTGGCCGCCCAGCGGGACGTACAGCGCCGCCTGAAGGGCGAGAAGGACCAGGACAAGCATGGACAGGGCATCGCCGATGCCCCCGACAAACTGGGCGCTCCACAACCGCTTCAGTGGGGGGAAGCGCAGCAGAGCCCGTACGGCGCGCTCGCGGGAGTCCGCGGCGAGGGCGTCTGAAGTGGGGGTCACGACCGTTGGCTGCTCGGCTCGCGTCATCCTGCCAGCCTATCGGGACGGTACGCACTCCCGGGCGCCCACCCGAACAAAGAGGCGGGCCCGACGGACCATAGTCCGCCGTGCCCGCCCTTGTCCCGGCAGTGGGTGACGCTCAGTCCTCGGCCGACGCCGACGCCGCCGTCTTGGCGGCCGCCTTCTTGGCCGGGGCCTTCTTGGCGGTCGTCTTCTTCGCCGTCGTCTTCTTGGCGGCCGTCTTCTTCGCCGTGGTGGTCTTCTTCGCCGCGGTCTTCTTGGCCGTCGTCTTCTTCGCCGCCGTCTTCTTGGCGGTCTTCTTCGCCGGGCCCTTGGCGCGCTTCTCCGCCAGCAGCTCGTAGCCGCGCTCGGGCGTGATCGTCTCGACGTCGTCATCCCGCCGCAGCGTCGCATTGGTCTCGCCGTCGGTGACGTACGCGCCGAAGCGGCCGTCCTTGACCACCACCGGCTTACCGCTGACCGGGTCCGTGCCCAGTTCCTTCAGCGGCGGCTTGGCGGCGGCCCGCCCGCGCTGCTTGGGCTGGGCGTAGATCGCCAGCGATTCGTCGAGGGTGATGTTGAAGATCTGGTCCTCGGTCTCCAGGGAGCGCGAGTCCGTGCCCTTCTTCAGGTACGGGCCGTAGCGGCCGTTCTGCGCGGTGATCTCCACGCCCTCGGCGTCCGTGCCGACCACCCGCGGCAGCGACATCAGCTTGAGCGCGTCCGCAAGAGTGACGGTGTCCAGCGACATCGACTTGAACAGTGAGGCGGTGCGCGGCTTGACCGCGTTCTTGCCGGTCTTCGGGGTGCCCTCGGGCAGCACCTCGGTGACGTACGGGCCGTAGCGGCCGTCCTTGGCGACGATCTCGTTGCCGCTCTCAGGGTCGGCGCCCAGCACGAAGTCGCCGCTCGGCTTGGCCAGCAGCTCCTCCGCGTACGTCACGGTCAGCTCGTCGGGCGCCAGGTCGTCGGGGACATCGGCCCGCTGGTGGCCCTCCTCGCCCTTCTCGCCGCGCTCGACATACGGGCCGTAGCGGCCGACCCGCAGCTTGATGTCGTCGCCGACCGGGAACGAGGAGATCTCCCGGGCGTCGATCGCGCCCAGGTCCTCGACCAGCTCCTTGAGCCCGCCGAGGTGGTCGCCGTCGCCGTTGCCGGCGTCCGAGGCGGCCCCTTCGGCCTCGCCCTCGCCGAAGTAGAAGCGCCGCAGCCACGGCACGGCCTGCGCCTCACCGCGGGCGATGCGGTCGAGGTCGTCCTCCATTTTGGCGGTGAAGCCGTAGTCGACCAGCCGGCCGAAGTGCTTCTCCAGGAGGTTGACCACCGCGAAGGAGAGGAACGACGGAACGAGCGCGGTGCCCTTCTTGAAGACATAGCCGCGGTCGAGGATCGTGCCGATGATCGACGCATACGTCGACGGGCGGCCGATCTCGCGCTCTTCCAGCTCCTTGACCAGCGTGGCCTCGGTGTAGCGGGCGGGCGGCTTGGTGGCGTGCCCGTCCGCGGTGATCTCCCGCGCGGCCAGTGCGTCGCCCTCGGCGACCTGCGGCAGCCGGCGCTCGCGGTCGTCGAGCTCGGCGTTCGGGTCGTCCGCGCCCTCGACGTAGGCCTTGAGGAAGCCGTGGAAGGTGATGGTCTTGCCGGACGCGCTGAACTCGGCGTCCCGCCCGTCCGCGGCCCGGCCGCCGATCTTGACGGTGACGGAGTTCCCGGTCGCGTCCTTCATCTGCGAGGCGACGGTCCGCTTCCAGATCAGCTCGTAGAGCTTGAACTGGTCGCCGGTCAGCCCGGTCTCGGCGGGCGTACGGAAGCGGTCGCCGGAGGGGCGGATCGCCTCGTGCGCCTCCTGTGCGTTCTTGACCTTGCCGGCGTACGTACGCGGCTTGTCCGGCAGATAGTCGGCGCCGTACAGCTGCGTCACCTGCCGCCGGGCCGCGGCGACCGCGGTGTCCGAGAGCGTGGTGGAGTCCGTACGCATATAGGTGATGTAGCCGTTCTCGTACAGCTTCTGCGCCACCTGCATGGTCGCCTTGGCGCCGAAGCCGAGCTTGCGGCTGGCCTCCTGCTGGAGGGTCGTCGTACGGAAGGGGGCGTACGGCGAGCGGCGGTAGGGCTTGGACTCGACCGAGCGCACCGCGAAGTCGGTGTTCTCCAGGGCGGCGGCCAGCGCGCGGGCGTTGGCCTCGTCCAGGTGGAGGACGTCGCTGTTCTTCAGCTGCCCGTTGGGGCCGAAGTCGCGGCCCTGCGCGATACGGCGGCCGTCGACGGTGTTCAGGCGCGCCACCAGGGTGGACGGGTCGCTGGCGTCGCCCGCCCGGCCGGTGGCGAAGGTGCCGGTCAGGTCCCAGTACTCGGCGGAGCGGAAGGCGATCCGCTCGCGCTCGCGCTCGACGACGAGACGGGTCGCGACCGACTGCACCCGGCCGGCCGACAGCCGCGGCATGACCTTCTTCCACAGGACCGGCGAGACCTCGTAGCCGTAGAGGCGGTCGAGGATGCGGCGGGTCTCCTGGGCGTCGACCAGCTTCTGGTTCAGATCACGCGGATTGGCGACGGCCTCGCGGATCGCGTCCTTGGTGATCTCGTGGAAGACCATCCGGTGGACCGGGACCTTGGGCTTGAGGATCTCCTGGAGGTGCCAGGCGATGGCCTCGCCCTCGCGGTCCTCATCGGTGGCGAGGTAGAGCTCGTCGGACTCGGCCAGCAGCTGCTTGAGCTTCTTGACCTGGTCCTTCTTGTCGGTGTTGACCACATAGATCGGCTGGAAGTCGGCGTCGACGTTGACACCGAGGCGGGCCCAGGGCTCGCCCTTGTACTTCGCGGGAACCTCCGCCGCGCCGTTGGGAAGGTCGCGGATGTGCCCGACGCTGGCCTCGACCACGTATCCAGGGCCGAGGTAGCCCTTGATCGTCTTCGCCTTGGCAGGCGACTCGACGATGACGAGTCGGCGGGTGCCGCCCTCTGCGGTCTCGCTGGTCGCGGACAACTTCGCTCTTCTCTCCGGTCGACGCTGAATAGGCCCCCGGCCGGACGCCGGGGTCGCACTGCGGTGACGCTTGACGCTGCGGAGTGTGACGGTACCTCCCGCCCCCGTGTCAAACGGAAAAACCCCGCAACGCCACTCGAACGGTAACCCGACTACATGCCTTCCTGCCGCCCCGGACCGCAGCGGGCGTTCCCCGAGGGGTCCTGATGATCTCCACCGCCGGGCCGGCACTCCGTGCGTACCCTGCCGCGATCCCGCTCCGGGCGCCATAGTGCAGCCGTCGGTGATCTCGCACAGTGACCATCCCCACGACCGTCGCCGTCTGACGGGGGTCATTCAAGAACCCTTGTGACAGGTTCTGCCGGCTTCTTGCTACGGCGTGCCGGGCGGCTGGCAGGATGGACGCGGCACGACCCGCCGCGCGGGCCGGCGACCGGCAGAGCGCGCACGCACCTTCGGGGGGACCACTCATGGCGCAGCAGTACCCCGCACCGCCACCGGACGACGAGCCCGGCCACCCTGCGTACACCAAGCCCGCCGGCGGCGGCCCGGCCGCCGACAACCCCTACGCCGCGCCGCAGGCCCCTCCGGCATACGGCTACCCGGCCGCCGGACCGCCGCAGCCCGCACCCCTGGCCGTGCCCGGTCCGCTCACCGTGCCCGGTCCGGTGCCCGCCGGGACGGTCCTCACGCTCGGCGACATCGCGGTGGCGGGCGACACGATCGTGACGCCGGCCGGGCCGATGCCGCTCAAGGGCGCGGTGTGGACGTGCACGGACATGTCGCGGACCCGGGAGAAGATCCAGACGGCGGGCGTCGTGCTCGCCGTCGCCTTCGTCTTCTTCTGCGCAGTCGGTCTGCTCTTCCTCCTGATGAAGGAGCGCATCACGACCGGGTATGTGCAGGTCACGGTCAACGGCGGCGGGCGGCACCACACCACGCTGATCCCGGTGCAGTCGCCCGAGCAGGTCATGTACGTGTTCCAGCAGGTCGCCTACGCAAGGTCGCTGAGCGTATGAACCCGGCACAGCGGGAGCCCGTGGGCGCTGTGGCGGCCCCCACCGCCGCGGCCATCCGCCGGCGCACCGTGCGCGTGGCCGGCCTGGGGCTCGCCGGCGGTGCGCTCGGCGCCGTCTATCTCTGGCACACCAATCCGCACCGGCCCGGTCAGGTGCTGCTGCCCTGCCCACTCAAAATGACCACCGGGATCCTGTGTCCGCTGTGCGGCGGCACGCGGATGGCGTACGACCTGCTGCACGGCGATGTCGTGACGGCCTTCCACGACAACATGGTGCTGCTCGCCCTGGGCGTGCCGGCCCTGGCCTACGTCGTCGGAAGCTGGCTGAACGCGGGACTGCGCGGGCGCTACTTCCGGCCACGGCTCTCCGCCCGCGGCAATGCCGTGGTGCTGGGCATCGCCGCGGTGTGGATGATCGCGCGCAATCTCGTCGGCTGAGCTCAGCGGACGGTGACGCTCACCACCGGGGATATGGCGCTGCCCGCGCCGATCCGGAGCTGATTGACGCCCTTGAGGCCGAGCTTGACCCGTACCGAGTACGTCCCGCTGGTGTTGACCGGGGCCTGGGCGGGGAGCGAGACCCACTTGGCGCCCTGCTTCTGCTGGACGGTGACCTCGGTGCCCGCCTTGATGCCCTTGGCCGTGCCGGAGATCCGGAACTCCTGCCAGGCGTGGACCGTGGTCGCGCTCGCCTTGGCCGTCAGCTGGGCCGCGACCGGGGCGGTGGCCACGATCGGCTTCGGCGCATGCAGCTGGGCCGGCTCGGCGAAGGCGGCGGCAGCTCCTCCCCCGAGCAGGGAGACGGCGATCACCACGACGGCGGCGGAGCGGACTGCACGGTTCATGGGGGTTCCTCACTGTCGAGCCGGTTCGTGCCCTTCACCGAGGAACACGATCGGCGCGATACGGAGGTTCCACGCCCACCCGCGTGTCGGCCACCCGCATCACAACTGGCCGGAAGTGAATGCCCGGCTTCCGGCGGACAGTTGATGCCCCCGGCGTTCGATGCGGGCGGACGGTCGGCGCCCGGGCCGCGGCCGCTCCCCCGGCTCGGCGCTACAACCGCGTCAGCATCCAGCACCCCGCGCCAAGGAACACCGCCCCGAACACCAGCGCCGTCACCGTCCCCACCACGCGCCCGGCGCCCTCGGCGACCGGCGCCCCCGTCCGCAGGCACACACCCGTCCACAGCAGCAGTCCGGCGCCGAACAGCGCAAAGGCCGCGCCCGCGAACGCCTCGGGTCCACTCTCCATACGGGCAGCGTGGCACCCGCGGGCGGCATCAGGGAGAACGCCGGATGAACGGCTTCCGGTCGTCCCGTACGCACCCGCCCCGCGATGCGCCCCGCCCGTGCGCCCGCCCCCCGCCGCGTCAGTCCTCCGCCGCCACCGGCTCCAGGAACCCCTGCTCGATCAGCATCCGGATCGAGGCGGGCGTACGGTCGCGCAGCAGCACCGGGTCCTCGCCGACGAGTTGGGCGATGGCGTCCAGGATCCGCCCGGCGGGCAGCGAGCCGTCGCACACCCCGGCGAAGCCCGCGCCGACCGTGTCCACCTTCGTGGCCCGCCGCATACCGCGGTTCTGACGCAGCACCACATGCTCGGGGTCCTCCGAACCGGGCAGCCCGACCTGCTCCTGGACCACCTCGTCGGCGAGCCGGAAACGGCCGGCCAGCAGCGCAGCATCGTCCGTGACGCGCAGATAGTCCTGGCGCTCGAAGTGCCGCACCACCGACTCCCCCAGCGGCTGTTCCACCGGATGCGGCCATTCCTCGACCGTGATGGACGGGCTGTCCGCGCCGGACTTGCGCAGGGTGATCCAGCCGAAGCCGACGGCCTTGGTCTTGCGCGCCTCGAATTCGTCGAGCCAGGCGTCGTACCGCGCGGCGTACTCCTCGCCGCCGGCGCGGTGGTCGCCCGCATCGCGCAGCCACAGCTCGGCGTACTGCGTGATGTCCTGCACCTCGCGCTGCACGATCCAGGCGTCGCAGCCGCTGGGCACCCAGGAGCGCAGCCGGTCGTGCCACTCCTCGCCCTCGACGTGCTGCCAGTTGGCCAGCAGCTGGCAGTACCCGCCGTCGGCCAGATGCGCGGCGCTCTGCTGGACGAGGGTGCGGCACAGGTCGTCGCCGCCCATCCCGCCGTCCCGGTAGGTCAGCCGGGCGCCCGGGGAGATCACGAACGGCGGGTTGGACACGATCAGGTCGTACGTCTCCTCCCCCACCGGCGCGAACAGTGAGCCCTCCCGCAGGTCCGCCGGGGCCGCCCCGGAGAGCGCCAGCGTCAGCGCGGCGATCCGCAGCGCCCGGGGGTTGAGGTCGGTGGCCGTGACCCGGGTGGCGTGCTGGGCGGCGTGCAGCGCCTGGATGCCGGAGCCCGTACCGAGATCGAGGGCCCTGGCGACGGGCGTGCGCGCGGTGATCCCCGCCAGCGTCGTGGACGCGCCGCCCACGCCGAGCACCAGCTGCGCGCGGTCGGTCTCCCCCACGCCCCGGATGCCGCCCGCGCCGCCGACCGCGCAGCCCAGGTCGGAGACGATCCACCAGTCCTGCCCCTCGGGGCCGCCGTACGGCCGCACGTCCACCGTGGCGCGCACCTCGTCGCCGTCCCGTACCAGCCAGCCATCGGCGAGGCAGTCGGCCACCGGAAGCGCGGCCGCGGCCCGCCGCTCGGCCACCGGGCGCTGGAGCAGGAACAGCCGCACCAGGGTCTCCAGCGGGCCGTCGCCGCGCGTCGCCCGCAGCGCGGGCACGGTCTCGCTGCGCGCGAGCGCGGCATAGGCCGGCGCGCCGAGCAGGTCCAGCAGCCCGTCGGCGGTGAAGTCGGCGGCCAGCAGCGCCTGGCGCAGCCGCTCGGTGCGGGCGCTGCTGTCGGGGTCCCGGTCATCTGCGGTGGGGAGGTGCGTACTCACGCTCCCATTGTCGCGGCAACCACTGACAATCGGCGACGGCCCGGCGCCACGCCCCTTCCGGGCGCGTCGCCGGGCCGCTGCGAGCGTCCGGACCTAGGACGACTTGGGCGACTTGGACGGCTTGGCCGATGTGGGCGGCTTCGCCGACGGCGCGCCCGAGGCGCTCTGGCTCTGGCAGCCCTTCTGACGGGCCATCGCCTTGCCGACGTCCCCGGACTCGAGGTTCTTGAACGCCTGCTCGCTCTGGGCGTTGAGCTTCTTGATGCCCTTGGACAGCTCGTCCAGGCCGGCCGCGAACTTCATCTTGTCCTGGGTGCTCAGGCTGTCGATCTGCTTCTTCAGGTTCGCGTAGCCCTTGGAGAGCGAGTTGAGCTCGTTCACCGCGTTCTTCTGGGCGTCCTCACCGCCGTCGCTCGGCGGGGCGCCCGCCTGGTCCAGGGACTTGGCCAGCGATGCGTACGCGCTGGAGATCTTCTGGAAGGCAGCCGAATCCGTCTGCTGGACCTTCTTGGAGTCGGTGTTGCTGCCGCCGGCCGTCTGCATGGCGGCGTTGGCGTCCTGGATCGCCTTGAACTGGGCCTGCGCGGGATCGCAGAACTTCTTCGCCCAGCTGTCGAGTTCCTTGTTGTTGTTCTCGCTGCAGCCGGTCAGCGCGAGCAGGAGTGCCGCACCGCCGGACAGTGCCGTCACAAGCTTCTTGTTCACCGGATTGGTCCCTTCCATGGCTCTCGGCCCCGGAACATACACGCCCAAACGGCCTGGTCGACGGGTCGGGCGGGCCGCCCTGGCCGCATTGCAGCCATTTGCACCAAGGAGCGCGGGGCCGGCCGGGCACAACGACGGCGGGTGGCCGGCGCCCGCAAAATGCGCCGTCCACCCGCCTGTTGAGCCGCTTTCGGGGGCCTCCGGGACTAGGACACCGCGGCCGTTTCTGTCGACTTAGCGACGTTTTCCGATCCGCCGGAGTTGGATTCGTCACCCACGGCGATCCCGCGCCGCTTCGAGACGTAGACCGCGCCGACGATGACCACGAGGGCCAGCGCCGCGACCCCGAGCCGTAGGCCGGTGTTCTTGTCGTCGCCGTAGGAGAACTTCACCACCGCCGGGGCGATCAGCAGGGCCACCAGGTTCATGACCTTCAGCAGCGGGTTGATCGCCGGTCCCGCGGTGTCCTTGAACGGGTCGCCCACGGTGTCGCCGATAACGGTCGCGGCGTGCGCCTCGCTGCCCTTGCCGCCGTGGTGGCCGTCCTCGACCAGCTTCTTGGCGTTGTCCCAGGCGCCGCCGGAGTTGGCCAGGAAGACCGCCATCAGGGTGCCGGTGCCGATCGCGCCCGCCAGGAACGAGCCGAGCGCACCGACGCCGAGCGAGAAGCCGACCGCGATGGGGGTGAGCACCGCCAGCAGCCCGGGGGTCGCCAGTTCGCGCAGCGCGTCCTTGGTGCAGATGTCGACGACCCGCCCGTACTCCGGCGTTTCGGTGTAATCCATGATCCCTGGCTTCTCCCGGAACTGCCGGCGCACCTCGAAGACCACCGCCCCCGCCGACCGCGATACGGCGTTGATGGCCAACCCGGAGAACAGGAAGACGACCGAGGCGCCGAGCACCAGCCCCACCAGGTTGTTGGGCTGCGAGATGTCCAGGCTCAGGCCCATGCCGCTCGCGGCGCTGCCGACGTTGTGCACCGCCGTGGCAATCGCGTCGCGGTACGAGCCGAAGAGCGCGGACGCCGCGAGGACGGCGGTGGCGATGGCGATGCCCTTGGTGATGGCCTTGGTGGTGTTGCCGACCGCGTCCAGGTCGGTCAGGACCTGCGCGCCGTCACCGGTGACATCGCCGGACATCTCGGCGATGCCCTGGGCGTTGTCGGAGACCGGGCCGAAGGTGTCCATGGCCACGATCACGCCGACGGTGGTCAGCAGACCGGTGCCGGCCAGCGCCACCGCGAACAGCGCCAGCATGATGGAGGAGCCGCCCAGCAGGAACGCCCCGTAGACGGCCAGGCCGATCAGTACCGCCGAGTAGACCGCGGACTCCAGGCCGACGGAGATCCCGGCCAGGACGACGGTGGCCGGGCCGGTCAGCGAGGTCTTGCCGATGTCGCGCACCGGACGCCGGGTGGTCTCGGTGAAGTAGCCGGTCAGCTGCTGGATCAGCGCGGCCAGCACGATGCCGATGGCGACCGCCACCAGGGCCAGCATCCGCGGGTCCCCGGAGCGGCCGAGGATGTCGGGGTCGCTGACGCCCTTGAGGTCGCTGTAGCGGGACGGCAGGTAGGTGTAGACCGCGGCGGCCACCAGGACCAGCGAGATGCCCGCGGAGACGAAGAAACCGCGGTTGATGGCGGTCATCCCGCTGCGGTCGCGGCGCCGGGGCGCGACGACGAAGATACCGATCATCGCGGTGAGCACGCCGATGGCCGGGACAAGCAGCGGGAAGGCGAGTCCGGCGTTGCCGAAGGCCGCGGTGCCCAGGATGAGGGCGGCGACCAGGGTGACCGCGTACGACTCGAAGAGGTCGGCCGCCATACCGGCGCAGTCGCCGACGTTGTCGCCCACGTTGTCCGCGATGGTCGCGGCGTTGCGCGGGTCGTCCTCGGGGATGCCCTGCTCCACCTTGCCGACGAGGTCGGCGCCGACGTCCGCGGCCTTGGTGAAGATGCCGCCGCCGACCCTCATGAACATCGCGATCAGCGCCGCGCCGAGACCGAAGCCCTCCAGCACCTTGGGCGCGTCGACCGCGTAGACGAGCACCACACAGGAGGCGCCGAGCAGGCCCAGTCCGACGGTGAACATACCGACGACGCCGCCCGTGCGAAATGCGATCTTCATGGCCTTGTGCGAGACCGCCGTAAGATCTTTTTCTCGCTTATCGCCTTCGGCCGGTGTGGCTTCCCGGGCGGCGGCGGCCACGCGCACATTGCTGCGCACGGCGAGCCACATCCCGATATAGCCGGTGGCCGCGGAGAATCCGGCACCGATCAAGAAGAAGGCGCTGCGTCCCGCGCGCTGCGTCCAATTGTCCGCGGGCAGCAGCATGAGCAGGAAGAACACCACCACGGCGAATACACCGAGGGTCCGCAACTGCCGGGCCAGGTAGGCTTTTGCGCCTTCCTGTACGGCCGCCGCGATCTTCTTCATACTGTCGGTTCCCTCGCCGGCCGCGAGCACTTGGCGGACCAGTACCGCCGCGACGGCCAGCGCGGCCAGCGCGACGACGGCGATCACCAGCACGATGGCGCGGTTGCCCGACGTCAGTGACGGTGCGGCCAGATAAGAGGGGGTGTCCAGCAACTGAGGGGTGTAAGGCCCCGCCATTCGTCCTCCTTGACGTTTGGCACATGGGCGCGCGGAAGCACGCTCAGGCGTCCTGAGCAAGATGTGGACGGATTGTAGGGAGCCGCACCTGATCAAAACAGGGTGCCTCAAAGGGAATTCGCCGGTGGCCGCGATGATCAAAAGGATGCCGTCCGCAGAATTCGCCCGGATGAAGGAAAGCGGAGAATTCGCTGACCGGTGACCGATGATCTCCCTGTCGTACTGATCACCGCCCGCCTGCCGACCGATCGCCGCTGATCAAAGGCGATATACGAGCTCTTGCGCCGAGTGTGTCGCGCGTGACAGGGGAGAGAATTGTTTCAGCCCGCTACCGCCGAACGGGTGAGCCGGGACGGACCATCGGGCTACCCGGCCGTAGTTGAGATGGCGTCAGATCACGGCTTGATCGGGACCCTGGGGGACGCGAGGGGGCCGCCATGGGAGGCATCGCGAGGGGACGGACAGGGGGCCCGTGATGCGGAGGCCGATACGGAGGCTGTGGGGCCGCCCTGCACGGCCGTCAGCGGTGAGCCGGGGGCGCAGGAGTCACCGGAACGGGGATCACGGGGCGGCCTTCGCCGCGAGGGGTGAAGCGGTAAGCGGTAAGCAGTGAGCGGTGAGACGGGCGGGCCGCGCTACGGAACGACCGCCGCCGGCGCCGTCGGCCAGCTCATCCGGATCACGCCGCCGTTCTCGCCGGACGTCACCTCGACATCGTCGACCAGTCCGCTGATGACCGCGAGGCCCATCTCGTCCTCGCCCTCGGGCTCGCTCTCCGCGCCGCCCTCGGGCACGCCCCCGGCATGGGCGCCGGCCGGGCCGGACGCGGTCGGCACCTCGTCGCCCACCTCGATCGAGAACTTCTTCTCGTCCTCGATCAGCAGCACCCGCACCGGGGCCGCGATGTCATTGCTGGTGTGCAGGCCCACGGCGCGGCTGCACGCCTCGCCGACGGCGAGGCGTACCTCGTCCAGCACGGCCTCGTCCACCCCGGCGCGCCTCGCCACGGCAGCAGCGACCAGACGCGCGGTCCGGACGTGCTCGGGAAGGGCGCTGAAGCGAAGTTCGACGGTGGCCATGCCATCCCCCTCGATATGCGGACGTGCAACGCAGGGGGCCGGACGAGGCGTCCGGTACCCCCCACTCCTTCCTTCCCCGCGCCGGAGGCGCGGGGCACCACCGGCCGTCAGTCGGTCGCCGCGACGGCCTCGTCGACCGAGGTGTGAATCGGGAACACCTTGGTCAGACCGGTGATACGGAAGATCTTGAGAATGCGCTCCTGGTTGCAGACCAGGCGCAGCGAGCCCTCATGGGCACGCACCCGCTTGAGCCCGCCGACCAGCACGCCGAGCCCGGTGGAGTCCAGGAAGTCGACACGCTCCATGTCCACCACGAGGTGGTAGCTTCCGTCGTTCACAAGCTCGACCAGCTGCTCGCGCAGCTTGGGCGCGGTGTATACATCAATCTCGCCACCGACCTCGACGACCGTACGGTCGCCAACGGTCCGGGTCGACAGGGACAGGTCCACGGATCCTCCAGCACCTTGCTATCGAGCGGTCGCCCCCCTGGGGCCTCCCCACCGAAGTAGGGGCGGATCTGGCAGCCGCGATGGCATTCAATCACTTACGAGCAGGCGTGCACGACGCCTTGTCAGCATTGTCGGTCAGTCCGGTGACACACTCGGTGCCGATGGCCTCCAATCGACTGCCGCAGGACGCGGGTGCGCGACCCTCCCCAGGCATGATTCTCGACCGTCTCGCCCGGGGCGCGACCCGCGCTGCGCGCATCACTCATACGGAGCACTTGCCCCCGCGTATCGGCAGCCATGCCGACTGGCCGGAAGAGATCCGCCCGGAAGTGATCGACGCCATCCGTTCGGCCGGAATCGATCGTCCCTGGGCTCACCAGGCACGCACGTCCGAACACGCGCTGCGCGGCGAGTCGGTCGTCGTGGCCACCGGGACCGCCTCCGGCAAGTCCCTGGCGTATCTCGCGCCGGTCCTGTCCGCCCTCCTGGACGGCTCCGAGGCCCCCAACGGCCGGGGGGCCACGGCCCTGTACCTGGCGCCCACCAAGGCCCTGGCGGCCGACCAGCGGCGCGCCGTACGCGAGCTGGCCGCCCCGCTGGGTACGGCGATCCGGCCCGCGGTCTACGACGGGGACACCCCCGTCGAGGAGCGCGAGTGGGTGCGCCAGTACGGCAACTACGTCCTGACCAACCCCGACATGCTGCACCGCGGGATCCTGCCGGCCCACCCCCGCTGGTCCTCCTTTCTGCGCGCCCTGCGCTATGTCGTCATCGACGAGTGCCACTCCTACCGCGGCGTCTTCGGCTCCCATGTGGCGCAGGTGATCCGCCGGCTGCGGCGGATCTGCGCCCGCTACGGCGCCGAGCCGGTCTTCCTGCTGGCCTCCGCCACCGCCGCCGAGCCTGGCGAGGCCGCCACCCGGCTCACCGGGCTGCCCGTCGTGGAGATCACCGAGGACACCTCGCCGCGCGGTGAGCTGGTCTTCGCGCTGTGGGAGCCGCCGCTGACCGAACTCCACGGCGAGCAGGGCGCCCCGGTGCGCCGCACCGCCACCGCCGAGACCGCCGACCTGCTCACCGACCTCGCCGTGCAGGGCGTGCGCAGCGTGGCCTTCGTCCGCTCCCGGCGCGGCGCCGAACTGATCGCCCTGATCGCGCAGGAGCGACTCGCCGAGGTGGACCGCTCGCTGCCCGCGCGGATCGCCGCCTACCGGGGCGGCTATCTGCCCGAGGAACGCCGCGCGCTGGAACGCGCCCTGCACACCGGCGATCTGCTGGGCCTCGCCGCCACCACCGCCCTGGAGTTGGGCGTGGATGTCTCGGGCCTGGACGCCGTGGTGATCGCCGGGTATCCGGGCACCCGCGCGTCCCTGTGGCAGCAGGCCGGGCGCGCCGGCCGCGCCGGGCAGGGCGCCCTGGCCGTCCTGGTGGCCCGCGACGACCCGCTGGACACCTATCTCGTCCACCACCCCGAGGCGCTTTTCGACCAGCCGGTCGAGTCCACCGTCCTGGACCCGGACAACCCCTATGTACTGGCCCCGCACCTGTGCGCGGCCGCGTCCGAACTCCCGCTCACCGAGGCCGACTTCCCGCTCTTCGGCCCCGCCACGGCCGGGCTGCTGCCGCAGCTGGAGTCCGCCGCGCTGCTGCGCCGGCGCGCCACCGCCTGGCGCTGGACGCGCCGCGAGCGGGCGGCCGACCTGACCGACATCCGCGGCCAGGGCGGCTCGCCGGTGCAGGTCGTCGAGACCGGCACCGGGCGGCTGCTGGGCACCGTGGACGCAGGCGCCGCGCACACCACCGTCCACGACGGCGCCGTCCACCTCCACCAAGGCCGCACCTATCTCGTCAAGCGGCTCGACCTGGACGACGACGTGGCGCTGGTCGAGGAGGCCAATCCGCCCTATTCCACGACCGCCCGCGACACCACCGCCGTCTCCGTCCTCGAAACCGACACCGAGGTCCCCTGGGGCGACGCCCGGCTGTGTTTCGGTTCGGTCGAGGTCACCAACCAGGTCGTCTCCTTTCTGCGTCGCAAGCTGATCACCGGCGAGGTCCTGGGCGAGACCAAGCTGGACCTGCCGCCCCGGACGCTGCGCACCCGCGCGGTGTGGTGGACGGTCACCGAGGACCAGCTTGACGCCGCCCGGGTCAATCCCCAGCAGCTGGGCGGTGCGCTGCACGCCGCAGAACACGCCTCGATCGGGATGCTGCCACTGTTCGCCACCTGCGACCGATGGGACATCGGCGGCGTCTCCGTACCGCTGCACCCGGACACCCTGCTGCCGACCGTTTTCGTCTACGACGGCCATCCGGGCGGCGCGGGCTTCGCCGAGCGCGCCTTCCACACCGCCGCCGACTGGCTCACCGCCACCCGCAGCGCCATCGCCGCCTGCGAATGCGAGGCCGGCTGCCCGTCCTGCATCCAGTCCCCCAAGTGCGGCAACGGCAACGATCCGCTCCACAAACGGGGCGCGATACGCCTCCTGGGCGAGCTGCTGCGAGGGGCGCCGAAGGGGGCGTAGCCGGTGCGCCGCGGCGAGCGTGGCGTCCGTCATGCCCGCCGGGCCGGCCCTGGCCCGTACCCGCGCCGTATACGGAGCGCGCCCGGCCTCGGCCGCTACGTCGGCGACGGCCCCGGCCACAGTGCAGCGCACCAGGCGGGTGTGCTGCACCGCAGCCACCCGGCGGGCCGCCGCGCAGGCGATGGACCTGCCCTGGAGGGCGTGGTCCGCGGCGGCCAGCGCCGCCAGGTCCGCGGCGGCGGCCGCCTGGTGGCGTGCCGTGACGGCCTGGGCCACGGAGATCAGGGCCGCGAAGACCGCGCACAGCGCCGCCGCCGCGAAGACCGTCCACACCGTCGCGGAGCCTTCCTCACCTCCCCACCGTTTCCTCCGCAAGAGCCACCGCCTCCCCTGTGACGTGGGCCGAAAGCCGCCCCGGGCCGGGCAGCGGGGCCTCGACCCGTACGCGGACCAGATCGCCCTCGCGCGCCAGCGCGACCCGGGCGCCCTCGGGGGCGGCCCGGCGCGCCGCCCGGAGGGCCGCCGCCCGCGGTTCCCCTCGCGCGGCCGCCCGCGCCCCGGCCCGCGCCGCGTCCACACACTCGATCCGGGCGCAGGCGGCCACCAGGCCCCAGATGAGGGTCGCCGCGACCGCCACCAGCAGCGGCAGCACCACGGCCGTCTCCGCCGTCACCATTCCCGCATCGCGGACGACCCGGCGCCGCGGCGCGGCGTCAGAGCCGGACATGGAACGCCTTCTCCAACGCCCCTTGCAGCAGCCCGGCCACCGTGCCGCTGGTGACGACCTTGTAGAGCACGGCCGCCAGGGCACAGGACGCCACCGTGCCCAGGGCGTACTCGGCCGTTGCCATTCCCCGGTCCGCCCCAGCGGTGCGCAGCCGGTGCCACCACCGTCGGGACCCTCGAAAGATTTCTTGAAACATGCCAACCCCCTTGAATTGGTGACTTGCTGAATTGATGGCTTGCTGAATTGGTGAGACTTGATGAGTTGGTGAAGGCCCTGGAGGTCCTGGAGGCCCTGAAAGCCCGGAAGGCGTGGCCCGTCCGAACTCCGTGCCTGTCCTTCTCAGTTACGGCCCAGCAGTCCGCCCGCCAGCCCGATCAGCACCGGCGCCACTCCGAGCGTGAGAAACGCCGGCAGGAAGCACGCCGACAGCGGCAGGGTGACCAGCACCCCCGCCCGCCGGGCCCGCGCGGCCGCCGTTCTGCCGTGCTCCGCACGCAGCTCCGCCGCGATCCGCGCCACCGGCTCGACGGCCGGTACCCCCGATATCCCGGCGCGCTCCAAACAGCGGGCCAGCCCCTCGGCGCCGGGAAGGGCCGCCAACCGCGGCCATACGACGGCCGGTTCGCCGCCCAGACGCAGCTCCGCGGCCACCTGGCGCAGGCGCGCCGCGACGGTCCCCTCCAGCGACCGGCCGACCGCCTCGGCCGACTCCTGCGGCCCGGCCCCGGCGGCCAGCGTGGCCGCCAACAGATCGGCTGCCGGGGCAAGTTCGGCGCGCACCGCGGCCTCGGCCCGGCGTCCGGCTTCCGCGGCCCGTTGCCGTGCGCGCCACAGGTGGGCGCCATAGCCCGCCGCCGGGCCCAGGAGGACACCGGCCACTCCATCGACCAGAATGATCACGAAAGCGGCCACACCCAGTGGCCCCAGCCACTCCTTCAACCCCCGCCACAGCCACCCGCCGCCCTTCGCCGCACGCCCGGTACGCCCCGTACGCCGGGCCGGCCGCCCGCCGCCGTCCCCGAACAGCGCCCCCGCCCGCATCCGTACGGTCCGGCCGCGGCGCGCGGCCCGTAACAGCGACAGCAGCGAGACCGCGCCCACCACGACCGCCCCGACCGCAACCGTCATCCCCACCCTGTGGACAACTTCCGGGCTCATCGCGCACTCCCTTCTCCGCTCGTTTCTCCGCCCGCCTCCGCCACGATCCGTGCCGTCCAGGCCACACCGGCCCACTCCAGGAGCCCGCCGATCACCAGGCAGCCCCATCCGGCCGGGGTGTGCAGCAGCACCCGCAGCGGATCGGCGCCCAGTGCGCCGCCCATGGCGAGCCCGGCCACCGGAAGCAGCGCGAGCATCAGCGCCGTGGCCCGTGGGCCCGCCAACTGGGCTCGCAATTCCTCCTGTTGGTCGCGCCGGGCCCGGAGGCCGGCCGCGATCCGCTCCAGCCCGCGGGCGAGCCCGGCGCCGCCCTGGACCGCGACCTGCCAGCAGGCGGCCACCCCGGTCAGCCCCTCGGCCCCGGGCAGCCGCGCCACCCTGCGCAGCGACCGGGGGACGTCGCCTCCGTAGCGCGCGGCCGCCAGCAGCGCCGCCCCCTCGGGCCCGAGGCCCGGCGCCCCGGTGGCGAGCAGGGCCCGGTCCGGCTGCTGTCCGGCCCGCAGTTCGCCCGCCACCGCCGCGCACAGGGCGATCACCGCCGCCGCGCGCCGGTCCCGCTCGCGCTCCGCGCCCCGGGCGGCCAACCGCCGGCGGACGGCGAACGCGGCGGCCACCGAGGCAAGCACGGGCACGACCGACGCACCCAGCACACCGAGCCCGATCCCCACCGGGAGGCACCAGGTCTCCCGCCCCATACGCCCAAGGCCCCGGCGCCCGGCGCGCCACCACCGCCGCCACCACCACACCGGCCGCCCCGGCGCGCCCCCGATCAGCTCCCGCGCCCGCCGCCGCTGCCCGGCGTCCGACCGGCCGCCGATCAGCCACCCCGCCGCGCCCGCGCAGCACACCGCCGCAACCGCCGGCACGGCTGCCATCGGTCCCACCACCCCCGTCACCGCTCACCACCCCGCTCGCACAGCGCCTGCAACCGCCCCCAGCCACGCGCCTTCTGGAAGCCGTCCGGGGCCCAGAGCGCGGCCGGTACGGTCACCACGAAGCCGTCGCGGTCCCGTTCGAGTACGTGGATCTCGGCGACCCGCCGACGACCGGACCGGTCGCGGACGAGATGGACGACGACCGAGAGCGCGGCCGCCAACTGGCTGTGCAGGGCCGCACGGTCCAGCCCCGCCGTCGAGCCGAGGGCCTCCAGCCGCGCGGGAACGTCGCAGGCCGCATTCGCATGCACCGTGCCGCAGCCGCCCTCATGGCCGGTGTTCAGGGCCGCCAGCAGATCGGTGACCTCGGCGCCGCGGACCTCCCCGACCACCAGCCGGTCCGGCCGCATCCGCAGCGCCTGCCGGACGAGGTCGCGCAGCGTGACCCGCCCGGCGCCCTCCTGGTTGGCGGGGCGGGTCTCCAGCCGCACCACATGGGGATGGTCCGGCCGCAGCTCCGCCGAGTCCTCGGCCAGGACGATCCGTTCGGCCGGGCCGACCAGCCCGAGGAGGCTGGTCAGCAGCGTCGTCTTACCGCTGCCCGTGCCGCCGCTGATGACGAAGGAGAGCCTGGCCGTGAGCACGGCGGTCAGCAGCCGGTCGCCGCCCGGCGGGAGCGTCCCGGCCGCCACCAGGTCCGCGAGGGTGAAGGCCCGTGGCCGCAGTACCCGCAGGGACAGACAAGTCCCGCCGACCGCCACCGGGGGCAGCACGGCATGCAGCCGGGTGCCGTCGGGGAGTCGGGCGTCGACCCAGGGGTGGGCGTCGTCCAGACGGCGCCCGGCCACCGCCGCCAGCCGCTGGGCGAGCCGCCGCACCTCCGCCGCGTCCCGGAAGCGCACTGCCGCCCGCTCCAGCCCGCCGCCCCTGTCCACCCACACCTCGTCGGGTGCGGTGACCAGCACATCCGTGACCTCCGGCGCGGCCAGCAGCGGCTCCAGCGGCCCGCTGCCCACCATCTCGGACCGCAGTGCGGCCACCACGCCCAGCACCTCCGCGTCCCCCAGCAGCCGCCCCTCCTCGCGCAGCGCCACCGCCACCCGGGCCGGCGTCGGCTCCGCCCCGGTCTCGGCCAGCCGCCTGCGCACCGCATCCAGCAGATCCCGGCCGGTCATCGCCGCACACCTCCCCGGACCGCCCCGAGCACCGGCCCCCCGACCGCCGGGCCGGGCTGCCGCGGAGGCGGGCCGGACGGCACCGGCACCCGCCGCCAGAACTCCGCACAGAACCGCGCCAGCGGCCCCCGCGGCTGCGCTCCCGGCGGAACGTCCCGCGCCAGGTCGCCCACCAGGCCGGTGTCCCAGCCCAGTTCGCCGGCCAGTGGTAGCTTCAGCAGGCGGGCGATCTCGTCCGGGGGCAGCCCTGGATCGGGCCCGGGGACGCCGCGCGCCACCGCCCGCAGATCGCCGAGCACCGGGCGTACGCCGGCCGCCACCCGCTGCGCCGCCGCGACCGCGCGCAACTCGGCGGGGACGATCAGCAGCCCCACGTCCACCTGGGCCAGCGCCTCCGCCACCGCATCGTCGACCCGACGGGGCAGATCCACCACCACGACGCCGCCCCGGCGCCGCGCCGCCGCCAGCACCGCCCGCATCGCCTCCGGCGGGATCGCGGCCTCACCGGCCCGGTCCCAGCTGAGCACCCGCAGGGAGTGCAGCCGCGGCAGCGACTCCGCCAGGACGCCGCCAGCCACCCGGCCCCGGGATTCCGTGAACGCCGGCCAGCGCAGGCCGGGCTCCTTCTCGCCGCCCAGCAGGACATCGAGCCCGCCGCCGAGGGGGTCGCCGTCCACCAGGAGCGCGGGCGCTCCCGTACGGGCCGCCGTGACGGCGAGGGCGCAGGCCAGGGTGCTCGCACCGGCCCCGCCGCGGCCGCCGATGACGCCGACCGTGCGCGCGGGCGGCCCGACGCCTTCGACCGCGTCGGCGATCCGGTCGACCAGCCAGCGCTCGCCGTCGGGCAGGGCCAGCACCCGCTCCGCCCCGATGGCCACGGCCCGCCGCAGCAGCGCGGGATCGTCTGCGTCCCGCCCGGCGAGGACCACTCCCTCCCGGCGCCCGACGCCGCGCAGCCGGTCCGCGCAGTCCTCCCCGATGATCACCAGGGGCGCCGCCTCCCAGGCCCCTCTACGGGCCGGCGGGCCGTGCCCCACCTCCGGCAGCGCACCGGCCGCCGCGCACAGCCGCAGCAGATCGTCGAGGAGGCGTTCGTCCTCGGTGAGGATCAGCGGGCCGTCCCGCTCCTCCCCGCTCCGGTCCGCCCGGTCGGATCCCGTCGATCCCGTCATGTTCCGTCCCCCTATCGCTGCACAACTCGTCGCTCCGCGAACGCGCGGACTTTTACGGTGCAGCGATCGGAGAAATCGCGTGGATCTTGACCCGAATCTGTGGACAACTCCCAGCCTGTGAATATCCCCGTCACCTATTCCAGCGACGAAGGCGCGCCTTGCCGGGGCGCAGAGCGGGACGAAGCCCGACAAGGAGATCGCGGCGGAGAAGACGGAAGTGCGGACCCCGAGAGGGGATTTCATAGAGCACTGCGACGACTACGGTGCGTTACACATGGAGCGCGTCGACGGGCACCGCATCACAGGGCAACAGGAAGGGCCCGATTCGGGTTTGGCGGCGCAAAAGGCGTCCGGACATGCGACGACCCCCGCCGGGGGGGAGAGCGGGGGTCGTCCCCACGGCCGACTCGGGGGGGGAGGAGCCGGACCGGGTTAGCACGGTCGCGAACGATCCGTGACTTCCATGGTGTACCCGAGAGCCTTCTCAGGCAAACCCACGCGCCACACCTTACGCCGAATGGTTGGCCCCTATGCTCGCCCCGTGGAAAACCACTCCGTGCCTCACTCGACACCCCGTACTGCCGCGTTCTTCGACTTGGACAAGACCGTCATTGCAAAGTCGAGCACGCTGACCTTCAGCAAGTCCTTCTACCAAGGCGGCCTGATCAATCGCCGTGCCGTCCTGCGTACCGCATATGCCCAGTTCGTGTTCCTCGCCGGCGGCGCCGATCACGACCAGATGGAGCGCATGCGCGAATATCTCTCCTCGCTCTGCCGGGGCTGGGATGTGGCCCAGGTCCGGGAGATCGTCGCCGAAACACTGCACCGTCTGATCGACCCGATCATTTACGACGAGGCGGCGTCGCTGATCGAGGAACACCACGCCGCCGGGCGGGACGTCGTCATCGTCTCCACCTCGGGGGCGGAGGTCGTCGAGCCCATCGGCGAACTCCTGGGAGCCGACCGGGTGGTGGCCACCAGGATGGTCGTCGGTGAGGACGGCCGCTTCACCGGTGAGGTGGAGTACTACGCCTACGGCCCGACCAAGGCGCAGGCCGTCCGGGAACTCGCCGCATCCGAGGGCTACGACCTGGAGCGCTGCTTCGCCTACAGCGATTCGGCGACCGACGTCCCGATGCTGGAGGCGGTCGGCCACCCCTTCGCGGTCAATCCGGACCGGGCGCTGCGCCGCGAGGCGGTGGCCCGCGGCTGGCCGGTGCTCTCCTTCAACCGGCCGGTGCCACTGCGGCAGCGGCTGCCGGCGCTGTCGCTGCCGCCGCGGCCGGTGCTCGCGGCCGTCGCGGCGGTGGGCGCGGCCGCCGCCACCGCCGGCCTGGTCTGGTACGCGAGCCGCCGCCGCAGCACGCCTCGGATCCTGGCCCCTAATCCCCGCATTTGAGGCCAAACGTAAATATCTGCGGTACGGGGTTCCACTTACCCCGTATCAGTAGTACAAAGGACTTAACGGCCCGCGAGACCAAGGACATCCGAGAGGACTACCTAGAAACGCAGCAAGGCCCCACGGACCGATGCATGAAAGTCGGGCACCCACGCGACGCCGACCCGTCGATTACGGGCCAGCCGCACCAGGTGACGGACAAAGTTTCCGACCTGATGGGCGAAATATCGTGCACGCATGGTCACCTGACGGACATGCCAGCGGCGGTACCAAGTAGCACGGGTACCGCCGCAACCCCTTTTCCGGGCAATTGCGTTGATCCCGACGGAAGACTGGCCGAAAGGCGATTAAGGGACGCCGTCCATTAGGGGCGAGCGCCCTTAGCCGTGCTTATACCGAGGCCCGGCACTTATCGGCCGACGCTTATGCCGATGGCCGGAAATCGTCGCGACCGGGCTCAGCGTTACCGAGCCGGCCCTCCGCCAACCGCTATCCCGCTGTTAAGCCGCGCCCCGCTGCAACGCCTCACAGACCGCGGTGCTCTCCCGCGCCCCCAGATCCACGGCGCGCCCGCAGTGCGCAATCCATGCCGCGACGCCGTCCGGTGTGCCCGAGACATAACCCTCCAGGGCGGCGGTATAGGCCGCGCGCCCCAGTTCCGCGTGCCCGACCTCGGCCGGGCAGATGGCCTTCGGGTCCAGTCCGCTGCCGATCAGCACGATCCGCTCGGCGGCCCGCGCGACCAGCCCGTTGTACGAGCCGAAGGGCCGCAGCGCCAGCAGCTCGCCGTGCACCACCGCCGCCGTCACCAGGGCCGGGGCCTCACTGCCGGCCAGCAGCAGCCGCGACAGCCCGTCCAGGCGCCCCGCGACCTCCTCCGCACCCGGCAGCGGCAGCTCGACCACCGGCTCGTCCACCGGCTCGGCCCCCAGCCGCGGCCGCCCGACCGTCTCGTCCGCGGCATCGCGACCGGCCGCCACCAGATGCAGCCGCGCCAGCACCCGCAGCGGCGACTGCCGCCAGACGCTCAGCAACTGCCCGGCCTCCGCGGTCAGTCGCAGCGCCGCGCCGACCGTCCGCGGCTCGCCGGCCACGCCGAAGTCGCTGCGCCGCCGGACCTCTTCGAGCTCCCAGTCGGCCCCCGCCAGCGCCGCGGAACCACGCGCTCCGCGCAGCGCCGCCTCGGAGCTGACCTCGTTGCTGCGCCGCCGCATGATCCGGTGCCCGTAGATCCGGTCGACGCCGGTACGTACGGAGTCCACGGCCTCGGCGACCCCGGGGAGCGACGCCAGGGCGGCGAGCGGATCAGCGCTCGTGTTCGATGATGCGGAGTGTGCAGCCATGGGTACGACCCTACGCACCACCGGGCCGGACCCCTCGAAGGAGTGGTCTTCTTCACGTAAAGCCCTTGTCGGCCGCGGTCCGCCACCTACCTTGGTGAACATGAAGATCGCTTTCGTAGGCAAGGGCGGCAGCGGCAAAACGACCCTGTCCTCCCTGTTCATCCGGCATCTGGCCGCGTCCCGCATTCCCGTGATCGCGGTGGACGCCGATATCAACCAGCACCTGGGCGCGGCCCTCGGCCTGGACGAGGAGGCGGCCGCCGCGCTCCCGGCGATGGGCACCCATCTTCCGCTGATCAAGGACTACTTGCGCGGCAGCAACCTGCGGATCGCCTCCGCCGAGACCATGATCAAGACCACCCCGCCCGGCGAGGGCTCGCGCCTGCTGCGGGTGTGCGAGGACAACCCCGTCTACGACGCCTGCGCGCGCACCGTGCCGCTCGACGACGGTTTCGTACGGCTGATGGCGACCGGTCCGTTCACCGAGTCCGATCTGGGCGTGGCCTGTTACCACTCCAAGGTGGGGGCGGTCGAGCTGTGCCTCAACCACCTGGTGGACGGGCGCGAGGAGTACGTCGTCGTCGATATGACGGCCGGTTCGGACTCCTTCGCGTCCGGGATGTTCACCCGCTTCGACATGACCTTCCTGGTGGCCGAGCCGACCCGTAAGGGCATCGCCGTCTACCGCCAGTACAAGGAGTACGCCCGGGACTTCGGCGTCCCCCTCAAGGTCGTGGGCAACAAGGTGCAGAGCCCCGACGACCTGGAGTATCTGCGCTCCGAGGTGGGCGAGGACCTGCTGGTGGCCGTGGGGCACTCCGACTGGGTGCGGGCCGCGGAGAAGGGTCGCCAGACGCCGTTCGCGCAGCTGGAGGGCGTCAACCGCATCGCGCTGGAGCGGCTGCACCGCACGGCGGACGCCTCGTACGAGCGCCGTGACTGGGAGCGCTACACCCGCCAGATGGTGCACTTCCACCTGAAGAACGCCGAGAGCTGGGGCAATGCCAAGACGGGCGCCGATCTGGCCGCCCAGGTGGACCCCTCCTTCGTCCTCCTGGAGGGGGTGGCCACCCCGCAGCCCGCCTGATCCGCGCCCCCCTTGCCGACGGGCACCACCGGGCGGCAGCCCCGCCCGTCGGCTCATCCAGTCGCCGCCTTCACCCCACAGGGGGAATAACTGGGTCTTTTGCACGAAAAAGCTTCTCTTTGTCTTTACGCGACATTACGGTCCATTTACCGATGCTTGAGAGTCGCCGGACCTTCACCCTCAGCAAGGGGCGTCCGGCGGGCTCGCGTCCCGCCGCAGTACACCGCCGCCCACGATCGCGCCCCGCGCGACCGCGTCGCCCCGGAGGAGACGGGAATGTCGCAGATCGAGAAGTCGCCGCCGCCCAAGCCGCGCGCCCCGCATCCCGCCGAGACCCATACGAAGGCCGTGCCCGAACCGCGCGCCGAGAAGGCCCGCAGAAGCCTGCGCCGGGATCTGTCCGCCTCGGTCGTCGTCTTCCTGCTCGCCGTGCCGCTCTCTCTCGGCATCGCCCTGGCCACCGGGGCGCCGCCGCAGGCCGGTCTGATCGCCGCGGCCGTCGGCGGGATCGTCGCCGGTCTGCTCGGCGGCGCTCCCCTCCAGGTCACCGGCGCGGCCACCGGCCTCCTGGTGGTCACCGGCGATCTCGTCCAGCGCTACGGCTGGCGCGCCACCTGCGCGGTCACCGTGCTGGCCGGACTGACCCAACTCGCCCTGGGCGCGCTGCGGGTGGCCCGGGCGGCGCTGGCCATCAGCCCGGCGATCGTGCACGGCATGCTCGCCGGAATCGGGGTGACGATCGCCGTCGGCCAGCTCCATGTGGTGCTCGGCGGCAGCCCGGACAGCTCCGCGCTCGACAACGCCGCCGCGCTGCCGCGCCAGTTGGAGCACCCGCACGCCGTCGCGCTGCTGATCGGCGCCGTCACGGTCGCCGTCCTGGCCGGCTGGAAGCGGCTGCCGGGCCGCGGCGGGCGCTGGGCGCGCCGGGTCCCGGCGCCGCTGGCCGCCGTTCTGGCCGCCACGGCGCTCAGCGCGGGGACGGCGGTGCCGCGGGTCGACCTGCCGTCCTGGCGGACGCCCGAACTGCCCGTGCTGCCGCACGCCTCCTGGCCGGCCCTCGCCGCCGCGGTGCTGACCGTCACCCTGGTGGCCAGCATGGAATCGCTGCTGTCGGCGCTGGCGGTGGACCGCCTGGCGGCCGAGCGGCCCGGCGCCCCCACGGGCCGGGCGCAGCTCGATCGGGAGCTGGCCGGGCAGGGCGTCGCCAACGCCGTCTCCGGGCTGCTGGGCGGGATGCCCGTCTCCGGGGGCGCGATGCGCGGCTCGGCGAATGTGAAGGCGGGCGCGGTGACCCGGCGCGCCACCGTGCTGCACGGCGTGTGGGTGCTGCTCTGCGCGGGCCTGCTGGCCGGGACGCTGGAGCTGATCCCGCTGGCCTCGCTCGCCGCGCTGGTGATGGTCGTCGGCGTACGGATGGTGAGCTTCGCGCACATCCGCCATGTGCACCGCCACCGCGAGTTCCCGGTGTACGCCGCCACCTTGGGCGCGGTCGTGGTCCTCGGCGTCCTGCACGGCGTCGCAACCGGTATCGCGGTTTCGGTGTTTCTTGCTTTGAGGAGGCTGACACACACCCGTATCGCCGTGACCGAAGAGGAGGACTGCCACCGGGTGCGCGTCAGCGGGCAGTTGACGTTTCTGGCGGTGCCGCGGCTGACGCGGGCGCTGGCGCTGGTGCCGGCCCACGCCAACGTCGTCGTCGAGCTGTGCGGTTCGTTCATGGACCACGCCGCGTACGAGGCGCTGCGGACCTGGTCCGCCGCGCATCGGGCGCATGGCGGCTGGGTCACCCTCGGGGGGCGCTCCGGCCGTCCGATCGCCGAGCCGGCCAGCGCGCACTCCTGCCGTCCGTGGACGCCCTGGCGCAACCACCACTGCACCCGGCCCGCCCCGGGAGATCGTCCCGCCCCGGCGAGCAGCGGCAGCCAACTGCTGGGTGGGGTCAGCGCGTTCCAGCGGCATACGGCCCCGCTGGTGCGCGAGGAGCTGGCCCGGCTGGCGCGCGAGGGCCAGCGGCCCACCCAGCTGTTCTTGACCTGCGCCGACTCCCGGCTGGTCACGAGCATGATCACCTCCAGCGGTCCGGGTGATCTGTTCACCGTGCGCAATGTCGGCAATCTGATGCCGCCGCCCGGCTCGGACGCCTCCTGTGACTCGGTGGCGGCGGCCATCGAGTACGCGGTGGAGGTGCTGCAGGTCGGCTCGATCACGGTGTGCGGGCATTCGGGGTGCGGGGCGATGGGGGCGCTGCTGGCTTCCGCCGACCCGGAGGAGGGCGAGCCGACCCCGCTCGCCCGGTGGCTGCGCCACGGCCGCCCGAGCCTGGCCCGGATGCGGCGCATCGGACGGCTGGGCCGGGGCGAAGTCGCCCTCGACAACCGCCCGGTGGCCGACGAGCAGGAGCGGCTGGCGCTCGTCAACGTCCTGCAACAGCTCGACCACCTGCGGGCGCACCCCTGCGTGGCCCGCCGGGTGGCCGAGGGATCGCTCGCGCTGCACGGCATGTATTTCCATGTTGGCGACGCCCAGGCATATGTGCTCGACGAGGCCACGGGACGCTTCTCGGCGGTGTCCGGCGCGCCGGCGGCGGCCCGGGTCTGACCTGCGCGGGGCCGGCGAACGGCCCCGCGCACCACCGGGGCTTGACAGGTCTACACCAATAATTGTCCACAGCCCTTGTCACGGCCGGGCACGGGCTGATGAGCTATGCCATGGGACACATCGGACGCCCTGGGAATGGGAGAAGTCGTGAGCAACGAAAGCCTGGCCAACCTGCTCAAGGAGGAGCGGCGGTTTGCACCGCCCGCCGATCTGGCCGCGCATGCCAACGTCACGGCTGCCGCGTACGAGAAGGCCGCGGCGGACCGGCTGGGCTTCTGGGCCGAGCAGGCCAAACGCCTCAACTGGGCGGTGGAGCCCACCGAAACACTCGACTGGTCCAACCCGCCCTTCGCCAAGTGGTTCGCCGACGGCAAGCTCAACGTCGCCTACAACTGTGTGGACCGGCATGTGGAGAACGGCCTGGGTGACCGGATCGCCATCCACTTCGAGGGCGAGGGCGGCGACACCCGCGCGCTCACCTACGCCGACCTCCAGCGCGAGGTCTCCAAGGCCGCCAACGCCCTCGTCGAGCTGGGCGTGCAGACCGGCGACCGGGTCGCGATCTACATGCCGATGATCCCGGAGACGGTCGTCGCCATGCTGGCCTGCGCCCGTCTGGGCGCCCCGCATTCGGTGGTCTTCGGCGGTTTCTCCGCGGACGCGCTGGCCACCCGCATCGAGGACGCCGACGCCCGCGTGGTGATCACCGCCGACGGCGGCTACCGCCGCGGCAAGCCCTCGGCCCTCAAGCCCGCCGTGGACGAGGCCCTGACCAGGCCCGGCACCCAGAACGTCCGCAGCGTGCTGGTCGTGCGCCGTACGGGCCAGGAGGGCATCGACTGGCACGAAGGCCGGGACGTGTGGTGGCACGAGATCGTCGAGCGGCAGAGCGAGGCCCACACGCCCGAGGCGTTCGACGCCGAGCACCCGCTGTTCATCCTCTACACCTCCGGGACGACGGGTAAGCCCAAGGGCATCCTGCACACCACCGGCGGCTACCTCACCCAGGTGTCGTACACCCACCACGCCGTCTTCGACCTCAAGCCGGAGACCGACGTCTTCTGGTGCACGGCCGACGTCGGCTGGGTGACCGGCCACTCGTACATCACCTACGGCCCGCTCTCCAACGGTGCGACGCAGGTGCTCTACGAGGGCACGCCCGACACCCCGCACCAGGGCCGCTGGTGGGAGATCGTCCAGAAGTACGGCGTGACGATCCTCTACACCGCGCCGACCGCCATCCGCGCCTGCATGAAGTGGGGCGATGACATCCCGGCGAAGTTCGATCTGTCCTCGCTGCGGGTCCTGGGGTCGGTCGGCGAGCCGATCAACCCCGAGGCGTGGATGTGGTACCGCAAGCACATCGGCGCCGACCGCACGCCGATCGTCGACACCTGGTGGCAGACCGAGACCGGCGCGATGATGCTCAGCCCGCTGCCCGGCATCACGGAGACCAAGCCGGGCTCGGCGCAGCTGCCGCTGCCCGGTATCGCGGCGACCGTGGTGGACGACGACGCCCGCGAGGTCCCCAACGGCTCCGGCGGCTATCTGGTCCTCACCGAGCCGTGGCCGTCGATGCTGCGCACCATCTGGGGCGACGACCAGCGCTATCTGGACACCTACTGGTCGCGTTTCGAGGGCAAGTACTTCGCCGGCGACGGCGCCAAGAAGGACGACGACGGCGACATCTGGCTGCTGGGCCGGGTGGACGACGTCATGCTCGTCTCGGGCCACAACATCTCCACCACCGAGGTCGAGTCCGCGCTGGTCTCGCACCCCAAGGTGGCCGAGGCCGCGGTCGTCGGCGCCACCGACCCGCAGACCACCCAGGCGATCTGCGCCTTTGTCATCCTGCGCGGCGGCGCGGCCGAGGACGAGGGCCTGACCGACGAGCTGCGCACCCATGTCGCCCACCAGCTCGGCCCGATCGCCAAGCCCAAGCGGATCATGGCGGTCGCGGAGCTGCCCAAGACCCGCTCCGGCAAGATCATGCGGCGACTGCTGCGCGATGTGGCCGAAAACCGCGACCTCGGTGATGTCACCACCCTCACCGATTCCTCGGTCATGGACCTGATCCAGGCGAAGCTGCCGAGCGCGGCGAGCGAGGACTGAGCGACCGCTTACCAGGGGCGCCGGGCCGATGCGGCCCGGCGCCCCTCGTCGTCTTCGGGCGCCCTGCGCGGCCTCCCGGGGCCCGGCCTGGTGCCGTACGCACTCCGACGGCCGAACGTCCGGTATGCCCGTAAAGTGGAGGCCCATGGATGACCGTTCGCACTCGCCCGGTACAGTGGGAAGCGCGTTAACAACACGCAAAGAATCTCAGGGTGCGCCGGGAAGTCTGGTCGGCAACGTCAACAGCCGTCGACAGCTGCCGAACTGACCGGAGGTCATCCGTGAGCCCCGCGCCCTCGAAGATCCGTCGCCCCCCGTTCCTGGGACGGCTCTCGCTGCCCGAGCGGAACTTCGTCGCGGATGCGCTGCGCACCGAGACCGTCGGCGGCGTACTCCTTCTCGTCGCCGCCGTTGTGGCCCTGATCTGGTCAAACACCCTCGGCGGCAGCTATGCGGCAGTCCGCGACTTCCACCTCGGCCCGGCCTCGCTGGGCCTGGACCTGTCCGTCCAGCACTGGGCCGCCAACGGCCTGCTCGCGCTGTTCTTCTTCGTCGCCGGCATCGAGCTCAAACGCGAGCTGGTCGCCGGTGAACTGCGCGACCCCAAGGCCGCCGCCCTCCCGGTGATCGCCGCGATCTGCGGTATGGCGATGCCCGCGGTCGTCTACGCCGTCGTCAACGGCATCGGCGGCGGCTCGCTCCACGGCTGGGCGGTCCCCACCGCCACCGACATCGCCTTCGCGCTCGCCGTCCTCGCCGTCATCGGCACCTCCCTGCCCGCCTCGCTGCGCGCCTTCCTGCTCACCCTCGCCGTCGTCGACGACCTCTTCGCGATCCTGATCATCGCGGTCTTCTTCACCTCGCAGATCCACTTCCTGGCGCTCGGCGGCGCCGTCGTCGGCCTGCTGATCTTCTATGTGCTGCTCCGCAAGGGCGTCCGCGGCTGGTACGTCTACGTCCCGCTGGCCCTGGTCATCTGGGCCCTGATGGAGAACAGCGGGGTGCACGCCACCATCGCGGGCGTGGCGATGGGCCTGATGCTGCGCTGCCACCGCCGCGACGGCGAGTCCGGCTCACCGGGCGAGCACATCGAGCATCTGGTCCGCCCGCTCTCGGCCGGCCTTGCGGTACCGCTGTTCGCCCTCTTCTCGGCGGGTGTGTCCGTCTCCGGCGGCGCGGTCCACGAGGTCTTCACCCGCCCCGAGACGCTCGGCGTCGTCCTGGGCCTGGTGGTCGGCAAGGCGCTGGGGGTCTTCGGCGGCACCTGGGTCACCGCCCGCTTCACCAAGGCCGAGCTCAACCCCGACCTGAAGTGGCCGGATGTGTTCGCCGTCGCCACCCTGGCCGGCATCGGCTTCACCGTCTCGCTGCTCATCGGCGAACTGGCCTTCGCCGACGACCCCGCGCTCACCGCCGAGATCAAGGCCGCCGTGCTGATCGGCTCGCTGCTCGCCGCCGTCTGCGCGGCCGTCCTCCTCAAGCTGCGCAACAACAAGTACCGCGCGCTGTGCGCGGACGAGGACCGCGACGAGGACCAGGACGGCATCCCCGACATCTACCAACTCGGCAAGCCCGAATACCACTTGCGGATGGCCGCGATCCACGAGGCCAAGGCCGCCGAACACCGCCGTCTTGCCGAAGTGGCCGCCGTGCGCCACGCCGGGGACGAAGGTCCGGCATGATCTGAGAGGCTTTGCCATCCGGGCGATTTGCCATCCGGGCGAAAAGAAGAGGGAGACGGCGATGAGCGCAGCCGACGGCAGCACGGACCGCAGCCTCGGGCAGCTGGTGGCCACGGCCACCGCCGAGATGTCCGCACTGGTCCACGACGAGATCGCGCTGGCGAAGGCGGAGCTGCGGCAGGACGCCAAGCGGGCCGGCATCGGCGGCGCCGCGTTCGTGGTGGCCGGTGCGCTGGCGCTGTTCGCGCTGCCGGTGCTCAGCTTCGCGGCGGCCTACGGCATCCACAACCTCGGCCTCGGGCTCGCCTGGTCCTTTCTGATCGTGGGCGGCGCCTTCCTCGTCGTGGCCGCGTTGCTGGTCCTGATCGCACTGGCCAAGATCAAGAAGATCAAGAAGCCGGAGAAGTCGATCAACTCCGCCAAGGAGACCGCGGCCGTACTGCAGAAGGCCAAGCCGCACCCGCGCGTCGCGGCGGAGGACCACCCGGTCCTGGAGTCTGTGACACGCTCATCGGTATGACAGCCCCTGACAGCACCGCCTCGGTCGTACGCCTGGGCGTCCCGGGTGACCACGAGGTGACGCACCGGGACGTCGCGGCCAATGGCGCCCGGTTCCACATCGCCGAGATGGGCGACGGCCCCTTGGTGCTGCTGCTGCACGGCTTCCCGCAGTTCTGGTGGACCTGGCGCCACCAGCTGCCCGCGCTCGCCGAGGCAGGCTTCCGGGCGGTCGCCATGGATCTGCGCGGCGTCGGCGGCAGCGACCGCACCCCGCGCGGCTACGACCCGGCGAACCTCGCCCTCGACATCACCGGCGTCGTCCGGTCCCTGGGCGAGCCGGACGCCGCGCTGGTCGGGCACGATCTCGGCGGCTATCTGGCCTGGACCGCGGCGGTGATGCGCCCCAAGCTGGTGCGCCGGCTCGCGGTGTCCTCAATGCCCCATCCGCGGCGCTGGCGCTCGGCCATGGTCGCCGACGTACGGCAGAGCGCCCGCAGCTCGCACATCTGGAACTTCCAGCGCCCCTGGCTGCCCGAGCGGCGCCTGACGGCGGACGATGCGGCGCTGGTGGGCCGGATGATCCGCGACTGGTCCGGGCCCCGGCTGCCCGAGGACGACACCGTCGAGGTCTACCGGCGGGCGATGTGCATCCCCTCGACGGCGCACTGCTCGATCGAGCCGTACCGCTGGATGGTGCGCTCGCTGGCCCGCCCCGACGGCATCCAGTTCAACCGCCGCATGAAGATGCCGGTCCGCGTCCCCACCCTCCACCTGCACGGATCCCTCGATCCGGTCATGCGCACCCGCAGCGCCGCCGGCTCCGGCCAGTACGTGGAGGCCCCCTACCGCTGGCGGCTCTTCGACGGACTGGGGCACTTCCCCCATGAGGAGGACCCGGTCGCCTTCTCCACGGAACTGATCAACTGGCTCAAGGACCCCGAACCCGACCGCTGAGCACCGGCGCACACGCGCCCGTGCGGACCGCTGAGCGGACGGCGTACGCGGCTGAGCGGAGACGGGGCGCGCGAGCGTTCGTGGGCGCGTCTCACGTTCGTAGGACGAACGGCCAATTGCCCGGCGCATAGGCCAATTGGCGGCTCCCGGGGCGGTTACGGACCTTGGGGCACGGGCAGTGTCGTGGGTATGGGCTGGACGCACGACTACCGTGACGTGGCACGCAACCGCCGCAGCAGTGCCGCTGCCGTGGGCACTCGCGAGAGGGAAACCCCGGATCTCGGATCCGGCGGCTCCCCCGCACCCGCCCACCCGATGGGCATCCCGCGCATCCTGCGCCGCAGAGCGCGCTGGATGAGTGCGCGCCTGCGCCATCCCCGCGGCTGAGCCCCCCGAGCCCCGGCGTGCGCCCGGCGCGGGAACGTCCGTCCCGCGCCGCCCGCCTCAGATCGCGCAGCCCTGGCTGCTGACCTCCCGCACCGCCGTGCGCCCCTTGGTGATGTCCTCGTGGATCTCGTCGGCGGTCAGTGCGTAGCCGGTGTGGGAGTCGTCCAGCGACTTGGCGAAGACGACGCCGTAGACATCACCCTTGGGGGTGAGCAGCGGCCCGCCGGAGTTGCCCTGCCGCACGGTGGCGTAGAGGGAGTAGACGTCCCTGGCGACCGTGCCGCGGTGGTAGATGTCGGGGCCGTTGGCCTGGATACGGCCGCGGATACGGGCCGCGCGGACGTCATAGCCGCCGTTCTCCGGGAAGCCGGCGACGATGGCGCTCTTGCCGCTGCTCGCGTCCTGACCGGAGAACCTCAGCGACGGGGCGTCCAGCGAGGGCACGTCCAGGACGGCGATATCGCGCTGCCAGTCGTAGAGCACGACCCTGGCGTCGTACTGCCGGCCCTCGCCGCCCACCTGGACGGTCGGGCGGGTGACGCCACCGACGACATGCGCGTTGGTCATCACGCGGTGCCTGCCGAAGACGAAACCGCTGCCTTCGAGGACCTTGCCGCAGCTGGGCGCCGTACCGACGATCTTGACGATGCTGCGCTTGGCGTCCTGCGCCACCGGGCCGCCCGCGAGCCGGGGATCGGGCGCGGGCACAGAGGTGATCGGTTCGTTGGAGAACGGCGTGAAGACCTGCGGGAAGCCGTTCTGCGCGAGCGCGGAGGAGAAGTCCGCGAACCAGCTGTTGGCCTGCTGGGGCAGCACCCTGGACACCCCGAGCAGCACCTTGGAGTTGCGCACCTCCTTGCCGAGCGTCGGCAGGGACGTGCCGGCCAGGGCGGAGCCGATCAGCCAGGCGACCAGCAGCATCGCCATGACGTTGACCAGCGCGCCGCCGGTCGCGTCCAGCGCCCGCGCCGGTGACCAGGTGATGTGCCGGCGCAGTTTGTTGCCCAGATGGGTGGTGAGCGCCTGGCCCACCGAGGCGCACACGATCACGATGGCGACCGCCGCGATGGCGGCGAAGGTGCCGGGCGTCGCATCCCCGGTGATCTCGTTCCAGATCACCGGCAGCAGATACACCGCGACCAGGCCGCCTCCGAGGAAGCCGATCACCGACAGGATGCCGACGACAAAGCCTTGCCGATAGCCGACGATCGCGAACCACACGGCGGCGACCAGCAGAAGGATGTCCAGGACGTTCACGCCGGACACCGTCTCACGAGCGCCAGTCGAGTGGGACCTGCTTGTCACGGTCCCACGGAATCTCCCAGCCCGCGAAGTGCAGGATCCGGTCGATGGCGCCGGCCGTAAATCCCCAGACCAGGGCGTTCTCGACGAGGAAAGCCGGACCGACGTGGCCACTGGGGTGACGGGTGGTGACCCGATGTGCCGGATCCGTGAGATCCGCCACGGGGACCGTGAAGACCCGGGCCGTCTCCGCCTCGTCCACGGCACGCACCGGGCTCGGCTCGCGCCACCAGCCCAGCACCGGTGTGACGACAAAGCCGCTGACCGGGATGTAGAGCCGCGGCAGCACGCCGAAGACCTGGACGCCCGAGGGATCGAGACCGGTCTCCTCCTGGGCCTCGCGCAGCGCCGCCCGCACCGGGCCGGGCCCGTCCGGATCGCCGTCCTCGGGGTCGAGGGCGCCACCGGGGAAGGAGGGCTGGCCGGCGTGCGAGCGCAGGGTGCCGGCGCGTTCCATCAGGAGCAGCTCGGGGCCCCGGGGGCCCTCGCCGAAGAGGATCAGCACCGCCGACTGCCGGCCGCCGCTCTCGGGCGGCAGAAAGCGGCTGAGCTGCCGCGGCTCTATCGTCGCAGCGGCCCGGGACAGCGGCGCCAGCCACTCGGGCAGGCCGTCGTCCGTGACGGTGACCTCCCGGCCGTACACCGTTGCGGCGCGGGCCGCGCTCTCCTCGCCGTACTGCTCCCGTGCTCTCGTCATACGCGCCCCCTCAGGCCCTGGCATCTGTGGTCGGCCCCCGTTCGGGGGCGCCGTGTGGTGGGTGGTGTCACCCGGTGGTCGCCGCGGCTGTGGTCATGGGGCCGCCAGCGGGGGCGCCGGCTGCCCCGGATAGCCGGGCGGCGGCTTGAGACGCTGCCCCGGCTGGCCGCCCAGCTCGTACTTCAGCAGCTTCTTGGCCTTGTCCGGGTCCGTCTCGCCCTCGCCGTACGCGGGGCACAGCGGGGCGATCGCGCAGGCGCCGCAGGCCGGCTTACGGGAGTGGCACACGCGGCGGCCGTGGAAGACGACGCGGTGCGAGAGCATCGTCCACTCGCTCTTGGGGAAGATCGCGGCGACATCCGCCTCGACCTTCTCGGCATCCTCGGCGGTCGTCCAGCCGAACCGGCGCGCCAGGCGGCCGAAGTGCGTGTCGACCGTGATCCCCGGGACACCGAAGGCGTTGCCCAGCACCACGTTGGCGGTCTTGCGGCCGACACCGGGGAGCGTGACGAGGTCCTCCAGGCGGCCGGGCACCTTGCCGTCGAAGCGGTCGCGCAGCGCCGCGGACAGCCCCAGCAGCGACTTCGTCTTGGCCCGGAAGAAGCCCGTCGGCCGGATCAGCTCCTCCAGCTCCTCCGGGGGCATCGCGGCCATGTCCTCGGGCGTCGGGCAGCGGGCGAACAGCCGCGGGGTGGTCTGGTTGACCCGCAGGTCGGTGGTCTGGGCGGACAGCACCGTGGCGACCAGCAGCTCGAAGGGGTTGGTGAAGTCCAGCTCCGGGTGGGCGTACGGATACAGCTCGGCCAGCTCCCGGTTGATCCGCCGCGCCCGGCGCACCATGGCGGTCCGCGATTCGGGCTTACGGGCGGGGGCGGTCTTGCCCGGGGCGGTCTTCTTGGCGGCGGCGGACGTCTTGGCGGGAGCCGTCTTCTTCGCGGCGGCCTTCTTGGTCACGGCCTTCTTGGCCACGGTTTTCGTCGCAGCCGTCTTCTTCGCCACGGTCTTGTTCGCCACGGCCTTCTTCGCGGCCGGCGCCTTGGCCGTCGCCGTCGTCTTCGCGGGCGGGGTTTCCTTCACGGCGGCCTTCTTCCCTGCCGAGGTCTTGCCTACCGGGCTCGTCTCCCCGGCAGTCTGCCGCGACGCGCCGGAGCCGTGGGTCGCCGCCTTCCGGCCGGCCGTCACACTGGAGAGGGATTTGCTACTTTTATCCGTATTCGACGCATTGGTGGACGGGTGTTCGCCCACAGCGGAATCGCCCACGGCGCTCACTCACTCAGCCCCCCAGTCCCGTGCTCTCACCGGCGTATTGGACACTCGGCCAGACTAAGGCCACCCACTGACATCCGCCCCGACCACCGTGATTCGTGACCCCAATCGGCCCCCTGCCTTATGGCGTGCGGCACCGGTCCGGCAAACTTGTGATTGATCGCACTGTTTTGCATTCCGGCATGATGGGGACCACAGTCCCCCGGAGCATGTCGACAAGGAGAGATCTCGTGGACGACGTTCTGCGGCGCGCACCGCTCTTCGCGGCGCTCGATGACGAGCAGGCGGCCGAGCTGCGCGCCTCGATGGGAGAGGTCACGCTCGCCCGCGGCGACGCCCTGTTCCACGAAGGGGACCCCGGCGACCGCCTCTACGTGGTCACCGAGGGCAAGGTGAAGCTCCACCGCACTTCCCCGGACGGACGCGAGAACATGCTCGCCGTCCTGGGCCCCGGCGAGCTGATCGGCGAGCTCTCGCTCTTCGACCCGGGCCCGCGTACGGCCACGGCCTCCGCGCTCACCGAGGTCAAACTGCTCGGCCTGGGCCACGGGGACCTCCAGCCCTGGCTCAACGCCCGCCCCGAGGTCGCCACGGCCCTGCTGCGCGCGGTCGCCCGCCGCCTGCGCAAGACCAACGACCAGATGTCCGACCTGGTCTTCTCCGACGTGCCGGGCCGAGTGGCCCGCGCCCTGCTGGACCTGTCCCGCCGCTTCGGCGTGCAGTCCGAAGAGGGCATCCACGTCGTGCACGACCTCACCCAGGAGGAGCTCGCCCAGCTGGTCGGCGCCTCCCGCGAGACGGTCAACAAGGCCCTCGCCGACTTCGCCGGCCGCGGCTGGCTCCGCCTGGAGGCCCGCGCCGTGATCCTCCTGGACGTCGAGCGGCTGGCCAAGCGTTCGCGCTGACACAGCGCCTTCTGACGGTCTGGAAGGGCCCCGCTCCGGCGGGGCCCTTCGCCGTATCTCCCGCGCGGGCCGCCCACCGCCCCGCCATAGTTGCGCCATGACCGACGGCAGGGGCACGGGGCTGGACCGGGACGGCTGCTTCGTACGGGAAGGGTCCCTGACCCGCGTGTCCGCGCGCTTCGCGCCCGTCGTGGCAGAACTCCGGGCCCGGCTCGCCGACCACTTCGGCCCCGGCCGCCTGCACAGCGGCTACCTCTACGGCAGCATCCCGCGCGGCACCGCCGTCCCCGGGGTCTCCGACCTCGATGCGCTGCTCGCCCTACGGGACGAGCCGACCGACGACGACCGCGCCGCCGCCCGCGTCCTGGAGGCGGAGCTGGACGCCGAGTTCGGGCAGATCGACGGCGCGGGGCTGCTGCTGTTCGGCGTGGACCGGCTGCTCAGCGCGCCGGAGCGCCACGACCTGGGGTGGTTCGTGGCCTGTCTGTGCACCCCGCTCACCGGCCCCGACCTCGCCGCCCGGCTGCCCCGTTACCGTCCCACCTCGCTCCTCGCCCGCGAGACCAACGGCGACCTCTTCGCCGACCTCCCCCATCTGCGCGAGAAGGCCGCGGCAGCCGCCACGGAGGCCGAGCGCACCCGGCTCACCCGCGGCGTGGCCCGTCGGCTCGTACGCACCGGATTCACGTTGGTCATGCCGCGCTGGGGTGGTTGGACCAGCGATCTGACCCAATCCGCCGACGTATTCGGCCGCTACTACCCGGCGCACGCCGAGCAGATGCGCGCCGCCTCGCACGCCGCCCGGGCGCCCGGCGCCCGCCCCGAGCTGCTGGACGAGCTGCTCGACGGCCTCGCCCCCTGGCTGGCCGGCGAATACCTCGCCGTCCACGGGGCCAAGACCTCTCGCCCACAGGAGCGGTGACGGGGCCTCGCCGCCCGTCTGACGGGGCCGCGCCGTCCACCCGGCCGCCGGGAGCCCCGTTCAGTCCTCGATCAGCCCGTGCTCGCCCAGATAGTCCAGCTGCGCCCGTACGGACAGCTCCGCGGCCGGCCACAGCGACCGGTCGACATCGGCGTAGACGCTCGCGACGACCTCGGCGGGGGTGCGATGGCCGGCCTCGACCGCGGTCTCCACCTGGGCGAGCCGGTGCGCCCGGTGCGCCAGGTAGAACTCCATCGCCCCCTGGGCGTCATTGAGCACCGGCCCGTGGCCCGGCAGGACGGTCGACACGCCGTCGTCCACCGTGAGCGAGCGCAGCCGGCGCAGCGAGTCCAGATAGTCGCCCAGCCGTCCGTCGGGGTGCGCGACCATGGTGGTGCCGCGCCCCAGGACCGTGTCGCCGGTCAGGACCGCGGCATCGGCCGGGAGATGGAAGGAGAGCGAGTCCGAGGTGTGCCCCGGTGTGGGCACCACGCGCAGCTCCAGGCCCCCGGTGGTGATGACATCGCCGGCCCCCAGCCCCTCGCCGCCGAGCCGCAGCGCCGGGTCCAGCGCCCGTACGGCCGACCCGGTCAGCTCGGCGAACCGGGCGGCGCCCTCGGCGTGGTCGTGGTGACCATGGGTCAGCAGGGTCAGCGCGATCCGCTTGCCGGCCCGCTCGGCGGTCTCGATCACGGCCTGGAGGTGGCTCTCGTCGAGCGGCCCGGGGTCGATGACGACCGCGCGATCGGAGTCCGGTTCGGCGACGATCCAGGTGTTGGTTCCGTCCAGGGTCATCGGCGACGGGTTCGGCGCCAGCACGCAGTGGGCGCGCGCCGTGGCCTGCCCCGAAAGCGCTCCGCCTCGGGGCCGACCGGGCAGGGCGGCTGCTTCGGTCATGCGGGGGTCCCTCCCGGGGAACTCGTGGTGCCGGAGGGGCCGTCGGTACCGCCGTCCCCCGGGCCGTCGTCGGTGGAGATGTGCTTGGTGAACTCGTCGTGCCCCGGCCAGCTCAGCTCGATCCGGCCGTCCACCAGGTGCGCGCGGGCCAGCACCGGTGTCAGGTCCTGGGCCTCGGCCCCGGCCAGCGCGTCCGCGACGGTCCCGTACGGCTGGAGCGAGCGCAGCGTGGCGATGGTCGGCGGCATCATGAGCAGCTCGCCGCGGTCGTAGCCGGCCGCGGCCTCCTCCGGGCGGGTCCACAGCGCGAGGTCCGCCTCGGTGGAGGCGGCGGCGGAGCTTGTCTGCGGCCCTTGGGGGAGGGTGCGCTGGCCTTCGGGGAGCGCGGCGACGAAGAACCAGGTGTCGTAGCGCCGTGGCTCGAACTCCGGGGTGATCCAGTGCGCCCAGGCGCCGAGCAGATCGGAGCGCAGGACCAGGCCGCGGCGCTCCAGGAAGTCGGCGAAGGACAGCTCATGGGCCACCAGGGCCGCGCGGTCGGCTTCCCAATCCTCGCCCGTGGTGTCCGCGACGACCGTGTCGGCCGACGCGCCGGCGAGCAGCACGCCGGTCTCCTCGAAGGTCTCGCGTACGGCGGCGCAGACGATGGCCTGCGCGCCGGCCGGCTCGACGCCCATCCGCACCGCCCATTGGGCGCGCGAGGGTCCGGCCCAGGCCACCGGGCGCTCGTCGCGCGGATCGACGGAGCCGCCCGGATACGCGTACGCGCCTCCGGCGAAGGCCATGGAGGCGCGTCTGCGCAGCATATGGACGGCGAGTCCGCCGTTGTGGGAGTCCCGCAACAGCAGGACGGTCGCGGCCCGCCGGGGTGTGGCGGGGGTCAGCCGGCCGCTCGCGAGCGCCCGGATACGGTCCGGCCACTCCGGCGGGTACCACTGGCCGTTGGTCGTCGACGACATGGCCGGATGCTATGCGCTCGCGCGCTGATGTTCGAGGGCCCTTTGGGCCTTCCGGCCGCCACCGGCGGTTATTCGGCGATTTCCACCTGGATCTCGACCTCTACGGGGGCGTCGATCGGCAGCACCGCCACGCCCACCGCGGAGCGCGCGTGCACGCCCTTGTCGCCCAGGATCTCGCCCAGCAGCTCGCTGGCGCCGTTGACGACGCCCGGCTGCCCGGTGAAGTCCGGTGCGGAGGCGACGAACCCGACGACCTTCACGACGCGCACGATCTTGTCCAGGTCGCCGGTCACCGACTTCACGGCGGCCAGCGCGTTCAGGGCGCAGGTCGCGGCGAGCTCCTTGGCCTGCTCCGGGCTCACCTCGGCGCCCACCTTGCCGGTGGCCGGCAGCGATCCGTCCACCATGGGCAGCTGGCCGGAGGTGAAGACGTACGCGCCGGAGCGCACGGCGGGCTGGTACGCGGCCAGCGGCGGCACGACCTCCGGCAGCTTCAGGCCCAGCTCCGCGATCTTGTCCTCGACGGCGCTCATGCCTGCTTCTCCCGCTTCAGGTAGGCCACCAGCTGCTCGGGGTTGTTCGGGCCCGGCACGACCTGGACCAGCTCCCAGCCGTCCTCGCCCCAGGTGTCCAGAATCTGCTTCGTCGCGTGCACGAGCAGCGGCACGGTCGCGTATTCCCACTTGGTCATGGGCCGAGCGTAATACGTGCGCGGGGCGGCGGCGGACGCCATCCACGCCCGGCGGCCGGGGCGGGTTCCCGGCGTGTCCCTGAGATGTCCCGGAGATTTCTTCTCCCGATCTCCGGGGCATCCCTGGCGTATCCCGTGCGTGGCGGCGACGCGGACTGGTTAGGCTCCTTGGCGTGAGCAGGCTCCATGTCGTCAGCGGCAAGGGCGGCACCGGCAAGACCACGGTCGCCGCCGCCCTCGCGCTCGCCCTGGCCACCGAGGGGCGCCGCACCCTCCTGGTCGAGGTCGAGGGCCGACAGGGCATCGCCCAGCTGTTTGAGACCGAGGCGCTTCCGTACGAGGAGCGCAAGATCGCGGTAGGACCGGCATCGGAAGGTGGCGGGCGACGGGCGGGCGGGGAGGTCCATGCCCTGGCCATCGACGCCGAGCGCGCCCTCCTGGACTACCTCCAGATGTTCTACAAACTGGGCGGCGCGGGCCGGGCGCTGAAGAAGCTGGGGGCGATCGACTTCGCCACGACCATCGCCCCGGGTCTGCGCGACGTCCTGCTGACCGGCAAGGCGTGCGAAGCCGTCCGCCGCAAGGACAAGACCGGCAGGTTCCTCTACGACGCGGTGGTGATGGACGCCCCGCCCACCGGCCGCATCACCCGCTTTCTGAACGTCAACGACGAGGTGGCGGGCCTGGCCAAAATAGGCCCCATCCACCATCAGGCGCAGGCCGTGATGCGGGTCCTCAAATCGCCCGAGACCGCGGTCCACATGGTCACGCTCCTGGAGGAGATGCCCGTCCAGGAGACCGCCGACGGCATCGCCGAACTGCGCGCCGCCGGCATCCCGGTGGGCGGCATCGTCATCAACATGACCCGCCCCGCCCTGCTGGACAACGGCGATCTCGAAGTCGCCGCCCGCGGGGCCCGTACGGGCATCGCCAAGGCGCTCTCCCAGGCCGGCCTGGGCGGTGCGCGGCGCGGCGGTCTGGCCGAGCGGCTGATCGACCCGCTGCTGGAACAGGCCCGCGAACATGCCGAACGGGTCGAGCTGGAGCGCGCCGAGCACGCCGAGCTGAAGGCGATCGGCCTGCCCACCTACGAGTTGGAGCTGCTCCCGGAGGGAGTGGACCTCGCCGGGCTCTACCGCCTGGCGAGAGACCTGCGGAAACAGGGACCCATATGACCGCGGACGACACGACCCTGGACGCCTCGGCCCCATGGCTCGAGGTCGACGCGCTGCTGGACGATCCGCGCACCCGCATCGTGGTGTGCTGCGGTTCGGGCGGCGTCGGCAAGACCACGACCGCCGCGGCGCTGGGTGTGCGCGCCGCCGAGCGGGGCCGCAAGGTCGTCGTGCTGACCATCGACCCGGCCCGTCGGCTGGCGCAGTCCATGGGCATCTCGGAGCTCGACAACGTCCCGCGCCAGGTCAAGGGCGTCGACGAGACGGCCGGCGGCGGACTGCACGCGATGATGCTGGACATGAAGCGCACCTTCGACGAGATCGTCGAGGGCCATGCGGACGCCGAGCGGGCGCGCGCCATCCTGGAGAACCCCTTCTACCAGTCCCTGTCGGCCGGTTTCGCGGGCACGCAGGAGTACATGGCCATGGAGAAGCTCGGCCAGCTCCGCGCCGGCGACTCCTGGGACCTGATCATCGTCGACACCCCGCCGAGCCGCTCCGCGCTGGACTTCCTGGACGCCCCCAAGCGCCTGGGCTCCTTCCTGGACGGCAAGTTCATCCGGGTGCTGATGGCCCCGGCGAAGGTCGGCGGCCGGGCCGGGATGAAATTCCTCAACGTCGGCATGTCCATGATGACGGGCACGCTCAGCAAGCTGATGGGCGGTCAGCTCCTACGGGACGTGCAGACCTTCGTGGCCGCGATGGACACCATGTTCGGCGGTTTCCGCACCCGCGCGGACGCCACGTACCGGCTGCTCCAGGCGCCCGGCACGGCGTTCCTCGTGGTGGCGGCGCCGGAGCGGGACGCGCTGCGCGAGGCGGCGTACTTCGTCGAGCGGCTGGCCGCCGAGCAGATGCCGCTCGCCGGCCTCGTACTGAACCGCGTGCACGGCAGCGGCGCGGCCCAACTGAGCGCGGAGCGCGCGCTGGCGGCCGCCGAGGCGCTCACGGAGCGCGCGGCGGAGGAGACCTGCGCCGAAAATCTTGAATCGGCAGGCATTGTCGATCATCACAACGGGAAGGCTGACTCAGGAACCGCCGGCAGCCTCTCCCCCGCTGCCACGGCGGAGCAGGAGCCACCCACCTCGGCCTCAGCGGCACACCTCGCCGCCAGGCTGCTACGACTGCATGCAGAGCGTATGCAGGTCCTCGCCCGCGAACGGCGCACCCGCGACCGCTTCACCGCGCTGCATCCCGAGGTCCCGGTGACCGAGGTCGCCGCGCTGCCCGGCGACGTCCACGACCTCGCGGGCCTGCGCGCAATCGGCGACCGCCTCGCCCTGGGCCGCGCCGAAGCCGACCGCTGACCTCCGGCGGCCGTACGGTCGGCCTCACAGGGAAGCCGAACGACAACGGCCGCTGAGCAACGACGCGATCAACGGCGGTGATCAACAAGGGCGATCAACGGCGCCGCAGAGTCTGTGCCCGCCATCCACGCACACCGAACGCCCGCGACTGCCCAGCCGCGACCGCCCGACCTCGTCCGACCCACCGCGGCGCGTCTACCCCACGGCGGCGTACTCGTCGAAGGTCTCGTCCTCGCAGTCCACCGGCAAAAGGCCCGTGCTGCGCTCGTATTCCGTGCGCGCCGTCTCCAGCAGCCGGCGCCATGACGTCACGGTCGGCCGGCGGCGCAGCAGCGCCCTCCGCTCCCGCTCCGTCATACCGCCCCACACGCCGAACTCCACCCGGTTGTCCAGGGCGTCGGCCAGGCACTCCGTGCGCACCGGACAACCGGTGCACACCGCCTTGGCGCGGTTTTGCGCCGCCCCTTGCACGAACAATTCATCCGGATCTGTCGTCCGGCAGGCTGCCTGTGCGCTCCAGTCGGTTACCCAGCTCATGCTGGCGCCGTCCTCTCCCGAATCGAGGCTCCCCCACGGCGGCAAGCGGCATATTCACCGTTGCCAGTTGAGGACGTTACGGAAGGCGGGCAGGGCGCAACACCCCCTTCGGGCCCAATCTTGAATGGCCCGAACGGACTATGCGTACGCGGCAGATCACCCAACGGAGTGACCGGGCGGCATACGCCGCTTTCCCCCCAAGTCCGGACAATTCACCGCGGACACATGGGACTTCCGGCGGCACAAGCGGGCAAGGGGGACGGGGGTCGTACAGGGAGAGGGGGTTGACGAACCGAGGCGTAGCAATCCCGCTGTGACAGGTGAGAACAGGCTAAGCGAACAGGTGCACCCCTGTCCGGCGATTCAGAACGTAGGCTTGTCCGCATGGCTAAGAAGCGCGAGGGCGGGGGTCTGTCCAGGACCCAGATGGCCGCCAAGTTCCTCGGTGTCAGCGTCCTGGCCGGAGCCGTACTCGCCGGCATCGCGCTGCCCGCCGCCGGGGCGCTGGGCCTGGCCGCCAAGGGCTCGGTCGAGGGCTTCGACGACATCCCGGCCAACCTCAAGACGCCCCCGCTCAGCCAGCGGACCACCATCCTGGACGCCGACGGCGGCGAGATCGCCAAGGTCTACTCCCGCGACCGCACGGTGGTGAACCTCAAGCAGATCTCGCCGTATATGCAGCAGGCGATCGTCGCGATCGAGGACGCGCGCTTCTACCAGCACGGCGCCGTCGACCTGAAGGGCATCCTGCGCGCGCTCAACAAGAACGCCCAGTCGGGCGGCGTCGCCCAGGGCGCGTCCACGCTGACGCAGCAGTATGTGAAGAACGTCTTCATCGAGGAGGCGGGCGACGACCCCGACAAGGTCGCGCAGGCCACCCAGCAGACGCTCGGCCGCAAGGTCAAGGAACTCAAGTACGCGATCCAGCTGGAAAAAGAGCTCGGCAAGCGCAAGATCTTGCAGAACTACCTCAACATCACGTTCTTCGGCCAGCAGGCGTACGGCATCGAGGCCGCCGCCCAGCGCTACTTCAGCAAGCCCGCCAAGGACCTGAATCTGGAGGAGTCGGCCCTGCTGGCCGGCATCGTCCAGTCGCCGAGCCGCTACGACCCGGTCAACGACCCGCAGGAGGCGAAGCGGCGGCGTAACACCGTGCTCCAGCGGATGGCCGATGTGAAGGACATCACCCAGGCCCAGGCCCATGCCGCCGCGCAGCGCCCGATCCAGCTGAAGGTCAGCCGCCCGCAGAACGGCTGCATCACCGCCGTGGACGGCGCGGGCTTCTTTTGCGACTACATCCGCAAGGTCTTTCTCAATGACAAGGCTTTCGGAAAGACCCGCAACGACCGTTCCAAGCGCTGGAACGAGGGCGGGATGACCATTCACACCACCCTCGATCCGCAGACGCAGAAGGCGATCCAGAAGTCGGTCGGCGACCACGTCCACGAGGACGACCAGGTCGCCAGCGCCGCCACCATCGTCCAGCCGGGCACCGGCAAGATCCTCGGCATGGGTCAGTCCCGCCCGTACGGCTTCGGCCCGCACCAGACCCAGATCAATCTCTCGGTGGACCACGACATGGGCGGCGGCGCCGGCTACCAGCCCGGGTCGACCTTCAAGCCGGTGGTCGCGGCGGCCGCGCTGGAGCAGGGCACCAGCCCGTACCAGAAGTATTCCTCGCCGTACCGGATGCAGTACCCGAGCCCGGTGCAGACCTGCAACGGTGAATGGCAGGGCACGGACGCCACCCAGAACGAGAACCGGTCGGAGGTCGGCCCGTACGGGATGAAGGAGGCGACCGCCAAGTCGGTCAACACCTACTTCGTGCAGCTGATCTCCGACATCGGCATCTGCCCCGCGGTCAAGATGGCGCAGAAGATGGGCATCGAACGGGCGGACGGCAAGCCCTTGCAGCAAGTTCCGTCAATGACGCTGGGTGTGCAGGAAATGTCGCCGCTGACCATGGCGGCCGGTTACGCCGCCTTCGCCAACGGCGGCGAGTACTGCTCGCCGGTCGCCATCGAGTCGATCACCGACGCACGCGGCCGGCAGATGCAGGTTCCGCAGAGCAGCTGCCGGAGCGCGATGTCCAAGAGGACCGCGGACACCATCAACACCCTCCTGCGCGGCGTCGTCCAGGACGGCACCGGCAAGAAGGCGGGTCTCAAGGGCCGCGACAGCGCCGGCAAGACGGGCACCAGCGACAGCCGCTACGCCGCCTGGTTCGTGGGCTACACCCCGAACGCGGCCGGGGCGGTCTGGGTCGGCGACCCCCTGCACCAGCGCAAGATGTACAACATCACCATCGGCGGCGTGTACCACGACAAGGTCTACGGCGCCGACACCCCCGGCCCCATCTGGCGCGACGCCATGACCGGCGCCCTGGCGGGCCGCCCCGCACCGGGCCTGTCCACCGTTCCGATCGACGACCCGAACAAGGGCGGGAACAAGGGCGACGGCGGCCAGAACAAGGGCGGCAAGCACCGCCCCGGCCAGGGCCACGGCGGCGACAACAAGCCGGGTGGCGGCTGGCATATCCCGGGCTTCCCGGATGTACTGGGTGGGGGCAACGGGGGTTGGTGACTGGGCAGTTGGCTGGGTGGTTGGCTGGGCCAAGGCGGCTGGCGGTCGGTCGGCCCGGGCAGGGTGGCTGACCCAGAGCGGTTGATCGGCCCAGGCGGTCGGTCGGCCCAGGCGGTCGGTCGGCCCGGGGAGGCTGGCCGGCTCACGGCGGCCGGTCGGTCAGGAGCGACACGCCTGACGGAACGGGGAAGGGGCGCCCTCTGGGAGGGCGCCCCTTTTCGCGCGTCGACTGTGCGCGTCCATCGTGCGCGTCGGCCTTCGCACGTCCGCTTTCGCTCGTACGCCTGCGGGCATCCGCCTCCGCGCATCCGCGTACCTTCGCGTCCGGGCGCGGGTGCGGGCGTGTGAGCCAGGCCTCACGGGCGAAGCCGCGTGAGCCACGTCACCGGCGAGAGCGGGCTGCCCGAGCCACGGGGCCCGTGGCTCCGTAGCCACGAAAGCAGCCAGGACCCCGCCAGCTGCACCCGCCGGCCGCACCCGGCGGCCTCAGCCCGCCAGCAGCTTCTTCACCGTCGCGGCCACCCGGCCGCCGTCGGCGCGCCCCGCCACCTTCGGGTTGACGATCTTCATCACGGCGCCCATCGCCTTCGGCCCCTCGGCGCCCGCGCCCTTGGCCTCCGCCACGGCCTCCGCGACCAGCTGCTCCAGCTCGTCGTCGGTCAGCTGCTTGGGCAGATAGTCCGCGAGCAGCTCGCCCTCGGCCCGCTCCCGCTCCGCCGAATCGCTGCGGCCGCCCTTCTCGAAGGCGTCCGCGGCCTCCCGGCGCTTCTTCGCCTCCCGCGCAATGATCTTCTCGACCTCGCCGTCGGACAGCTCGCGCGCCTCGGTGCCCGCGACCTCCTCCTTCTGGATCGCGGTCAGCGTGAGGCGGAGGGTGGAGGAGCGCAGCTCGTCGCGCGCCTTGATCGCGGTGGTGAGGTCGTCCTGAAGCTTGGACTTGAGCGTGGTCATGCCGTCGAGTATGCCCCCACCCACCGACAACCGCCGCGCCTTTTCCCCGCAGGCCACGCCACACACCCGCGCCACGCCCCCGTACCCGCACGCCCGCCCCCACCTCCCGGGCCACCGCCCCGTCCCTTGCCCCGCCCTTCCCTGTCGCCCCCGGCCTTCCCCATTCCCCCCTCTCCCCTCCCCTCTGCAACCATGGGGACATGCGCGCGCGATACGGAGTACCCCTGACCCTGACCGCAGTCGGCGCGGCCGGCCTGGCCTACGCCGCCGGCTTCGAAGTCCGCTCCTTCCGCCTCCGGCGCGTCACCGTGCCCGTACTGCCCCGCGGAATGCGACCGTTGCGCCTGCTCCAGGTCTCGGACATCCACATGGTCGGCGGCCAGCGCAAAAAGCAGCACTGGCTGCGGTCGCTCGCCGGGCTGCGCCCCGACTTCGTCATCAACACCGGCGACAACCTCTCCGACCCCGACGCCGTCCCGGAGACCCTGGACGCCCTGGGCCCGCTGATGGAGCTCCCCGGCGCCTACGTCTTCGGCTCCAACGACTACTACGGCCCCAAGCTGCGCAACCCGGCCCGCTATCTGCTCGAGCGCGCCCAGGGCCGCCACGGCCTCAACGGCAATGCCCCCGCCGTGGGCGTCGTGCACAACCCGTGGGAGGACCTGCGCGACGCCTTCGACGCCGCCGGCTGGGTCGGCCTGTCCAACACCCGCGGCCGGCTGAAGCTGGACGGCTTCGAGATCGCCCTGACCGGCCTGGACGACCCGCACATCAAGCGCGACCGCTACGCCCAGGTGGCGGGCGGCCCGGAATCCGGCGCCGACCTCTCCCTGGCCGTCGTGCACGCCCCGTACCTGCGCTCGCTGGACGCCTTCACCGCCGACGGCTACCCGCTGATCCTGGCCGGCCACACCCACGGCGGGCAGCTGTGCATCCCCTTCTACGGGGCCCTCGTCACCAACTGCGATCTCGACACCGACCGCGTCAAGGGCCTGTCCACCCACACCGTCGCCGGCCGTACCTCCTACCTCCACGTCTCCGCCGGCTGCGGCACCAACCGCTACACCCCGGTCCGTTTCGCCTGCCCGCCGGAGGCGACGCTGCTGACGCTGACGGCACGGGACTGACGGCACGGGGCTGAGGGGCACGGCCGCCCGGGCGCTTGCCCCCGCCCCTGCCCGGCGAGGGCCCGTACCCTCCGCCGGGCAGGCCCCACCGCGGGCCCCGTACGCACCCTCACGGGGCGGCCCGGCCGCGAAGACGGATACGGACGCCCCGGCCCGGCCCCGCCCCTCCCGCCTCCAGGGGTCCGCCCCCTAACGTGGAGGAATGTCCGACCCCACCCGGACCTCACAGTCCACGCGCCACGCGACCGGTCCGGCCGGCGCCGCCGCCCGGACCCCGGCAGCGGCCGTCGCCCCCACCGTCCGCCGCCCCCTCGCCGCCGTCGTCCGCGCCCTGATCGCCGCGACCGCCGCCACCGGCCTCGTCCTCGCCGTCGTCCGCGCCCCCGACCCGCCGCGTCTCCTGGCCGACTTCACCCTCCAGGCCAACCTCGCCGCGGCCCTCGCGTTCACCGTCTGCGCCCATCGCGCCTGGACCGGCCGCCGCCCCGTGTCCCCCCGCCTCACCGGCGCCGTCCTCCTCTTCCTCGCCCTCGCCGCCCTCACCCCCTGCCTCAACTCCGCCCCCGCCGACCCCCTCCTCACCACAGCCACGCCCGCAGGCGCCCTGGCCGACTGGCTCCTCCTCACCCCACCCCGCGGCTTTCGCCTCCCCTACACCTGGCAATGGCCGCTCTACCCCCTCCTCCACCTCACCCTCACCACCCTCCTCGTCTCCCCCTCCCACCCCCTCCCCACCACCCTCACCCTCGCCGCGACCGCCTGCCTCCTCCCCTTGATCGTCCTCGCGATCGACCAGGTCAGGCCCGCTCCCCACCTCCCCAGAAACCGGATTTCGCCTACGGGGATCAGTCCGCTAAAGTAGAGCTCGTTGCTTCGGGGTGTAGCGCAGCTTGGCAGCGCGCTTCGTTCGGGACGAAGAGGTCGTGGGTTCAAATCCCGCCACCCCGACTGAAGGAACACAGGTCAGAGGCACCTACGGAGATCCGTAGGTGCCTCTCCTGCTTTGTGCGTGACTAACTGCGTGACTAGCGCTCCGGATTCGCCTTGAAGATGCCGTCCATAGCAACCGCCCCCGTCTGGATCACGGGCCGGATCTGCTTCCGGTAGACCTCCTCAGTGACCGCCGTCCCTGAGTGCCCGACCAGGCGCGAGATCTCTTCGAGCGGGACACCACGGTCCGACAGCAGCGAGACGAAGCTGTGGCGTAGCTCACGTGGGGTCCATTCCGCGGCGTTCACCCCATCGGCCTTGTTGATCGCTTGGCGGAAGGCTCGCCGGACGTTGGTCGAGTCGAGTTCCTTACCGACGGCCGAGGCGAACACAAGACCGTGTTCTTCCCACGCGTCGCCGGCGGCCAGCCGGTCCCACCCCTGGTCCTCCCAGTGCTGCCAGAGCACATCGATGCAGCGAGCTGGGAGAGCGAGGGTGCGCCGGGATTTCCGGGTCTTGGTGTCACCTCCCGTGCGCACGGATCGCCAGACCGCGATGTGGGGTGGCACGGGCGGGTTCGCGGCCGGGTCGCCCTTGAGAAAGACGTGATCCCAGGTGAGTGCCCGCAGCTCCTCCGTGCGTGCCCCCGTGAGCAGAGCCAGAACGATGTACGCATGCATGGATGTGCCCTCTGCTGTTCTCAGGACCGCCTCGGCCTGCGCCAGCGTCAGTGCCTTGGACGGGCGCCCGGGCCGGCCCGTGGGGACGGAGCACAGCTCCACTACATTGCGCTTCACCTTGTCCCGTGCCATCGCTCGCTTCACCGAGCGGTTGAGACAAGAGTGAATGCCCTGCAAGGTGCGCGTGCTGAGCAACTTCGCCTTCTCGGTAAGCCACTTGTCCACATCCTCGGCGCTCAGGTCCCGGAGCTTCCGAGCACCCAGCGACGGGATCACGTGCGTCCGGCTGAGGATCGTGCAGTTGTCGAGCGTGCCCTTGTCCTTGTCGGCCAGCCCGTACATGAGCCAGTCGTTCACGGCGTTCTCCACCGTGTAGCCGGTGGGCGCGATGGCGAGCCCGTCCTCATGGTCTCGGAGGACTTCCTTCAGCTTGTTCTTCGCCTCGGTCTTGGTCGTGCCGCTGCCGCGCTTCACTATGCGCTTGCCGCTCGGGTCGTAGCCGAGGCTGGCGGTGGCGATCCAGCGCTGACGCCTCTCGTCCCAGTGGAGTCCGCCGTCTCCCCTGCTCCGTCGTTTGGTCACTTGCGTCCTCCGGCTTCGCGCTCCAACAGGGCGACGTACTCGGCAATGGCGGAAGCGGGGACGAACCGCGTCCGCCCCTCCTTCACCGTGCGCAGGCGCCCTGCTCTGATCAGCTCGTAGATCACGGTCTTGCTCATACGCAGGACCGCCATGGCGTCCTTCACCCGGTACAGCACGGGCTCAGTGGCCACTTCCTGTTCGGGCATTGCGAGGGTCACGGGCTCCTCCTCGGGCAGATTGCGCACGCTGTCGGCGCGTGGGCGGGGCGATAAGGGCGGTAAGGGCGATAAGCCATCTGACCTGCTGTTTTCTTGGGGCGATAAGAGGGGCGGTAAGGGGGGCGATAAGTCCCGACGAGCGTCGCCGTCGCGACCTACCGCCCTGTCCTCAGCCCGCGTAGGTGATGACCGTGGTGGGTCGGCCCTTGCCCTGCCGTCGCGTGCGGACGTAGCCGGGCTGATCAAGCAGTTCACCCGCAAGCCGGTCGCGTTCCAGGCGGGTGGTGTTCTTGAACAGCCGGCGGATCTGGTCGGCGGCGAGCCCGCCGGGCCCAGCGCGACGGACGGCGTCAGCGAGCTTGTTCACCTTGGGATCACCGCTGACGTTGCCGAGCAGGTGGACGGCGGAAGCTCGGGCGTAGTTGAGCAGGTGCCAGGCGGCCCGCATGTGCGGTTCGGCGATGGTGTCCGTGTGGTCGCACAGGGCGTAGACCATGGCGACGCGCTGCACGTAGGGCGCGGCGCGGGCCGTGAATTGGGCGATGGCCCCGCCGGCCGAGTCGTCGCTGAGCGCCGGGTAAACCTCCTGGCAGTACAGGTCCCACGCATCGTTGCTGAACTTGACGTGTTCAACGCGCGCCGCATCGGCCAGGACCGTGCGCCAGCCGGAGGCGAGATTGGCGATCAGTTCCGGGCTGGCTCCGCGGGCGCCGGGGAGGATCAGGTTGCGGTGACAGAAGATCGGCAGGAAGCGGTTGTAGGTGCCCCCGGCCATCTCGGAGTCCTGCATCTTGGCGCGGAACTCTTCGGGGGTGATGTGCCCCAGGATCGCGATGTGCGGGTCAGTCGCCTTGAGGGAGTCACGGACCATCGATCCGAGCGAATCGCCGTCCCATGCCTGCCGCAGGACACCTGGAAGGCTGGAGCCTTCGCGCCGACCACGGCTCATGGTGACGGCGTACTCCGATTCCAGGACCCAGAGGCGCTTGTCGAGCGTGGCAGGGGCGGGGGCATCGCTGTCGTCATCCTTGACGTACTCGATGAGTCCTTCGCCTGAGTTCAGCCCGCGAGGGGTGTGCTCAGGGCCGAAGAAGTCCGGCACCGCCTCGGCGAGCACGCGGCGGGCAGTGGAAGTCGCCGAGCCCTTGCGCCCCGATGCAGTGGGGCCAATGGTCAGCGCCCAGATCAGGCATGGATGACGGTCGTTGCCCACCATCAGGTGCGGTCGCCGACCAATGACGGCGCCCGCCGCAGAGAGCAGGTTGACCAGCACAGCGACCGGGTCAGCCTCGGTGGTGGGATCCAGTTCTCGGACGGTATCGCCCACCCAGCCGCAGAACACGTCGGAGTGCGGGATAGGGCCGGGCCGTTGAGGCCGGATGAGTCCAAGGTGCGGGTCGTACAGGGGGTTTGGAGGCCCCGCGGGCAAGGTCGCCGTCTCAGCTTCGGCCGGTTCGGCGGCGAACTGGGTGATCTGTTCAAGGACGGCAGCACGCAGCGTCTGCGTGTCGATGTCCCGTGCTGAGGCGGCCTGAACAAGCCGAGTCCCCGCTTCGATCAGGCGACGGCGCTCGGCCACCTCGCGCACGATCTCGGCGTAGTACTCAGCGTTGGCCGCTGTGGGGACAGCCTGGATAAGAGTGTGGAGGTAGCTGGCACCGCCGATGCGGGCCAAGTCTCCGCGCTGGCCGAGGTGTCGGGCGAGGGTGACGGGGTCGGCAGGTTGGCCAGCGGCGTGCATTTCGAGGATCGCTCGGTGGATCGTCTCGTGCGCGGGCCGGTAGTGGTCGCCGGGATCCATCGTCTCAACTACGTCGTCGATGACCTCGGCGGAAAGCAGCATGGCGCCCAGCACCGACTGTTCAGCTTCCAAGTCCTGCGGCGGAACCTTGTCGATCTCGGCTTCCGGAACGCTGTGAAGGGGGCGGACATTGGCGTACTGGGACGAAGACGGCTCAGCTGTCATGCTTGAGGTCTCCTGTTCTGTCTTCAGCGGATCAGGGAGAACCGCGGCGGCGGGCGACCTTGCTGGGGAGTCCCGCCGCCGCGGCGTTGCTACTGGATGCTGCTGGCCCCGCGGGCGTACTGGGCGAGTTCGGGCTCGAAGCCGTCGTCATCGCAGCTGTCGCGGTAACGGCCGTAAGGCCCGCCCTGAGGGCCAGGGATCTTCGCCACGACCGTGCGGGCCTCGGCGACCATCTCTTCCGGGGTGGGGAGTACGCCGGTGAACAGGTCGATGACCCAGTCGAGGCCCTGTTGCGAGACGGTGTCGGCGTTGCCCCAGCCGACCATCCAGCCCCTTTCCTCCATCCACAGCAGGCTGACCTCGGTGTCTGCGCCGTAAGCGGCCGAGGTGACCGATCGTTCGAACTCGATGTAGGCGTCGCGGGGGTCGTTGTCGTCGGCGTTCCAGTCGGCGACGGTCAAGCCGTCGGTGTCCAGGGCATCGGCGACGGCCTTGATGTAGGGCGCGTGGGGGACGTATGCGGTGTTGTCAGGCACGGGGAAGCTCCTTGTCGGTGTGGGTGAGAGGCAGTTCGGGAAGCCCGGCACGGGTAAGTTCGGTGGGGTTGAAGCCGGGCAGCGTGGCGCGGGCGGTCATGGCCTCGGCCAGTGCTGCGGCGTAGGTGCTGGCTTCGCGGGCTACCTCGATCTGGGTGCGCCCGCGGATCGTCTCGATGCGCTCGATGTGGCTGTGTTCCTCGCGCCGTTCGGCGGTGCGTCGTTCGTAGGCGACGGTTTCGCGGCGGTCGGTGCGCCAGTAGCGGGCCGCCAGGCCGTAGGCGACGGCGGTCGCCAGCGCCCACAGCAGCAGCGGCAGCGAGAGCCCGTCGGAGTACCCGGCGACCCCGGCCAGGGCGAGCCCTCCCGAGGCGGCGAACGCGGTTCCTGCGAGCACGCCGTCCCCGGAGTGGCCGACAGAGGCGCAGGCGCCGGCTGCCGCCGCTGCGGTGGCGAGCACGGTCATCAGGGCGGCGTTGCCGAGGGAGTGTTCGGCGCCGTTGGCGTTCCAGATGCGGGCGAGGATCAGCACGGTGGAGGTGGCGAGTGCGGGTGCGGCTTTCGGTGCCGCGGCGGTGAGCCAGTGGCGGGCGGTGGGCCCTGCGGTCATGGTGGTCACGGTGGTCTCCGTTCGGTCAGCTGCCGATGGCGTGGGCGAGGGAGGAGATGAGCTGGTTGATGGTGTGGCGGGCGTCGGTGTCGGCGAGGTAGAAGCCGAACAGGACCGCGATGAGGGCGGCGCCGGCGCCGAGGGCCTTGAAGCGGATGAGCAGGGCGAGGACGACGCCGAAGAGCAGGACGAGCGGGATCGTGAGAGCCATAGCGGGACTCCTTCGTGATCGGTCAGCGGTGGGTGCAGGCGGGGTAGGCGGAGCCGCGCGGGCAGGCGTCGTAGGCGCCGGGGCTGACCTCGAAGCGGACCGTGCGGCCGTCAACGGTGCGGACGGTCAGCGTCCAGTCGCGCGTCTTGGTAGCCGGCCGGTAGGCGGTCTCCTTGCCGATGACGCGACCGGCAGGCCCGGGCGCGGGCTCGCAGGCGGTGAGCCCGAGCAGTACGGCCAGGACCGGTACGGCGAAGCGGTATCGCATGGCGTGGCCTTTCAGTGGGTGCCGTCGCGGTAGATCCGCTGGGTGCGGTTGAAGAGCCAGCGGCCGAGGCGGATGCGCTTGCCTGTGGTGCGGCAGCGTCGGCAGTCCTTGCCGCGCTTGAGGCGGCCCTTGCGGTCGGTCTTGGTCTGGAAGCCGAGCCCGCGGCATTTGCGGCAGGTGCCGAACGGGCTGACCGCACACAGAGACACGTAACAGAGTGTGATGACTATCAGGCAGGGGATAGCAGCAGCGATGGGGGACATGAGGGCCCTTCCTGGGCGGTTTTCGGGGTTTTCGCAGGTGGGGTGCTATGCGCTAGATCGCTGGTGGGGTGCGGTGCGGTGTGCTAGCGGGGGTGCTACCGGTAGCAGGTGACCCCGCTACCGGTAGCGGCCCGTAGGGCTAGGCGGCGCCCCGGTATTCGTCACGCTCTGTGATTGCCTTGGTGAGGTCGGCGCGGGCGATGCCGCGGCGGGTGGTGCGGGTGCCGTCGTCGGTGATGCCGGCGACGTCGCGGGTCTTGATGCCGTGGGGCTTCAGGGTGCTGGTGACGTTCTCGCCCTTCCAGCCGCCGTAGATCTCGGGCCGAAGCTCGGCGAGCCGGGCGGCGATCCGCTCGTTCCACACCCGTTCCTCGCTGAGCGGGACGACGGCGGCGATGTCGGCGAGCAGGTCGTAGGTCGGCCCGGCCGGGGTCTGGGACTCCTCGCCGAGGGCGATGCCGGACAGGGTGCCCTCGGCCTTGCGGAGTGCGAGGGCGCGTTGGGCGATGGCGTGGGTGGCGTTGTCGTCCAGGTAGGCGGTGCGCACCACGACCGGGAGCGGGGTGGCGCCGCCGAGGTAGCCGTTGCCGGCGTCGATCTCGGGTCGGAAGGCGGTGGCACGGACGCCGTTCTTGTACGCGGACGTGCCAAGGATCATGTCGTTCTCGACCTGGCCGGCGACCCTCAGGCAGAAGCGGATGGAGACGTTTCCGCTGATGCCGGTGGGCAGTGAGTCTTTGTCGGGGCGCTGGGTTGCCAGGACGAGGATGACGCCGAGGGCGCGGCCGAGCTTGATGATGAACTCGGCGTCCTCGCCTGCCTGCTTGCCGTACTTGCCGTGGGCGAAGAGGTTTTGGCACTCGTCGAAGACGGCGAGCAGGGGCCACAGCTTCAGGGAGCGTTTGTCGGCGATCTCGCGGGTGATGCGTTTGTCGGGGCACAGGTCCCGCGGCAGCTTCTTGATGGCTGCGGCCCGGCGCATGACCTCCTCGCGCAGCAGTTTGAGGGAGTCGGCCGCGTACTTGATCGACTCGTCGTCGATGCCGGAGACGAACCGGTGGGAGATGCAGGCGAGTTCGTCCAGGTCGCCGGTGCCCTTGTTCTCGTGCAGCCACAGTTCCACGGACGGGTCCAGGGCCGCGCCGCAGGCCAGCACGCGCACGGAGGCGGTCTTGCCCTGTCCGGGCTGCGAGCCGACGAGGACGTTGTGCTGGACGAGCGGGACCGACTGGGCCCGGCCGCGCGGGTCGAGACCGAACGGGATGCGCTTGAAGATGTCGTGGCGCCGGGCATTGGCAAGCTGCCACTTGACGTTGCCGGTCTTGGACAGGTCCCGGTCCCCCACCCACAGGATGAGCCGTCCCTCGTGCTCGTTGGGGTCGGCGTCCGGCCACACGCACCCCAGCGGGCGCCGCAGGCCGGAGGCGAGTCGGGCACGGCGGTCGGCGACGTCGGCGACCGTGACGCCCAGGGGGAGGTCGATGTCGGCGCGCCAGCCGGGCCCCTCGCGGGTGATCGGGGAGACGAACTTGATGCCGTCCTGGCCCTTGGCGACCGCGGAGGCGATCTGGCCGATGCCGATGGAGGCCATGGCCTTGATGACGATGTCGCTGGTGAGCTTCTGTACCTCGGTCTTGATGACCGCCCGCGTCGCCAGCGGCGCATCGGCCGGCGCCCCCAGCCATCCGAAGGTCAGCACTCCCACCACGGTGGCGATGAACTGGGTGACCGGGTCGGCGCCGTAGACCAGGTAGAGGATCCCGGCGAGCGTGATGAGGGCGCCCAGCAGGGCGACCAGGACGCGGAGCCGTACGCGGCGGTCGCGCTGGCGGGAGAGCTTGAGGTAGATCTCGGAGTTCTCGCGCCGTGCCTCGGCCTGCCGCAGCGGCTCGCCCTCGGCGTCCACGGCCCAACGGCCGAGCTTGCCCAGGGTGTTCAGGGCGCCGCGCGGGGAGCGCCAGACCAGTTTCGGGGCGTAGAGGAAGGGGACGCGCAGGCCGTGGAAGGCGGCGGTGTGGCCGACGTGTCCGGCGATCCAGCCCGCCGCTTCCTTGAACTCCGCCCCCGACTTCATCCACGGCGGGATGACGTCGAGTCGCTTGGCGCCCTTGATTCGGTCGAGGAGTCCCGGGCCAGACTCGGTCGGCACCGGGCGGTCGACCATGGTCGGGTGGGAGTCGTCCGACTCCCTCTCGCCCCGGTCGGCCGACTCGGCCGCGTTGGAGTCGGGCGACCGGTCGGGGGTGGGGTCGGCCGACTCGGCACGGGCGGCGCGCGCCTTGCTCAGGTCGACCACGTCGCCCGACTCGGGGGCGGTCATTTCGGCTTCGAGTCGGTTGAACAGTTCGTTGTCGTCGTCGTGATTCACTGCTGCTTCCTTCCGGAAACGGGAGGTGGAAGGGGCCCGGACGTCAGCCGGCCAAAGCGCCGTCCGGGCCCCGTGCGAACGGGGACGGGACAGGTCAGAGCTCGGTGAGGGCTTCGGTGGGGATCTCGTAGATGTCCGTCACGTCCTCGACGTCGGTCCAGAAGCCGGGGCGGAAGTGGACGTGGACGACGTGGAAGGTCGTGCCGTCGCGGTCGGTGGTCACGTAGATGTGCACGTCGGCGGACGGGCGGCTCTTGCGGATGGCACTGCGGGCGGCGCCAACGCCGATCGGGTACCGACTGGTGCCCCGACCGGGGATCAGCGTGGTGACGTAGGTGCTGGCCACAGCGAGCGTCTGGGCGCGGGTGATCACGGCTTGTGCTCCTTGTCGGGGAGGTGGGCCGCTCCCGGACAATCCGGGAGCGGTGTGGCACGGCTAGAGGTCGAACAGGCTGCGCTGATCCGCGGTCGGGGCGGGGGTCTGCTGCCTCGCGGTGCGCCGGGCGGCGGCGAGGCAGTTGGGGCACCAGGCCCGCAGCGCTCCCGCGGGGAGCGTCACGGCCTGACGGTCGGTGATGGTCGGGTCGGTCGGGGCGGCCATGAGCCGGATGGGGCCGCCGTGCTTGCCCGAGTAGCCGTCGTGCTCGCGCGGGCAGCGTCCGTCAGACTGGGCGTGGGGTTGGCCGCATGCTCCGGTGCACTGGCAGCGCCAGGCGGCGGCCGTCATGACGGCGCGGAACAGGCGGGTGGCGGTGATCGGTTCGGACTTCATGCCGCCGCCTCCGAGACCGACGCGCCGAGGTGGGCGCCTCGGCGCCCATGTCGGCCGGACAGGGCGGCGAAGATCCCGCCCAGTGCCGTCCGGCGTCCCCCGGCACGGGCCTGCTTGGCCGCGTACATGGCTTCATCCGCCCGCCGCAGCAGCCCCGACAGCTCCTCGCTGGGATGGTCCGCAGCCCGGGCCCAGCCCAGCGAGACCGTGGTGCGCACGGCCGCGTCCAGGCCGTCGACGGGCCGGGCGAGCACGCGGTGCAGGACGGCGAGCAGGTCCTCGGCGGTGCCGTCGCGGTCGATGAGCACCGCCGCGAACTCGTCCCCGCCCAGCCGTCCCACAACGCCAGAGGTGCCGAGGTAGTGGGTGAACCGGTCCGCGGTCGCCTTCAGCAGTGCGTCACCCGCGGCGTGGCCGTGGTGGTCGTTGATCTGCTTGAAGCGGTCCACGTCCGCCAGCACCACCACAGCCCGCGGGTCCTTGAGCAGGGCCTTGGCGCGGCGGGTGAAGCCCTCACGGGTCCGCAGTCCCGTGAGCGGGTCGCGGCGGGCGACGTTCAGGCGGCGGCGCATCCACAGCGTGTGGAGACTCCACCCGGTCGCAAGCGGACCGGCGGCGGCGATGGCCGTTACCAGGGTGCTCATGCCGCCACCCCGAGCGTTTCCGAGAGCTGGCCGTAGGCGTGGACCTCAACCCAGGTGCCGCACCACTCCGTCTCGGCGCTGAGCACTGCCGAGGTGGTCAGCATCTGGTACGTCACGGCCTCGGGGCGGATGCCGAGGGCTTCGCGCCACAGTTCGAAGTCGTCCAGGTCGCGGTGCAGGCTGATCACCACGGCCGGGCGGTCGCAACGACGCTGCCGGTCGTACACGGTCCGGACACTCATGTCGGTGGCCGGCAGGTGCCTGAACGTCTCGGACAGGCGGCCAAGAGTGCCGATCGCGGGCACCAGGCTGTTCAGGCTCTCGGCGCTCATGCTGCAACTCCCTCACTGTGCTCGGTCTCGGCGGGCTGGGCGGTCTCGATGGACTGGGGTTCGGGGCGGAAGCGGGCGGCTTCGGCGCGCTCGGCCTTGAGGGTGTCGCGCAGCATCCGGGCATTGTCCTGAGAGGTACGCACCGCCTTGCGGATCGCCTCGGCGTTGACCGCGTCATCCGCCCACTCGGCAGTGACCTCACGCGCCTCTACCAGCAGCTCCGCTGAAGTCCGCTGAGCCTTGCTCGCCTTGGGCTTGGCCTTGGCGGGGCGCTTGCGCGGAGGCTTGGGCGTCTCCGGCTCTGCCTCCGGCAGCTCCGGCTCCTCGGGGACGACCGGCTGCGGCTCCTCGCCTGCGGGCGCCAGCTCACCCAGCTTCAGCAACACCCGCTCCCGACGCGGGGTCTGCGAGCGCCAGCGCCGGCCGTGCTTCTCGCGCAGCTCGGCCCGGCGCAACTGCCGCTCCCGCTCACGCTCCAGAGCCTCGGAGTAGGAGGTGATCTCCCACAGCGTCATCCGCCGCCACAGCGCGAACGTGGAGGGGAAGGCCAGCAGCCAGCGGGAGCGGCGGATCTTCTCCATCCGCCGGCCGGTGACCGCACCGATCCGCACGGCGTAGATGTGGGCACCGATCTCGGAGAACACCACCCACAGCAGCGGCATGGTCCCGTGCGCCAGCTTCGCCCACACACCCTGACCGGCCGCGATGTTCAGCCCGCAGGTCACCAGGGTCAGCGCCCACGGCACCATCCGCACCCAGGCCAGCGCCATGTCCAGCCGGATCAGCAGCAAGTTGGCCAGCGTGAACACCGGGATCGCGGTGTCGATGCCGACCGGCAACATCCACGGCTCCGCGAACCCCCACTGCTCGGCGGCAGCCGACATCGCGTCGAAGGACGACAGCAGACCCAGCGCGCCGACCCCGGCCGCCGCCAGCGCCCCGACCCCGGCAAGCCCCAGCTCCGGACGCGTCAGCGGCGGAACCTGCGGCCGCACCCCCTCGATGACGGCGGTCATGCCGCCGCCCCCTTCCCCGCGGCGCGGCCAGCGCGGCGGACGAACCGCAGCGGGGCGACAGTGGTGAGCGCGTCGGCGTAGAGGGCATCCCACGCGGCGATCTCGTCGCCCGCCTCGCCCTGCTCCCGCAGGTCCCGCAGAACCTCGCGGGCCACGTCCAGCCGCGCTCGCCGCTCCTTCGGCGACTCCTCGCTCAGCGGGCCGCGAAACAGATCACGGTCGATGCCCAGCGGGAACTCCTCGAAGCCGAGCGCCAGCTCTTCGAACTCGGTGCTACTCACGATCTCTTGGGTGCCGATGTACGTACGCACAGATGCTCCTGAAATCGGACGGGCAGGGAGAACCACGGCGCCGGGCGACCTTGCTGGGGAGTCCCAGCGGCGCAGCGATTTCAGATTGACCTAAGTCAATCTGACTGTCAAGGAGATTCGGTGGGCTCAGAGAGATTGACCTAGGTCCAGCTACTCTCGAACCCATGGAGCAGAGCCGAGAAGCGCCCAAGCACACGCCCACGGCCAAGGAGATCGCTGCGGAGTACCGGGAGAAGATCACGGGGCCAGACCGCGAGTACGGACCGGGAGACCGGCTCCCTGCGGCCCGCAAGCTCGCCAAAGACCTTGGCGTTCAGCTCATGACCGTGCAGAGCGCGTACGGGCAACTCCGCACCGAGGGGTTGATCCTCACCCAGCAAGGCCGCGGGACGTTTGTCCGCGACCCGTCGACGCCGCTGGGCACCGAGCCAGGCAGCAGCCCCGCGTTCACCGCGCTGGCAGCAGAGCTCGGCACTATTCATGACGCCCTTCGTCTGCTCGGTGAGCGATTGGACCGCCTTGAACGGCTTGTCGACGACAGGACTCCACCCTCGCCGTGAGCTCGTCTGCCCGCCTCAGCAGTCGTTCAGCCGTGGCGCGCACCTCGCTCAATCCCACTTCGATCAAAGCAAGCTCTGCGGGGGTCAAGCCCCCCAACTCGCCGGTTCGCTCGTTGATCCCTGACATGGCAATGAGCATGCGACCGGAAACAGAAGAGGACCCGGACAGACTGTCCGGGTCCTTTTTCCTTGCAGGTCAACCCTATTGACGGAACATCAGGGTGACACCTCATCTACGGCATCCAGCACTGCGGCCCACGGGAGTTCACGCCCCGCCGGCGCCTCCCTCGGCTCGTATAGCGGCCAGACATCCGGCCCGTCGACGACGTGGACATCCCCGGCCCGAAGGGCGTCGATGTGGCCTTGCCAGGCAGGATGGCGAGCGTGCGCCGCGTTCACCCGCGGGAAGACGACAACCGGGAGATCAAGGGTGCCGATGGCCTCACCAACCTGCGTCAGCGCTTGGTTGTCCATCAGGCCCGTCGCGAGCTTGGCGACCATGTTGGCCGACGCGGGAGCAACCACGTAACAGTCAACCGGTGGATGCGGTCGGACCTCGCCAGGAAAACGCGGCGCGTCACGCACGGGCAGGCCCGTGAGCTGCTCCAGCCGTTCGGCCTCGCCGTTCATCCGCAACCACTGACCCGCGGTCGGCGTCAGCGTGACGGCCACCCGCCACCCTCGGTCCATCGCAGGCTCAACAAGCCCGGTACGCAATACCTCTACACCGCCGGCCGCCGACCCAACGACGCCGAGCACCCCACGCTTGACCGACCTCACTGCACCGCCCTGCACCGTTGCGCCATCACGAATACCTCGGAGGAGCGCGAGCCACCGGTTACCGGCGACTGCTTAATCAGGTCCCGCAGTGTCTCGCGCACCCTCGGATTGTTGCGTACGAGCTGTGGCGACGTGCGCTCAGCCGTACGCAGCTCGGCGAACGCCTCATCCCCGTGCCCAGCGAGGGAGAGGGCACGCGCGAAGTCGATACGGTGCGAGACGCTGCGCTCCTGCGGCATGTGATCGACGTTGATCCTGCCGTGCTCCACCACGTACGAGACGTTGTCGAGGTCCAGCTCAATGGACAGGCGGTGCAGCACTACGTTCGTCGGCCCGAAGCCGGTCTGCCAGTAGTTCTCATCCGCGCCGAGGTCATCCGCAAGTTCTTCGGCACGCTCCAGTAGCGCCGTTGCGGTGGGGCGGTCTTGATGCCGCGCCGCAGCGACAGCGGCGCGCAGGTGAATCATCCCCAACAGGCTGAGCGCCGCCGGGTCGTTGTCGGTCACCTGAGCGGACAGCCACCCGGCTGCCGTGTTTCCCAGTTCCAGGGCATCGTCATAGCGCCCGTTCGCCAGCAAGGCATGCGTGCCGGACCGCGCAGCGGATGCCAGTACGAGCGGGTCATCCGACTCGTCAGCGGCTCGCATCGCACGCTCGGCAGCGAGCCACGAGATGTCCGACTCGCCAATCTTCGCGAGCGTCGTAGCCGCGAGGTGGTGCGCCCGGGCCGACACTGCCCAGCAGTCGCTACGGTCCTCACCGCGACGCGCCGCGCGATCCTCCAGCTCCTGTGCTGTCTGAAGCAGCGCCGGAAGGGCGGCTGTGACGCTGCCGAACCGTCCACCCTGGTAGTCGTTCCATGCCTGCTCGACACGGATGGCCACAGGTGCAGGCATCGGTAGTTGAGCCTCAGCCTCAGGGCCGAAGAGCAGGCGCGAGAGCCGGCGCGGGCTCATGAGGGCATCGCGTACGGCGGGGACGTCGTCCTGTTGCCGCTCGTCTTCCATGAGCACGGTCTGGCCAAGCAAGTCTCCGAGGGGCACGCGCAGGATGCGCGAGAGCTCCGCGAGCATGTCGATTCGGGGCGGCTTCCGCCTCCCCGTCTCGATCTTCGCAAGCCAGTCAGTGCTACGGCCAACCAGCCCGGCAAGCACCTCTTGCGTGTACCCGCGGCGCTTCCGGTAGAACGCGATACGTTCGCCGATGCTGAGGTGATCTCCGAGACCACGCATGGGGTGTTGCCTCCCGCTGCTGAGTAGGGGCGCCTTTCACGGTACCGACGCGGCGGCGGCCTGGTAAGCGAACTCGGCCTTCCGCCGTGGTCAGAGTGAGGCGCTGAACAGGAGGGGACCCGGACGGATTGTCCGGGCTCGATGAACCGCGCCCCCAGACCAGTCGCGCTCGGGCTCCGCCCGCGCCGCCGGGCTCCATGCCGCCAGCCGCCGACGTGAACCCACCAGCTCAGGCGGGGTATCACGAGGGGGCCAGACTTACCGCCCCCCTTATCGCCCCCCTTATCGCGCCCAGAAAACCGCAGGTCAGACGGCTTATCACCCTTACCGCCCTTATCGCCCCACCTTCAGGCTCCGAGCTGACGCATTCAGTCTCCGGTCGTGAGCAGACGTGCCCCCGGCTGCCACTGTCCAGCTCCTACTCGGGCAGGATCCTGCCAACGAACTCCCCACTGCCGCGATAGACGAGCGCGATTCCCTCCTTGTGCAGAAGCTCCCGCAAGTCGAGGTCGGGCTTACTGGGCAGCAGGATCGCGAGCTGCGGCTCAGCGGGCGTGACGTGACGGCGGTAGTCGAGGAGCTGCCCAATCGCCATGCGGACATCCTTGCGAGTAGCACTGCCCTTGGCCTCGTAAAGAACGTGATCCGTGACGTCGTAGAGATCGGTTACGAGGGTCGAAGTCAGCCCTTCGATCTTGATCTGAAACCGCTTGACCTGGTGCCCCCTGCTCTTGAGGAATGCCTGGAAGTCATCCGAGAGCGCGGCCTCACGTCGTTCCGTCTCCGTACCCGGCTGAGCAGAGCGCTTCCCCTTGGTCTTCTTGTTGTTCTCCGGCTCCACCATGGTGCTGGCTGTGACGTCAGCCGGTACAAGAGTGGCCCGCGTCTTCTCCGCCGGCGGGATGTCGTCCTGTTCCTCGCGGCCCACAGCTCCAGCCGGCCGAAGGCGAAAAACGATGGCCTTACGGAGGTTGCCGTTGTCGTCCGGGACCTGACGGATGATGTACGGAAGGTCGGCATCAAGCGCGAATTCGCCTACGTATCGCTGGTACTTCGCACCAGACCCGGGGACCTTGCCCGCTGCTATGAAGACGCGGAGGGCCCGGCCATCATCGACATGCTGGAGAATGGCCTTGTTCCCAGTGCCAGTGCGGCCGGTGAACGTCTGGTCTCCGATCCGGCCTGCCCCGGTGTACTCGAAGATCGGCCCCTTCTCGTCTTCTTCAGCAAGCCAACCGTCGTAGTACCCATAACGGTGCCCGGTCTCGTGATCGGAGTAGATGAGGATGTTGGGGGTGGTAGCGGACGTGACGATGCCCCCCTGCGGTCCGCCCCCGAAAGCACTCATCATTTCCGTGCGGGTGGTGATCTGTCCGGGCTTGATTTGAGTGTCAGCCATGCGTCCGAACGTAGCTGACCCCACTGACAACGCCAGGTGTGATTGGCCATCAGGCGTTGCGTGCACCGGGGTACTGACATTGCTGACGGCCGTCACTGTCTCGTCGCTTGATCGCGGGCGTGGCACGGATGGGATAGCGATGCCCGCAGACGGGTGGTCTCGCCCGAGCGCGGCGGCGAGGACGTGGGCGGCAAGGAGCGGCGGAACGGAGCTGCCGATCTGTTGGGGGATGTTCCTGCCTGCCCATGGATAGTCGGTGGGAAAGCCCTGGAGCCGGCCCGCCTCGGACATGGATAGGCGATCAAGCTCGGCACCGTCTTCTGCCATGACCCGGTTGCGGTTGACCTTTCCGGTGATGGTGGAAGACGGCTCTGTGCACCTGCGGCGGCCGCGGGCTGTGGGGTCGCCACCAGTGCCGTAGTTAGAGACCACAACGAACGGCCTCGTACGATCCAGTGTCTCTCCCATAGTCACCCACGGCAGCAGGGCAGGATCACCCTGGGCCCGGGGTGCACCCTTGCGATAGGGCCGATGCGTCGCCTTGGGGAGCGCTGCCACGCCGTTGCGGCGGGCAATCAATACGGCGCTGCGGCGCGTCTGCGGGAGCCCGAACTCCTCCGCGTGCAACACCCCGTACGCCACCGAATAGCCCTCGGCTTTCAGGACTTTCCCCACCGCTTCCCAGACCGGAAGTACGGCCGGTACCTGCTCCAGCGCAACCACGTCATAGGGTCGGGCGCTGTCGATTGCGGCGAGGGCCCACCGCAGGGGCTCCAGCACCAAGCCCGTGCGTTCGTCACTCCAGCAGGCCAGGTCCGCGGCGATGTCGTCGCGATCGGCCATGCGCCGAATGAGGCGCAGCACGCCGTCTAGAGCCTCTGGAGCGCGATGTCCCGCGCCAGTGCCGGCTGTGGTGAAAGTCTGGCACGGCGGCCCGCCCGCAAGGACGTTGGCTGTTGGGAAGTCGGCCGGGCCGAAAGCGCGGACGTCGCCCTCGACTGTGGGCAACCCTGCCGCCCGCCGCGTGGCACAGGCGTCCGCATCCCACTCAATGCCGACCACAGGTACGTCCAGGCAACGTGCAGCGATGTCCCACCCGCCCACCCCGGCGAACAGGTCCACAATCTCAACGTAGTCCACTCATGTCTCCCAAAACCGCGCCAGCTTGACCGTCACCACTCACGGATTTTTCCCCCGCTGCCCGTTGGCACCCCGCCTACAGCGGGAATCCTCACCGTTTCGTGCCGGCGAGGCGGGCGTGGGACATATCTGCGCCCCGCAGATGCGCACCCGTTAGGTCAGCACCCGTCAGGTCCGCACCGGTCAAATCCGCGCCAGTCAGGTCAGCGTTGACCAGGCCAGATGAGGCCAGGTGTGCACCGGTGAGATCCGTGCCGGCCATGTCCGCGCCAACCATGTCCGCACCGGTCAGGTAGGCATTGCTCATCTGCGCTCCAGTCAGGTCCCCCCACATTTGCGCGCCCTCCAAGTGCGCGCCGGAGAGTTCCGTATGACGCAGCCTGGCACCGTCCAGGTGTGCACCGCTCAGATTCGCGTGGTTCAGGCGGAAGTAGGTCAGATCCGCGCTTTCAAGACGCGCCCCGGCCAAGTACGCACCGGCCAGGTTCACCACATAAGTGGTTCCATCATGCTGGCGGTCCCGATGGGTCAGCACGTTGAGGGCGGCGTTAACGTCGTCGGCTGGTTGGTCTGGTCCGCGCCTGCCGTGCTTCGGCTGTGGCGCATGGGTGCGAACGTAGGCGGACAGGACTTGGACCAAGGCAGGCTGGTCTCGGCTCGAGTCCTGCATGATGCGCTGCAGGGCGTATATGCCACCAAGACGCACGTCGATGGAGTCGTTGCCGAGGTTGGTGACGGCGGTGTTGTAGCGGTCGGTGATCTGACCTTCGCGGGTGATCGCCTGCTCGGTACCGACCTGCTGAATCGATACCCAGGTAAAGGCAGCCACGGCAAGGGTCGCCATCGTGGCCAGGAGCCCGACTGCCTGCTGTAACCGGGTCCACCAGCCCACGCGTTCACCATCCGATGTTGGTGCCGCCCGTGAGTCAGTAGCGGTCCACCGGGGAAGATTCGCGCGCAACCGTTCGACGGCCCGGCGACGCTGACCGGGCCTCCGCGGACCAACAGGTGCGGCAGGGCTCCGCAAGCTAGCCACAACCCGGCGTTCGGCGATGCGCTGGAGCTGTCCACTGCGTGCCCCGGCACGCGCTGATCCACTGGTCATGCCACCAGTGGATACGAATGGCAGGTCTATATTCGGTGGTGTTACGCAACTGCTACCCAGCTTCGACCTTGCAGCCCGCGTGTCCATGATGCGACCAGCTGGGCGTTGCCCTCAGGGCAGCTCAGTCGCCATCTCGCTGTCGTCCACTGAGTGTCTAACTGAGTGACAACCGCGGCGGACTGCCCCGAACAACCACGGACGTTCAGGGACAGTGGCCGCAGGTTACTGAGTCACCGGCTCAGGCCCTAAAGACTGATCGAATTGCTTCGGGACGAAGAGGTCGTGGGTTCAAATCCCGCCACCCCGACTGAAGAAACAACAGGTCAGGGGCCTGATCCACTTGGTGGGTCAGGCCCCTGACTCGTTTCTCGGACCCTCTTGGGAGCCATTTGGGAGCCGACTTCGGATTTTGGCTCCCCGGTCGACGGGACAGCAGCGAGGTGCCGACCCATCCCAACGGCCCCACTCCCACGTGCACCTGTGAACTGAGCCACAGCATTGCTCCGTCTCCCAGAGCCTGCCGTCGGCTGTGTGGGGCTCGTCGAAGAACCACCGAAGCAGCGCGGCGAGCCATCGGCGGGCACCGTTCGCGGCATAGTCGCGCAGCTGGCCCACGGCTTCGCGGCGTATGCGGGAATCGGTCGCCCGCTTGACCTCCACCAGCATCGGCACGCCATCGACCAACGCCATCTGTGCGGCCCTAAGTCGATGCGGCGCAAACAGGCCGCAGGACGCTACGTCTCGTATCTGCCGATTCCTGTGTTCGCGGCCTATGCCACGCCAGCCGATGTCGTATGCGAGTTTCACGAGTGTCCGGTAGCGATCCCTGACCTGTATGTCACCGATCAAGTAGAGGTCAGTGCGCATGCCCCGACGGACTGACCCCATGGGTGAAGCGCATTGTCGGCGTGCGTAATGACTCCAAAGTCGGCCGCTCTGTTCCCACATCAGGCAGGGACGGCAACCAGTCGTAGAGGTCAGCGAGCGCTCAAGTAGCTGGCGTGCAGCCTCGGCGGAACGCTCCTGTCCTCTCTCAGTCGGTCTGTTCGGTGGCTCCCTCGATCCAGGCCAGATCACCGCCCTCACCGACCTCCCCACAGCGGCCCGTCTCCCGCTCAGCCAACTCCACGCGGCCCTCGGTCACGACGAACCCGCCGCCCTCGTCCACCCTCTGAACGCCACCCGCCCCCATCTGGCCGCCACCCACCCCGACCTCGCCGCCCAACTCGACACCCTCACGAACTCCGCCACGCCCCCAGCCACCCCCGACTGACCAATGCACAGCGGTATGCACCCAGTCGGACCACACACAGCAGGCCCCGGCCAGTCCGCGGGGGCCTGCCGCTTCCCAAGATCAATTGAACGGGTGGGCGGTGGATCGCGGGTTCTGCGCGCGTGGGGGTGGCTGCACTGGCGTGCAGCGCGGGGGCGCGCACCAGGGGGAGTTGCATGCTCCGGCCCCTGCCGACTCGCCGCCCCTATGGGCTTTCGCCGTGATGGGCGGCCAATCTTCCCCAATTCTTGGCGCCTCGCCGGAGAATGAGGCGAACGACCGGCTGGACGAGGCCGGTAGCGACGGCGGCCAGGCCGAACGGATGGGGTAGCCGGCCCGTGGGGGTCACCTGGGCGGCGCCCGCAGCGGCATTGCGCGCAGCCGCTGTCCGTGGCCGATCGGATAGACCGGTGTGGCGCGACGGTCTTCCCCCTACGTGTTTTCGACAGGGTGTAGGGGGCACTCGGGCGGTGAGATTGGGGACCACCGTCTGGGCAACGAGAATGGGGACCACCCGATCTGATCGTGTGCGACATGCCGCTTTCGGCGTAATGGAGGTCTTGGGCCGTTTGGCCGGTCACGCTGTGCGCGTTGGTCAAGGTCGTGTCAGGAGACCTTTTCGTGTACCGATCGCGTGAGTGGATCTTCGAGCGGATCCGCCGGGACCGCCGGCTGGATCCGATGGTGTCGCAGCGGACGCTGGCCCAGCGGTACAGAGTCTCGTGCAAGACGGTCGTCAAGGCCCTCAACCCTCCGGTGCCACCGGTGCGGAAGCCGCCTGTCGGCTATCTCGACCTGGACACGAAGGGCGCCAAGCTGCTGTTCCAGATCTTCAACGAGCCGCGGCTCTGCGCGGCCATCGCTGACCGGATCGCCTTCCGCTGCACCTTCATCCAGACCGGCACCGAGTCCTACCGGCTCCAGGCCACAGAAGCCGAACACCACACCGCCCGGTGAATCGCCCCTGTGTCATGCGAAATGAGGCCAGCGGGATGGAAGGACATGGCTATGGCGGAAGGTGAGCGGCGGCTGGACAAGGGCGTGGTGGACCGGTCGGAGGGTTTTGGCGAGCGGCTGCTCGGCCTGCTGCTGGACAGGGCGCGGCTGTTGCCGCCGCAGCTGATCGCCCCCCTGATCGCGGAAGAGGTGGCCGGAATCGGCGGCCGTGACGTCTCCATCCTGCTCCAGGACTACGCGCAGGAGCTGCTGGTGCCGCTGCCCGGCAGGAAACTGCACGTGGGCCAGCCCGAGCCGGTGACCGACTCCCCCGCCGGCCGGGCCTTCCTGCGCGCGGCTGTCGTCGAGGTACCACAGGCCGGCGGCAGCGTCCGGATGTATCTGCCCCTGCTGGACGGAAGCGACCAGGTGGGCGTCATGGCCCTGACTCTGGACGCCGTCGACGACGATGACCGGCGCTTGCTGGGCCGGCTCGCCGGCCTGGTTGCCGACCTGCTGGTCACCAAGAACGCCTACACCGACCAGTTCTTCCTGGTCCGGCGTCGGGAGCCGATGAGCGTGTCTGCGGAGATCCAGTGGGGCCTGCTGCCGCCGCTGACGATGTCCGTGCCGCAGGTCGAGGTGGCCGGCATCCTGGAGCCCGCCTACCGCGTCGCCGGTGACAGCTTCGACTACGCCCTCAACGACAACATCCTGCACATGGCCGTCATCGACGCGATGGGCCACGGCCTGGACGCCGCCGCGATGGCGACCGTCGTCATCGGCGCCTACCGCCATGCCCGGCGCGTGTTCGTCAGCCTGGCCGAGAAGTACGCGTTCATGGACGATGCCATCTCCCAGCAGTTCGGGCCCGACCACTTCGTCACGGCGCAGCTGATGCAGCTGAACATCTCCACCGGGGAGATGGAGCTGGTCAACGCGGGCCACCCCGCGCCGCTGCTGATCCGCGGGGGCCGGGTCCTGCGGCAGCTGGAGAGCGCGACGACGCTGCCCGTCGGCTTCGGAGGTGAGGCGCCCCGGGTCAGAGAGCACACGCTTCAGCAGGGCGACCGGGTGCTGTGCTACACCGACGGCATCATCGAGGAGCATGTCGCCGGCGGGGAGCCGTTCGGCGAGGAACGCCTCATCGACTGCGTCAACCGCCTGGGGGAAGAGCCGTCAGAGGGGCTGCGGGCGGACCTGCGCCGGCTCTCCCACACGCTGAAGAGGGAACGAGGCGGGCGCACCAGCGACGACGCCACCCTCTTCATGATCGAGTGGCACGGTGGCGCCGCCGACCACTTCGCCACCATGGAGTGAACCGACACCCGCACCATCGCTGACGGAGCCGACAGGCACAGCCCCGCAGCCCGGTCGGCTGCCACGCGCTCGACCGCGGCCACACGGAGCCGGGTCCTCACGAGCCGTGCCTGGCAGGGACGCGGCCCGAGGGGACCCGGGAACACCAGCCCATCCGGCACCACTCCCGCCGATGCCGCGAACACTCCCGAGCCACCACGGCCACAGCCAGAAGTCACCCGATCGGGGTGGCTGTCAATCCCGTTGCCGATCATGAACTTGTGTCACCTCTGTCCCCAGCACGGATGGAGCAACGTGGCTCTCGATCCCACTGCCCGAGTGGCTCTCATTCACCTTGTCGAAAACACCCTTCGCCTCGCACCGCCACCTGGGCGGCAGCACCGGAGCCTGCCCGGTCCCCCAGGACTGCCGGCGGGCGGCCATGCGTCGGGGCGTGGCGAGTTGGCCAAGCGACGCCGGCCCGGCCGCCGGGACAACGTCTGCCGTCGCGGGTCAAGGACGCGGCCGCAGCGGTGCTCAGCTCGGGCAGATCGGTCTCGAAACGCCGTTACGACGTGGCGCCGCGGGTGCGCAGTTCTTCGTTGATGCGCTGGGCTTCTTCGAGCTGGTCTTCGAGAATGACGATGCGGCAGGCGGCTTCGATGGGGGTGCCGGAGTCGACGAGTTCGCGGGCGCGGGCGGCGATGCGCAGCTGGTAGCGGGAGTAGCGGCGGTGGCCGCCTTCGGAGCGCAGCGGGGTGATCAGGCGGTGCTCACCGAGGGCGCGGAGGAAGGCGGGGGTGGTGCCGAGCATCTCGGCGGCCCGGCCCATGGTGTAGGCGGGGTAATCGTCGTCGTCGAACTTGTCGGCGGGGCGGGAACTGCGAGGGGGCATAGACCTCTTCTTTCGGGGACGCGTCGAGGGGCCCGAGTGCCGTACTGGCACCCGGGCCCCGAGCTTTCAACACCATCTACCGGCTGACTGCGCCGGCTCTCTTGTTCCGCTGGTCCGCCTGGGAGGGCGGAGGTGCGGGGATCGCGAATGCGTGACCGGGGACCACCTTCCAATCCGGGGCCTGCGTTACCCGAGCGATGTTCTTCCTCGCCCGGGCGATCCTGATGGCGTCTGCTCCTTACCTCGTTCGGTTGCTCGGTTGTACTGCTGGGTATCGCGGGTACTGCATGCGGCCCCTGGGGCCGCTCGGCCCGGCAGTCAGTGAAGGAGCCCACCATTTCCGGCCCCGCCACTCCACTGCCGTTCCGCATCCTGCCTGACCTGCTCGCACGGCAGTTCATCTCTGCCGTGCCCTCTTCGACTTCTTGGGTACGAGGAAACACTAACCCCCGCACCCACCCATGTCTACTCTCGGCGTGACAGATTTTCTCAACAGCCAGCGAGTGGGCTTCTGCCTCATGCACACCCGTAAGATTGCCATCCGGGTTGAAGACCGGCCCGGCGGCACAAGCTGAGCCCGGCGGCACAACCGCCCCAGGCGGGGCGTGAGCACGCGCCCGCGGCGTCGCCCGCTCACCAACGCCCTGCGCCACGGAGGCGGCCACTACACCCTCGAACTCGGCGCAACCGCCGATACAGCGAACGTCGCCTTCAGCGACCTCAACCCGGCGCCCCCGCGCGAACGCCCCCCTGACTCAACGGCGGCACCGGCGGCTTCGGATGGCACATGATCCGCCGCCTCACCGACAACGTCACCACCACCCCCGGCCCCGGGCTCCGGTCGGGAATGTCCCCGATCGCGTCACAAGCAGGCGTCACACGGTGACGCCTGCTGAATGCGAACGCCACAGCGAAGTCCAGCGGCTGATCGACCGGTCCAATGCCCCTCGTGACGGAGACGACCTTCGGGCTCCTTCCCGCCGAGTCTGCCAAACAAGTTTTACTACACCCGCGACCGAAACCCGATGTCCTGATTCGCAACGCTTTCCGTAACGCCCGCATTCCTGTAGCGGCAGCCTGCGACAGGGCATATGTCGGTGAGCCGCGGAGCAACACCAAAACGCTCTGACATTCGTCACCCCGAAACCGTCCGGCGGGTTGCATCCGGGAGTACCCTGAAATTACCGAGGACATTTCGCATAAGAGTCTCTGAGCTCCTGTCGTTCTCGGCGATTCACAACACCGGGCCGGTGTACACCGGCCCGGGGACAGGTCCGCGTCATGACCGCGACCATTCTGTATACGCCGGCGGTCGAGGAGCGGACCTTTTCGCTGCCGCTGCGTCTCGCACTCGCCTCAGCGGACACCCCTGGTGCTCTTCTGGACGGTGCCTGGTGGCCCCGCTCCCGCGACCTGGCGGCGGAACTTCCTGCGTTGACCGCGGTGCTGGATCCCCTTTGGGGGCGCATCACCCATGTCACGGTGAACCCGACCCTGTGGCCCGTCATCCCACGGAAGGTGCCCGTTGACGGGCACGTGGTGAGCGTCGGCTGGTTCAAGGCCGAGCAAGACCCCCACAAGCTGTTGCTGCTCTCCTACACCGTCGGCCGCTGGGACCTGCTGGTGATTCCGCCGCAGACGGATCCGGCCATCGCCGCCTGGCTGATGACCGCGGCTACCGGTCCGCTGCGCAGCCACACAGCGAGTGATCTGCTGGAGAGGGCCGAATCCCAACGGATCACGACAGAAGCCGACCAGGCCCAAGAAGCGGTCTGGGACTCCGAGGGCGGCCACGGCGACCGTGAGACCGCGCCAGCACGCTCGGAGTGAATCCCGAAACGGACCCGGTGAAACCGCCGGGGCCGTCCTTTCAGGCGCAACACGTGAGAATGCGCAACCCACAATCCACGGTACACCTACAGGTAGTTTCCGACGTGATTCCGTAGGCTGACGCGAAGCATGAGCACATTCTGCTCGGATATCAAGCGCCGACGATCGGGCTGAGCAGCCGGCAGCACCCGGCCACCGGCAGAGTTCTTGCTATTCCGGATTACCGTGCCACTGCCCATGGACGCGGAACCAGAGTCCCGGAGCGTAGATCGAATCGACGACAGCGGCTTCGCCTTTGGTCACCTTGAGGATCCGCAATGCGCCGCTCGGAAGCAGGTCGTACTCGTACGTGGCGGGCGACTCACCTTCGGCGATGTCGTCGTAGGAGATGTCAGCAGCCGCCGGCTCCGCATATTCCTTGGGGGGCCGGTTCTCCACCAGCTTGATGAACACGCTCATGTCTTGACGATAGATCGCTCGCGGATTTCTCGCGTGACATGCCGCCTGCGGAGCAATGGATCAGGCAGATCCGACCTGGCAAGGGGCCGGCGACGGCAGGAGGCGTTCGGGGAGCACGTTCCGGGGTCCTTGCCGGACCGGGGCACGAGTCTCCGCCGCATCCACCAGCTCGGCCGCCCGCTCCACCAGAGCCAGGGAGCCTTGCGCTCTTCCGACCGCTGAGTCGGCAGCTGCGGGGCGGATTCTTTGCCCACAGCGGTCCGGTCAGGCTCGGTCCGGGTGCCCCAGCAAGGCCGACGCCGTCTCCAGTGGTGTGAGACCGGTCGGTGGCACGAGAGCGGCAGCCGGGCGGCACACGAAGCCGAGGCGGCTCAGGGCTCGGGTCACTTCACAGGCGGAGAAGTCACGGCGATCCTGCCCGGTGATGATCTCCCCGACCTGCTTGACGGGGTAATGGCGGCGACCGATGAGCACGGACTCACCCGTGACGGGTTCAGCTTTGATGCCCTTCATCGCATCCTGCACCTCGGTCTTGAGCAGGTCGAAAGGAAAGCGGGCGATGACGACGCGCATAGTGCCTCCACAAGGTCGAAGAGAAGCCGGAAACGGATCGCCGGCCCGGCGGAGAGGGATCAACGGGTGAGAACGACGACGCCCAGGGCGTGCCCGTCCTCACCGATCACGGGTGAGGCCCACAGCGCGCGTTGACGCATGGCGCGTTCCGCGTCGTGTGCAGACATCACGGGCGAAGTGAAGGGCCCACGGTCGTAGATGAGGTCCCGCAACCGGGTCTCCTCGGTGTACCAGGAGCCTTGGTGATGGTCTGTCATCTGGGAACGGGTGATCAGGCCCGTACACCGCCCGTCCTCGTCACGGACGAGGAGATGGTCGGCACCGGCCCCGATGAGGACGGACAGAGCCACGTCGACGATCATGTCGTCGCCGACCTGTGGTCCCGGCGCCGACATGACGTCGCCGGCTGCCTTGCCGGGGAAGTCCCCCTGGGGGTAGCTCTGCAGCATCAACGAAAGCCTCCGTGACGATGGTGGTCCGACAAGCCGAGCGTGATCGTCCTGACCGGCCTAGGCGGCCGGGGCCGAGGAGGTCTGCCGCGCAGTCGGTGTCCCGGTACGGGCTGATCCGGCGGCACGACGGGCCTGGGCGGGGCGGCTGCGGCGGCCTCGCGTGGAGGAGCCGCTGCGCTTGGCACGTTCGACAACTGGTGCGGCGATGGTGACCGGGGTGCCGGAGGGGGCCTGGGCGCCGGTGATGCGGCTCAGTTCGGCCTCGCCGGAGCGGACCTGGGTGGTCTGCGGGGTGATGCCCGCGTCCGCCATCAGGCGGTTCATGGTGCGGCGCTGGTTGGGCAGGACGAGGGTGACGACGCTGCCGGACTCGCCGGCGCGCGCGGTACGGCCACCGCGGTGCAGGTAGTCCTTGTGGTCGCTGGGCGGGTCGACGTTGACGACGAGATCGAGGTTGTCGACGTGGATGCCGCGGGCGGCGACGTTGGTGGCCACCAGGACGGTGACATGGCCGGTCTTGAACTGGGCCAGGGTGCGGGTGCGCTGGGACTGGGACTTGCCACCGTGCAGGGCCGCGGCGCGGACACCGCTGTTCAGCAGATGCCTGGTGAGGTTGTCCACGGCGTGCTTGGTGTCCAGGAACATGATCGACCGACCTTCGCGGGCGGCGATCTCGGTGGTGGTGGCGTGCTTGTCGGCGCCGTGGACGTGCAGCACGTGGTGCTCCATCGTCGTGACCGCGCCCGCCGAAGGATCGACGGAGTGGACCACCGGGTCCGTCAGGTAGCGCCGGACCAGGAGGTCGACGTTGCGGTCCAGGGTGGCCGAGAAGAGCATCCGCTGCCCCTCGGGCCGAACCTGGTCGAGCAGCGCGGTGACCTGGGGCATGAAGCCCATGTCGGCCATCTGGTCCGCCTCGTCCAGCACGGTGACAGCGACCTGGTTCAGCCTGCAGTCACCGCGCTCGATGAGGTCCTTGAGCCGTCCCGGCGTGGCGACGACCACCTCGACCCCGCCGCGCAGTGCGCTGGACTGGCGGCCGATCGACATTCCGCCGACGACGGTGGCCAGCCGCAGCTTGAGCGACCGGCCATAGGGGGCGAGGGCGTCGGTGACCTGCTGGGCCAGTTCCCGGGTCGGGACCAGGACCAGTGCCAGCGGCTGACGGGGCTCCGCGCGCTGCCCGGCGGTACGGGCCAGCAGGGCCAGACCGAAGGCCAGCGTCTTGCCCGATCCGGTGCGACCGCGGCCGAGAACATCGCGCCCGGCCAGCGAGTTCGGCAGCGTGGCGGCCTGGATGGGGAACGGGGCGGACATGCCTTCCGCGCTGAGGGCCGCCAGCAGCGGCGACGGCATGTCCAGCTCGGCGAAAGCCTCGGCCGGGGGCAGGGCGGGGGTGTGGGTGACGGGCAGGGCGAACTCTCCCTGCAGTGTCGCGGGACGCCGTCCGGGGCCCCCGGAACGACCCGTGCCCGAGCGGTTCGGCCGACCGGAGCGGTAGCCGCCGCGGCCTGAGCCGGACGAGCGGGCAGAGCGGGAGTAGCGGTCATTCGTGCGAGCTGTGCGGTTCATGGAGAACCTTCCTCGATGCGGTGCGTCGAGGAATTCCCGGCGGCAATGAGCCGCACACAGAGAATCGCAAGAACGAACCGATGAAATGAGATGGAACGAAGCGGGGCGGGAATATGTCGACCCTGCACACCGAAGCGGGACCGGCAACGCCGCAAAGAGGAGCAACTGGCTGCCCGCACGCCACGTGTGCGGCCGTTGTGGGACACGCGGGAAACACCGAAAAGCAACGAGCTGGGGCCCGCACCCAAGGTGCGGGCCCCAGCTACAGTGCTACGCGTCAGCGTCAGCGTCAGCGTCAGGCGGGAACGATGTTCTCGGCCTGCGGGCCCTTCTGGCCCTGCGTGACGTCGAAGTTCACCTTCTGGCCTTCCTGCAGCTCGCGGAAGCCCTGGGCAGCGATGTTCGAGTAGTGGGCGAAGACGTCGGCGCCGCCGCCGTCCTGCTCGATGAAGCCGAAACCCTTTTCCGCGTTGAACCACTTCACGGTGCCAGTAGCCATGTCATATCTCCTTCGGGGCAGTGCCCGGAGCCCACACCGTGCGAGCTCCGTATCGCTGCGTTGATTGCCCGTCCGGAAATAATCACCGGCAATACGAAAGCGCTCCGCCGTGTACGACAGCGAGCACGCTTGAAGTCTTGGGAACCACAACTGCAACTGAGATCGAAGGTAGCACGGTACTGGCGGCCATGCGTGGCAGATGATCCCGAAGTTTTCGAGAGCGTAAAAAACCCCTACCGTGCCAGTGGCCATTTCTGTAGTTGCGGCATGAGATATTCAGGATCGACGCTCGCCCGTATTCGAGCGGAAATACGTCGACCTCCTCGGCCACCACCCGGGCTCCGCAGGCACGAGCCGGGTACCCACCACGCCTGGCCGAACCGCACCGCACAACCGTCGGGGACGGTTCGCGGCGCGGCATGACAGGAGCGGCGTGCCGGGTGAGATCGCGGGGCCAGGGCATGACGTCTTTCCCGCTCGGCCCGCTGGGCATCTCCGGAGTCATGAGCTCATGCAAGCAACCGTCCCGTCTCGGAGGACGGGTGCTGGAAAAGCCGCGGCTGCGCAGTCTGAGGACAACCCGAGCGGGCAGCGGGACGGAAAACACTGCCCACAGGCCGACCCGGGGCAGCGGAGCTGGCCTGGCACGCGGTGCTCGGCCATTGCGGGCAGCCTTGATCCCTTTGCCGCAGCCGAGGAAAAACTGCACTGGCGGCAGTAGGCATTCATAGTTCGCATGGCCGGTTTCTGTCATGGCGGACGAAGCCTGAGGGCCGTCGACGAAGCCCTACTCATCCTCCCGCTGCGCTCCAAAGGCGGCCATCCCGCTAATCCCGCGGGCCTTGCGGAACTCGACTGTGAGCAGCCGAGCAGTAGCGAACAAGATCACGCAAACGTGCTGGTGCAAAGCGACGCGCGGCCAGGGTGACACCATCCGCAGACCGCCTCCTGGGAGAAGTCTGGAGCCGTTTGGGAGCCAACTTCGAAATCCGGCTCCCGGGCTCCCCTGCTAACGCAGCATCAGCCGCGCCTGCAGGGACTCGTTCAGCACGCGCACGGGTGATGTGGGACACATCGCCAGGCGGGCGTCGAGCGCCCGCCCTCCGGGCCGCGGTCGCGGGATCGGCCGGCGCGCTTGCCGCGTCCGCGCCGCCTGGCCGCCGGGTTGGACGTGATCAGGCCCTCGCCGAGGGAAGGGCCGCATCCCTGGGCGAGTTGGCGGTAGCCTCGTCGCTCCCCGTCGGCCAGATCGCCGCTCTGGTAACTGAGTTGGTCGCGGCCGATGTCGCCGCCGTCAGCCGCAGAAGGTAGCAAGCCTGATGTTCACTGCCCCTGAGCCGGCAGTCAGGGACCGCATGCTCTCCGCTCGCGACCGCGCCTGTGCCCTGCTGGAAGGCACCGATGTCGCGGGCGGAGAGGTGTGGGGATACGCCGGCCGGACCCTGTCCGGCGCCGTCACGACCCCGGACGGCCCCGCCTGGCCACGGCTCGTGAGCGAACCCGAGGGCAAAGCGGGCGGGAGGCTGTGGGAAGGCCCCGAGGAAGCGGAACGATCCGTGCCTCCCGCTGTGCCCCGACCTCGGCTGCTCAAGGTGCGGGACTGGTCGGCCGAGAACGAGTCAGCAAGGAGTTCGCCCACGTCCTGGGCACTCCCTCCGGCCGACTCGGGGAGCTGACCGCCTGCACCGAAATCCTCCAGGCGGCGGCCCGCGTGCCGTTCTACGCCGACCTGGCGGACCACGTGCGGCAGCACCTCGATCACCTGCGCGGCACGCTCCCCAGGCCGTGACCAGCGCCGGCGTGGTCTTGCGTGGCATCGCACGTTTCGCAACGGCTGACTCCAGCGAGGCTGATATTGCCTTCGGTCGGCCGGAGCGGGTCGGACGCAGACAGTCGCTGCCACGCACCCCATCCCCTGAGCTGGGGTGTTGCGACGACCACGAGAACTCAAGTTCGCGGTGGTGGCCCTTCGACGTCGTCCGTCTGTCCTCAGGGGCCACGCGGCGCTCGCGGGAGCCCGGGCACCGGCTCCGGGGGGATTCCTGGCCGGTCTCTCGGCAGCAGCACTTGCAGTCCACCTGGCCAGATTTCGCACGTGACCGGAAGAGGCAACGTTACGGCTTCGCCATCGATCCCTGCATCCAGTTGCCGGCCCCGGCCGCGCAACGTGATGCTGGCCGCCCTCCAGACGCTCGCCGCATCACCTGCCGTACCTGGGGGCTGCTGCCGCAGCAGCTCACTGCGCAGGTGTCGGAGGAGGTCTGGTGGGGTGTCGGTCGGACGCTTCAGCACGATGGCGCCGAGCAGTCCTGAGGTGAGCGTGAAGCGACGCCCCAGGTAGCGGGGAGTGGCGATGTGGTACGGGTTGTTGGAGACCAGCACCACTTGCGGCAAGTGGACGGCTCCCCGCGGGGTGTCCACGTCGGCTTCGACGCATTGCCTTCCTGTGAGGTAATCGGGAGTGACCGAGGCGAGGGCGCGCACCTTGTCCTCCCGGTACCCAGGGTCCAGCAAGGCGTCGGCGTAGGGGCCGAAAGAGACGTTGTTGATGAAGACGCGCGGGCCTACCAAGCCGAGATCCACACGTGTGGGCACGCCATCGGTCAGGGCGCTCAGTGAGGGCACCGGGTTGCGGATGTCGAGGCCAAGGTCCCGGGCGAAGTGGTTGCGCGTGCCTGCCGGGAGCACCAGCAACGGGCGATCCGTGTCAGCGGCCACCGCAGCCACGGCCGATATCGTGCCGTCTCCGCCCGCCACTCCCAGTACCTCAGCCCCCTCCTGGACGGCGAGCCTCGCGAGTGACGCCGCGTCGTCGTCGACACTGGTCGACCAGACCCGCGCTCCCATGCCCTCGACCCGATTGGCCAGGTCGAAACGAGCAGGACTGCCGCCGCCCGAGCGTGGATTCATCACGACCACTACCCGGGTACGCGCCTCAGCTCCAGCCATCACCACACCCACTTTTGCCGCACTCAGCGGAGCACGGCAGTCGCGAGAATCAGTGCTGGGGGTGCGGCCGGGAGTGGAACAGCGGACGTCGCTCGGCAGTGGTGCCGGGAGCGAGGCGGCTGACGTCGGCCCGCATCCTTATGGCGTGGAATACCTCAACCGCCCCAAGGACTATGGCCATGATGCTCACCGTCAGGGTGAGCGCGGCGATCGAGGTGAACGGCGCGACGATCAGCACGGTGCCTGCCAGCAAGCCGATGATTCCGGCGAACAGCATCCAGCCTCGTGCCGGCATATCCCGGGGAGCGGAGGCAGCCGTCGCTGTCACCATGATGCCGCGCACCAGCCAACCGAAGCCGATCCACAGGGCGAGCAGCAGAATCGACTCCAGCGTGCCCCGGAAGCAGATCAGACCCAGGAGGACGGAGAGCGCACCGGCGAGGAAATGCAGCGCCCGAAGATGCCGGGGGACATGCGTACCGAAGGCGGCGACCAGCTGGAAGACACCGATGACCAGCAGATAGACGCCGAAGAGCACGCCGACGACCCGCAGCGTCTCCTGAGGCCAGGCAAGGACCACGACACCCAGTGCGATGGCAGCCAGGCCCATGGTGAGAAGGGCCTGCCAGCCCATGTCGGCCAAGCCACCCAGGCTTTCGGTGCCGGAGGCGTCCGGTGTCTCGGTGCCGCGCGGAGGGCCGGCACCCGAGGAATCGAAGGAAGAGGAAGCCATACCGTCTGCTCCTCTCAGGAACAGGGTGGTCGAATCAGTTCACCTCCATCGTCCCCCCGTCGGCTCTGTAGGGCCTGGCGAAAATGGACGGTTCGTCGCTCCCACATCCCTACGAGTACGGAACAACCCCCTGACCAGGTGGAACAGCGTGCCAGTTCCAGAGCGTGATGTCCTTGCCTCAGCAACTCGGCCGCGCAGGGAGCCAGGGAAATCAGGCCGGAACTACTTGCCGGAACAACTCTTTCAAGTTGGCCTTGGCACCCTCACCCGGGCCTGGACGTCTGTGGAGCGCGGCCCTGCGTCGCTGGGCGGTGCTGAAGCGCGCGGCGCGGCGCCGCAGATGGCGGTGGCCGGGTGCCGGGCTCGGCCGGGCGGGGGCCCTGGCAGCGCGGTGGAAGAACCGTTTGCCGTTCTCGACCAGGCCCGGGTAACACACGACCAACGCGGCCAGTGTGGCGAAGAAGCCCGCGGGCAGCGGCTGGAACCCGAGGGCCGCGGCCGCTGGACCGGCCGGCCTACGTCCATGGGATAGAGCCGGGGGCTAGGCGTCAAGCATGGGCGTCGGGCGGCTGCGGCAGGCTCTCGTCGCGGCCGACACCGACGAGGGAACGTAAGCGCTCAGGATCTCGCCGGAGGCGGTCAGAGGCGGCGTACCCGTCCGGCGATGAGATGTCCGGCGAGCAGGTAGATCACGGCCGGCAGGCCGTAGTTGAGGGCGACGCGCAGCCCTTCGGTGTTCATGGTGAAGATGTCCCGCGCCCACCAGGCGAGCGAGTCGGCCATGCCCTGGACGAACTGGACGAAGACATTGCCCTGGTTCGCGTCGAGCAGGTAGAGCAGGATCCAGAGCCCCAGGAACGCGGCGGCTATGTCGGCGATCGTATGGATGATCAGGGCCGTCCGCTGTGCGGCGGTGCCGCGACGGACGCCGTGGTACCGGTCGTCCGCGGGCAGGAATTCGGGCCGGTGGCTCATGGGAGTCGCAATCTGGCGGACGCAGCGCCTCGACGACGGGGACGGGACGGGGGGAAGAGTGATGACGGCCAGGGTGGCCACCCCCCACAGGAGTCACCCTGGCCGTGATCACAAACGGGGGCGCTGTGCGCCCGTATGCACTTCTGCGTCGCGGGGTGCCGTCGTGTTACCCCGCCCGGCGATACGTCCGATACGTGCGGCCATATCCGCTCTTCCAGGCGCCTTGGCGTGCGGGTGTGACAACCAACCGGCCGGTGACGCAGAAGAAGTAGCCGACTGGTCATCGGCACACACGGATCCTGCGGTTCCCCCCGTGCCGACGGATCCGTGCACACGGCGCGGGCGGTGCCATCCCCCCTCTGGGCACCGCCCGCGCCGCCCCGCACGGACCGCCGGCGGCCGGATCGCGGCCGTATCCGTGCCGGATCGCGGCCGATCAGCCGCCGCTGGTGACGGTGACCGGTTCGTCGCTCTTCAGCTCGTTCACCAGCTGCTTGACCTTCGGCCTGTCCCACTGGAGATTGCCGCCGACGCTGCCGGAGACCGGCATGTTCATGGACCTGCCGTCGCCGCTGTTGACGTCCTTCATGGCGAGGAACATCCGGGCCAGCAGGTAGGGGTTCATGTCCTTGTCGACGACGAGGGTGTCCAGGCCCGCGCTCATGACGGGGTAGAGCGCGAACGGGTTCAGGACCGTGCCGGGCGAGGCCGCCTGGTTCGCGAGTGCGGAGAGGAACTTCTGCTGGTTCTTCGTGCGCTGCAGGTCGCTGGTGGCGAAGGCGTGCCGGGTACGGACGAAGGCGAGCGCCTGGGCGCCGTTGAGGGTCTGCTTGCCGGCCTTGAAGTCGGCGCCCGACCATTTGTCCGTGAAGCCCTTGTCGAGGTTCATCTCGACGCCGCCCATCGCCTCCACGATGTTCGCGAAGCCGGTGAAGCCGATCTCGGCGTAGTGGTCGATATGCAGCCCGGTGTTGTACTCGACCGTGCGGACCAGCAGCTGCGGACCGTCGAAGGCGTAGGCCGCATTGAGTTTGTTGGCGCCCATCGCGGGCCTGAGCCGGCCGGTCTCGGAACCGCGGAACTGCGGGATGGTCACGTTCGAGTCGCGCGGCAGGGAGATCAGCGTCGGGCCGCCCGAGCCGATGTGCAGGATCATCATCGAGTCGGTCCGCTGACCCGCCTCCGCGCTGCCGCCGGTGTGCAGCGACTTGCGTTGGGCGGCCGACATGCCCTTACGGCTGTCCGAGCCGACGATCAGGTAGTTGGTGCCCTCGCCCTCCGCCGGGCGGTCGATGACCTTTCCGAGATCGACTTCCTTGCGCAGCTTGGAGTCCGCCCAGAAATACGTGCCGACCGCCACCACGAGCAGAACGACGAGGACGGATATCAGAATCCGCTTGATCGTTCCGCGCCGGCGTGGGGGTGGTCCGGACTCATACGGCCCGGACTCATACGGCCCGTACTCATTGGGGGGACGTGCGGCGCCTGAGGGCTCATACGGTTCCTGGAAGTCGGCGTATCTGCCGTGGGTCCTCTGATTCATGCCCGGCAGTGTGCATTCTCGGGTTGCCTCGAACGCAAACCCAGGGGCTGAGCCTGGGAAAACTGTTTCCGACCTGATGCACAGCGCACGAGCGCACCGACTGCAATGTCCCGTCAAATGCACAAGGGTGCGACCGAACGGGCAGTCATGGCCGATCACGAGAATTCGGGCACGCCGAGGAACACGGAAACCGGCACCTTCGCGCCTGCGGAACCGGTCGACGGGCGCTCAGGGGACACGGCCGGTATGCGTCCCCTGAGCTCGGCGAAAGCGCAGTTCAGAGACGTCGCAGCCAGGCGGCTGCACCATGACCGACCCCGAGGTAGATCAGCGCGGGAAGGGCGTAGTTGAAGAACACCCGCAGCCCTTCCGTCTTCATGATGAAGATGTCCTGCGACCAACCGGCGAGCCAGTCGGCCACACCGTGCACGAAGCCGACGAAGGCATTCGCCTGATTCGCGTCCAGCAGATACAGCAGGATCCACAGCCCGAGAATTACCGCGGCGACATCCGCGAGGCTGTGAATGATCAAGGCGAGCCGGTCCGTTCCGGCGCCTCGCCGGTTTCCCTGCCAACTCCTCCTGGCGTCGGAGGTGGTGTTCGGAACGGCGTTGTACGGGGCGGCCGGGGCGGGGTCGTAGGGCGAGGGCGAATTGCTGCGGTGCGGGGCGTGCGCCCCGGAATTCGGCAGCGGAGCCGTATCACCGACATCCGGTGAGTTTGATCCGCCGTGGTAGGGAGAGTTTGACCTGGAGCCGTATGGGCGATTTTGCGGTATGCCGTCATTGGGGTATCTCACGGTGCCCCGCATTGCCCGTTGAACGAATCCGAAACTCCCTTCACCGCTATTTCACATCGATGTCCTCGGACCGCCACTTCGCGACCGGCGGTCTGATGGCGCGGGCGGCCGGCTGGGGGACCGCCCGCGCCACGCGCGGCGCCTTGAGGCGGGGGGACCGCATACTTCAAGACACCGCACGGCCGACAATGATCGGCACCCCCCACTGCGGCACGCCGGGCGAAAGTGTCACACCCGGCCGCGAGGCCGCCGCCACGGCGCGGTCATGGGCGCCGGGTCTGCGTCACGCGCCACAGGCGGCGCGGCAGCTCGCCCTCCTCGAAGGCATGGACCTCGTCGAGGCGCCACCCCTCGGCGAGCGCATCGACCAGCGCGCGGTCGAAGAAGTGCACCGCGAAGCCGCCGTGCTCGAAGATGCCGTCGCCGCGGGGGGTGCCCGCACGGAAGTGGGCGTCCTGCGTGTGCCGGACCGTGTAGACGAAGGTGCCGCCGGGCCGCAGCACGCGCCGGACCTCGCCGACGAGCGCATGGATCTCGTCGGTGGACAGCGCCATGCACAGCAGCATGTGCGCGAAGACCGCGTCCACCGAGGCCCCGGGCAGCGGCAGCGGGTCGCGTACGTCGTGGACCGCGGTGGTCACGCGGGCGGCGACTCCCTGGGCGCGGGCGGCCTCCCGGAGCTGCCGAAGGCCGGTGGCGCTGAAGTCGGTGGCCCGGACGGCGAAGCCCTGCCGTGCGAAGTGGAGGGCGTCGCGGCCGTGACCGGCGCCGAGTTCCAGGACGTCCTCGGCCGCCCGCGCGTGGAAGACCTCCGCGGCGTGCACGGCGGGGGCGGAGGGCCGCTCGCCGTACATGCCGGGGTGCATGGCGTAGGTGCGCTGCCACTGTTCCCGCTGTTCCTTCTGGGTGGCGGCGAGGTCGCCGGGGTCGTGCTGCATGGCGTCTCCCGTCGGGGCTGCTCGTGGGCCGGAGCGTCGGGACGTCGAACCGGCTGTCCGGCCAGCCTGCCGTCCGCCCCGGCCGGACGCGACCACTCAGGGCGCCGGCACCCCCGCCACACGACTCCGCGCCCTCCGGCACCGGTCCCTCCCCTCGTGGGGACCGGTGCCGAACGGCGCGGGCGGTGTCGATCCGCGCCCCCCGTACAGGCGCGGATCGCGGAAAGGGCGAACCCCTGGTCTACGCGAACAAGGTCCGACGGGACCGGCTCGCGGGCCTCTTGAGCAGACGCGGCGAGACCGCCGCCGCCGTCCCGTCCTTCCGGCGGAAGGTGACCGAGACCATGCGGCGTCATGGGGCACCCATGGTTGCCTCTCCGGACGCCGTGCTGGTGGTCTGTCCAGGCGGCGTACGGTTGCTGCGCTGCTGCTTCGCGATCCTGCCAGCCAGGGCCGGGACCGAGGGGGGTTCCGGAGCCGGACGGACGGCTTTATCGCAGGTCAGCCAGCTAGGGTGAGTTTTCCGGTCCGGATGTCCAGTGCGGGGGAAGTAAGGAGTGGAGACCTTGAGTTGCGACTCAGGGGCACGTGCGGCCTTCGCCGAGCGTCTCGCACTGCTGTACAAGGAGGCCGGAAATCCTCCCCTCAAGCGCGTCGCCGAGACCGTCGTGCGGAGCCGCCGGGTCGACGAACGCGGGCGGCCCGTGCGGGTGTCCGCGCAGCGGATCAGCGACTGGCGACGGGCCAGGAACGCGCCCGCCCAGTTCGCCACCCTCGCCGCGGTGCTGCACGTCCTGATCCCCGAGGCGCGGCGCCTGCGGCCCGTGCCGGTCTCCGAGGGCCTGTACGACCAGGCCCAGTGGCAGCTCCTGTGGGAGCGCGCGGTGGCCGATCCGGTCGGCGACCGCCCCGCGGCCTCCGCGGACGAGGAGGAACGGCCCGCGGCCGACGCCCCGTCCGTCCCCGGTGTCTGCCCCTACCGGGGGCTGGCGTCGTACCGCCCGGAGGACGCCCGGTGGTTCTTCGGCCGGGAGCGGAGCACCGAGGCCCTGATCGCCCAGCTCCGCGCGGCGGAGAAGACGGGCGGCCTGGTCATGCTCGTGGGCGCCTCCGGGGCGGGAAAGTCCTCCCTGCTGAACGCCGGCCTGGTGCCCGCGCTGCACGGCGGCGCGCTGGGCGACGAGGACGGCCGGGTCGGGGAGGCGGTGCAGCTCGTGCCGGGCGGCGATCCGCTCGCCGAGCTGACCGGCCGGATCCCCGAGCTCGCCGACGTCGTCTCCGCCGCGCGGGGCTCGGCGGCGACGGCGCCCGGTACCGCGCAGTTCGCGCCGGCCGTGCGGGAGGCCGTCCGGGCATGGGCGGGGCGCGGGACGTCCGCCGCCCGTCCGGTCGTCATCGTGGACCAGTTCGAGGAGGCGTTCACCCTCTGCTCCGACGAGGCCGACCGGCGCGCCTTCATCGAGGTCCTGCACGCCGCGTGCACGCCGTCCGACGCGGGTGACCCGGCCCCCGTCCTCGTCCTCGTCGGCATACGCGCCGACTTCTACGAGCACTGCCTCGGCTATCCGGAACTGGCCGATGCGCTGCAACACCGGCATATGGTGCTCGGGCCGCTGACCAGCGCGGAGCTGCGCGAGGCGGTGGCCGGACCGGCCAAGGCCGTGGGGCTGGAACTCGAACCGGGGCTGGCCGAGCTGATCGTCCGGGAGGTGAGCGCCGACGGCCCCGGCGGGACGCATGACGCGGGCGTGCTGCCGCTGCTGTCCCACGCCCTGCTCGCCACCTGGCAGCGACGCAAGGCGGGACGGCTGACGCTGGCCGGCTACCGCGCGGCGGGCGGCATCCAGGGGGCGGTGGCGGCGACCGCCGAGCGGGCCTGGTCCGACCTCGACCCGGCGGCCCGTTCGGCCGCCCGGCTGCTGCTGCTCCGGCTGGTCCGGCTGGGCGAGGACACCCAGGCCACCCGCCGGCGGGGGACGCGGCGCCAGCTGGCGGACGAATCGACGGACCCCAACAAAACGGAGGAATCGCTCGAAGCGCTGGTGCACGCCCGGCTGGTGACGCTCGACGCGGAGGCCGTGGAGATCACCCACGAAGCGCTGCTGCACGCCTGGCCGCGGCTGCGCGACTGGATCGACGAGGACCGCAACGGCAACCTGCTGCGCCAGCGGCTGGAGGAGGACGGCTGGGCCTGGGAGACGTCGCACCGCGACACCTCGCTGCTCTACCGGGGCTCCCGTCTCGACCAGGCCCGCACCTGGGCGCGTTCGGCCGGTGACACCTTTCTGACCCGCAGCGCGGTGGAGTTCCTGGCCGCTTCGGTCCGGCTGCGCAAGCGCACCGTGTGGATCGGCCGTGGCGCGGTGGCGGCCCTGGCCGCGCTGGCGCTGCTGGCCGTCGGTTCGGCGGTGGTCGCCTGGCAGCAGCGGGACGACGCGGTGTTCGAGCAGGTGCTCGCCGAGGCCGACCGCGTCCAGCACACCGATCCGTCGCTGTCCGCCCAGCTCGACCTGGTGGCCCACCGCTTGCGGCCGGACGACGAGGACACCGTCAACCGGCTGATCTCGATCGTGAACGCGCCGCTGGCCACACCGCTGCTCGGGCACACCGGCGCCGTCTATCTCACCTCGTTCAGCCCGAACGGACGGCTCCTGGCCACCGCCAGCTACGACCGCACCGTACGGCTGTGGGACGTGGCGGACCGCACCCGCCCGCGCGCCCTGGGCAAGCCCCTCACCGGCCACACGAGCTGGGTGAGCACCGCGGTCTTCAGCCCGGACGGCCACACCCTCGCCAGCGCTTCGGACGACGGCACGATCCGGCTGTGGGACGTCCGCGACCCCGGCCACCCGCGCCCGCTCGGCACGCCCCTGACCGGGCATGACGGCACGATCTCCCTGCTCGCCTTCAGCCCGGACGGCCGCACCCTGGCCTCCGCCGACGAGAACCACACCGTCCGCCTGTGGGACATGCGGACCCCGCACCGTCCCCGGGACCTCGGCGTCCTGACCGGCCACACCGGCCCCGTGCGCTCCGTGGCGTTCAGCCCCGACGGACACACCCTGGCGGCCGGCGGCGACGACAGCACGATCATGCTGTGGGACCTCACCGACCCGCGGCACCCGGCCCGGCTCGGCCCGCCGCTGACCGGCCATGCCAACACCGTGCACTCCGTCGCCTTCAGCCCCGACGGCCGCACGCTCGCCAGTGGCAGCAAGGACGACACCATCCGGCTGTGGAACGTCACCGACCCGCGCCGCGCGAGCCAGATCGGCGCGCCGCTGACCGGCCACACCGGTCCCGTGTGGTCGGTCGCCTTCAACCACGACGGAAGCATGCTCGCCGCCGGCAGCGCGGACAGCACCGCGAGCCTGTGGAACGTGCGCAATCCGGCGTACCCGTCGCAGGTCGGCGAGCCCCTCGCCGGCAGCAGCGGCGAGATGTACGCGGTGGGCTTCAGCCCCGACGGGCGCACCCTCGCCACCGGCAGCGGCGACAGCAGGATCCGGCTGTGGTCGATTCCGGCGTCGGACATGATCGGCCGGATCGGGACGTTCAGACCGGACGGCAAGGTCCTCGCCACCGGCAGCGGCGACGGCAGCGTCCGGCTGTGGAACGTGACGGATCCCGCGCGGCCCACGGCGCTGGGCAGCCCCCTCCCGACCGGGGAACGGGACCTGCGGTCGCTGGTGTTCTCGCCCGACGGCCGCACCCTCGCCGTCCTGACGGGAACGAGCAACACGGTCCAGCTGTGGAACGTCGCCGATCCCGCCCACCCCGTCGTCCACCGCCCGACCGTCCCGCTGCACACCCGCTACGCGGGCCCCGACGAGCTGGCGCTCAGCCCCGACGGACACACCCTGGCCGTCGACTACGACGACCGGACCATCCAGCTGCTGGACATCACCGACCCGGCCCACCCCCGACGCCTGGGCAAACCCCTCACCGGCCACACCGGCTACGTCAACACCCTCGTCTTCAGCCCGGACGGCCGCACCCTGGCCAGCGGCAGCGCGGACAGCACCATCCGCCTCTGGAACGTGACCGACCCCCGTCGCACGGCCCCGCTCGGCGCGCCCCTCAAGGGCCACCTGGGCCCCGTCAACACGCTCGCCTACAGCCCCGACGGCCATACGCTGGCCAGCGGCAGCGACGACGGCACGGTCCGCCTGTGGAAGGTGACCGACCCGCACCGGGCGACGCGGCTCGGCTCGCCGCTCACCGGCCACACCGAAGCCGTCGTCTCGCTGACCTTCAGCCGGGACGGCCGCACCCTCGCCAGCGGCGGCAACGACGACACGGTCCGTCTGTGGAACCTGGCCGTTCCCTCCAGGGCCACGCCCATCGGCCAGTCGCTGAGCCCCACCGCCAAAACGGGCAACTTCCTGACCTTCAGCCCCGGCAGCCACCTGCTCGGAGTGTCCAGCGGCGCCGATACCGTCCGGCTCTGGGATCTCTCCGCCGACCAGGCCATCCGCCGGATCTGCGCCACCACCCGGGGCGTTCTGACGCCGAAGAAATGGCACGAGTACCTGCCCCGCCTCTCGTACGCGCCCCCGTGCGGCGAATAACAGACCGCGGCCCGGCCCTGTCGGAGATCCGGGCAAGGTTGACCCCATCGCGTGATCCCGGCCACAACTCCCCCATGGAGCTGGGCAGTCGACTCCCGAAGCAGGGTCAGCCTTGTTAGTCTTGGCGGTAGCCCGATCGCTGGTGCATCCCCCGTCGCCAGCGGTCGGGCGCTGTCGTTTTCCGCCGCATGTTCCGCCTCTCGCCTCTTTGTGAGGAGTCGTAAGCTGATCTCGCCCGGCCTGCCGCCGGGGCGCACGGCGACGGAACGGTGAGCGGCCATGGCAGCGGCGTACGAGCGGATCGCCCGGCGGCCCCGCACCCCGGTGGTGCGGTCCAACCTCCGGCACCAGTGGGAGAAGAACCGGGTACACAAGCCCGTCGAGCAGCGTGCCACGACGGGCGCCACCGAGCAGGACACCGGACTGCACGTCGATGACCTGGTCTTCTCCGCGTCGTATCGCGAGATCCCGGCGACCGAGGACCTCGCGGGGGCCTTCGCCCTCCCCGAGGGCACCCTGCTGCTGGAGCGCACCTACCGCACCCGGCACGCGGCCGAGACCGCGCCCTTCGGCCTGGTGACCTCGTATCTCGTCCGCGATCTGATCGCGTCCAACCCCGACCTGCTGGACGAGACCAGGGAACCGTGGCCGGGGGGCTCGCAGAGCCAGCTGCACACCGTGGGCATCGAGCTGGACCGCATCGAGGAGCGCGTCACCGCCCGTCCGCCGACGGCCGAGGAAGCCGACGAGCTGGAGCTGCCGCCGGGCACCTCGGTGCTGGTGCTCCGCAAGACCTCGTACGACATCCGGGACCGTGCCGTGGGGGTCTCCGACATCGTCCTGCCGGGCGACCGCACGGAATTGCTGTTCACCACTCCCCTGGAAAGGTGGTGAGTGCCGTGCCCCGGCGCATCACCGTCGTCACCGCCGTGCACGCCCCGTCGGCCCACTTCCTGCCGGATGCGTACGCCTCACTGTGCCGACAGGAGCTGCCCGCGGGGTGGGACTGGCACTGGGTCGTCCAGGAGGACGGACACAGCGACGAGGTCGCCCCTCATGTCCCCGACGACGCGCGGGTGACCTTCCGGCAGGGACGGCCGGGCGGCCCCGGTGTCGCCCGCACCATGGCCCTGGCGCATGCGGACGGCGCCTACGTCAAAATCCTGGACGCCGACGATCAGTTACCACCGGGCACTCTCGTCCGCGACCTGGCCGCCCTCGAAGCCGACCGGACCCTCGGCTGGGCCACCTCGCGCGCCCTGGACCTGTTACCCGACGGCTCCACCGTCGGTTTTCCCGGCGACCCCGCGCCGGGGCCGGTCGAGCGCGGCGCCGTGCTCGACTTCTGGACGGCGCACGACTACCGCGCACAGGTCCACCCGGCGACCCTCTTCGTCCGCCGCGGCCTGCTGCTCGCCCTCGGCGGCTGGATGGCGCTCCCGGCCTCGGAGGACACGGGCCTGCTGCTCGCGCTGAACGCCACGAGCCGCGGCTGGTTCTCGTCCGAGGTGGGGCTGCTCTACCGCAAATGGCCCGGCCAGGCCACCGGCCAGGCATCCCACACCGACGCCGCGGAACGCGACGCCCGGATGACGGTGGTGGCGGCCCGGGCCCGGGAGCTCGCCTCCTTCAACTGGCGCTACACGGCCACCGATTGACCGTCGACGGTGGCCGCCGCGATCGTCTCCGCCGCGCTCACGGCAGCTCTTCGGCATCGACCCGCGAGAAGATCAGGTCGCTCTCCTCGACCACCGGACCCCGCCAGCGCACCGGCACGGCCGGCCGGCGCAACGCCGCCGGATAGCTCCCGGCCGCGTAGTCGTTGGGGAGGCGGTACACATGGAATCCGTGGTCGCGCATGATCTCCAGCAGTTCGTCGGCCGAGTCCCCCAGGGCCGTCATCCGTTCCGGGGTCACCTCGATGGTGATCTCCGCATCCGGCCGCAGCGCGCCGAGCATCGGCTCCATGCCCCGTACGACGCCGCCCTCCGCGCCCTCCACATCGACCTTGATCACCCGGGCCGAGGCGATCTCCTCCGAGGTGAGCAGATCCGGCAGCGGATACGCTTCCACCTCGAACGTGGCCTCGGCGGGGCCGTCGTAGGGGACGATGCTGGCGGCGCCCATATTGCTGGAGCTGGCCAGGATGAAGGTCAGCTTCCCGGGCTCGTCGGAGACCGCGGCATTGACCGCACGGATGGTGTCGCACCCGTTCATCCCGGCGTGCAGCAGGACGCGGCGGTGGAAGGCCGGGGTGGCCTCGACGGCCACCACGCCGCCCTCCTCTCCGACGAGCCGTGCGGCGAGCAGGCTGTAGTAGCCGATGTTGGCCCCGACGTCGACGAAGGTGTCGCCGGGACGCAGCCGGCGCTCCAGCCAGTGCGTCATATGCGGTTCCCACAGCCCGAACAGATAGATGTAGCGCTGGATGAGATCCCGTGTGTCGACGGCCATCGCGGAGCCGAATCCGGTGCGGACGACCCGGCGTCGAGGACGGTCCCGCAGCCGGGAGTTGAGGAACCGCTTGGCCAGCAGCGCCTTGCCGAGACTGCCGGGGGCATCCCGTACGTATCCGCGCCCCAGGGTCACCAGGGCTTCGCTTACGGGATTGCTCATCCGCTCACCTCTCCGCGATACCGGCGCGAGCCGTCAGGCGAGGAGCGCCGTCCGATCTTGGTCAAATGGTAGGTCCAGCATACGAATGGCGTTCCCGCGCAACAGCTTGTAGGCCACTTCGTCAGGCAGCCCGGCGACGTGCTCGGCCGCCACCTGTTTCGTGCGCGGCCAGGTCGAGTCGACATGGGGGTAGTCGGTCTCGAACGTCGCGTTGTTCACCCCCACCGTCTCGATCGAGGCGACGCCGTGCCGGTCGCGGAAGAAGCAGCAGAAGATCTGCCGGTAGTAGTACGTCGACGGGGGTTCGGGGATCAGGTCCTTCACCCCGCCCCAGGCCCGGTGCTCCTCCCATACGTCGTCCGCCCGCTCCAGCGCGTACGGGATCCACCCCATCTGGCCTTCGCTGTACGCCAGCTTGAGGCGGGGGAATTTCACCAGCACGCCGCTGAAGAGGAAGTCCATCATCGAGGCCATCGCGTTGTTGAAGCTCAGGGCGGCCTGCACGGCGGGCGGAGCGTCCGGCGATGCGGCCGGCATCTGGGACGACGAGCCGATGTGCATGTTCACGACGGTCCCGGTCTCCTCGCACGCCGCGAAGAACGGGTCCCAGTAGCCGGAGTGGATCGACGGCAACCCCAGATAGGTGGGGATCTCGCTGAAGGTCACCGCCCGGACGCCGCGCGCGGCATTGCGCCTGATCTCGGCGACCGCGAGATCGACGTCCCACAGCGGGATGAGGCACAGCGGGATCAGCCGGCCGCCGCTGTCGCCGCACCACTCCTCCACCATCCAGTCGTTGTAGGCCCGTACGCACGCCAGCCCGACCTCCTTGTCCTCGGCCTCGGCGAAGGTCTGCCCGCAGAAGCGCGGGAACGTCGGGAAGCAGAGCGACGCCTCGACGTGGTTGACGTCCATGTCCGCCAGGCGTGCCTTGGGGTCCCAGCACCCGCGCCGCATCTGCTCCCGCGTGATGCCGTCCAGCGTCATCTCGTCACGGGAGAAGCCGACGGCCGCGATGATGCGCTTGTACGGGAACACCAGGCCCTCGTACTCCCACCAATCGGTGATCTGGCCCTTCGGATCGGTGGTGAAGCGGTACTTCCCGCCGATGTACTCCAGTTCCCCGATGCCGGCCGTGAAGGGCTTGGGCCCGCGGTCCCGGTACTTCTTCGGAAGCCATGTCGCGAAGAGGTGCGCGGGCTCGATCACGTGGTCGTCCACGCTGATGACCTTGGGGAGTTCCCCTGAACTGCTGTCGTTGCTGATCACGCCGTACCCCTTACGCTCACGATCTGACGACCCATCAGATTCCTCGGCTTCGAGGGTATGGGCCGTCCCCCGCGACAACAAGGCGTCATCGGGAACTGCACCCCTTGCCAGAGCGGACGCCTTCCGCTGAACTGACGAGCCGTCAGTTCAGTACGCGACCGGAGGGAACGGCATGCAAACGATCTGGCTCGACGGGCCCGAGTGGCTAGCGGTCCTCCGTATCGGCCTCGGCCTGTGGTGGCTGGAAAGCTGGCGCCACAAGGACAAGAAGGACTGGTTCGCGGGCGGCGGCATCACCTGGGCGGCGGGTGTGGCGGCCCGGCACCGCTGGTCCGCGGTCCGCACCGGCTTCGACCGCATCGTGAAGCCCCGCCCCCGGCTGATGGCGTATGTCGTCGCCTCCGCAGAGCTCGCCCTCGGCCTGGGCCTGACCGTCGGATTCCTGACACCCGTCGCCCTGGCCTGCGGGCTCGTGCTCAACCTGCTCTATCTCGTGCTGATGATCCACGACTGGGGAGAGCAGGGGCAGAACCTGATGATGGCGCTGATATCCGTCACGGGACTGCTCGCCATGAGCTGGCAGACCTGGTCGCTGGACAGCGCCTTGGGGCTGTTTCCGGGCTAGGGCCGTCCGGGGGGGGGCGGGGCGGACCCCGGGGCCCGCCCGCCCGGCTGTGTCCCCCGACCGCAGCCCGCCAACGGGCGCCGAGCGCCCGCGGTCGGCAGGGTGGAGGCATGACGGAGACCGGAACGGCGCCGGACCGGCCCTTGGGCGACGGGCTGCTGCACCATGCGGACGCCCTCCCCGACCACATCGCGCTGACCGTCGGCGCACGCGAGTACACCTACCAGGAGGTCGCCCACACCGCCCGGCAGTGGGCCGCCGCGGTCGTCGAGGCGGCCGGAGCCCGGCCGCGGCGGGTCGGCGTCCTGGCCTCGCGCAGCACGGCCGCGTACCTGGGGGTGGCCGCCGCGCTGTTCGCCGGGGCGGCCTTCGTCCCGCTGAACCGGGAGCTGCCCGTACGGCGAACCCGGACGATGCTGGAGCGGTCGGCGGTCGACGCGCTGATCGTCGACGCGGCGTCGCTGCCCCAACTGCCGGAACTCCTGCGCGGCCTGCCGAAGCGGCCGGCGGTGCTGCTGCCCGACAGCCTGCGCGCCGACGCCCCGGACCTCGGCGACGGTCCGGTCCTGGACGCGGCCGATCTCGCGGCCGCCGCTCCGCTGGCGCAGCCGCTCGACGTGCGCCCCGACGACGTCGCCTATGTGCTGTTCACCTCGGGCAGCACCGGGGAGCCGAAGGGGGTCCCGGTCACCCATGCCAACGTCCGGTCCTTTCTCGACACGAACCAGGACCGCTATCGGCTGACACCGGACGACGGGCTCACGCAGATCGGCGACCAGACCTTCGACCTGTCGGTCTTCGACCTCTTCATGGCCTGGGAGAACGGGGCACGGGTCTGCGCGACGGACCCCCAGGAGCTGCTGGCGCCCCTGCCCTACCTGGAACGCAACGGGATCACCGTCTGGTTCTCGGTGCCGACGGTGGCCGCCGTACTGCGCAAGCGGGGCGTGCTCACCCCCGGGTCGATGCCCACCCTGCGCTGGAGCCTGTTCTGCGGCGAGGCGCTGCCCAGGGCCACCGCCGAGGCATGGCAGGCCGCCGCGCCCGGATCGACCGTGGAGAACCTGTACGGCCCGACCGAGCTGACCATCGCCTGCACGGTCTACCGCTGGGATCCGCGGACGAGCCCGGCGCACTGCGTGCACGACAACGTGCCGATCGGGCAGCCCTACCCGGGCCTGCACACGCTGATCGTGGACGAGGACCTGGCCCCGGTCGCGGACGGGGCCACCGGCGAGCTGTGCGTGGCCGGCCCCCAGACCACGCCCGGCTACTGGCAGGCGCCCGAGCTGACCGCCGAGCGCTTCTTCGCACGCGGCGGCAGGACGTACTACCGCACCGGCGACCTGGTGCGCAGGCACCACGGCCAGCTGGTCTGCCTCGGCCGCAACGACCAGCAGGTCAAGATCGATGGTTACCGGATCGAACTGGGCGAGATCGAAGCGGCGCTGCGCCGGTCCGGGGCGGTGGAGGCCGTATGCCTGATGTGGCCGGACCCCGGGACGATCACCGCCGTGATCTCCGGCGCGGCGGATCCGTCCGCCGTGGCCGCCGCGTCCGCGGAGACGCTGCCGCCCTATATGGCGCCCGGGGCGGTGCATACCGTGGACACCATGCCGGTCAACGCGAACGGCAAGGTGGACCGCGCCGCGCTGCGCCGGTGGCTGGAGGATTCCCCGCGAGCGTGACCGGGGCGGAGCCGCGGACGCGGCCCTGACCCGTTACACCCAGCCCGCGTCCCGGGCCGCGGAGACGGCCGCCGCCTCTGCCGCATCCGCGGTGGTGTTCAGCGCCGCGTCCCTGCCCATGCCCGTCCGCCCCGCGGCGGCTCCGGCGGCCAGGGAAGCCGTGACGGCAGCGCGATGGGCGGCGTCGGCCGGCGCGCCGTCACCGCCGCGGGACCGGGCCAGATCGGCCACAACGGCCGCCGCGGCCGCGGCATTTCGGGCGCAGCGCGCGTCCGCCGCAGGGTCCGGGGAGCCGTCGGCGAGCTGTGCGAGCGCCCGGGCCGACAGCCGGACGGCGTTGGCGGCCTTCGCGGCGGGGGTCCTCGGCACCGACTCGGCGTCCGCGACCTCGATGCCGAGGTAGCGGCATAGGGCCGCGGCGCGGTCGAGGGCGCTCCGGCCGCGGGCCGTATGCCCCTTCCGGAGCGCTTCCTCGTGGGAGAGCGTTGCTTCGGGGCCCTGTGCCGCGGTCAGTTGTTCACCGTCGTGGGAGGCGCTCATCGCTGTCTCCTTGTCTCTCGCCGGGCAGGTCGCGGCTGCGACGCCCGGCAGAGTGGCACGGCGGGCTCTCATAGGCCAGAGCCATACCTCAGGGAGCGGCCCCGAGCCAATCGTGGTGTCATCGAAAGCGGGGGAAATCAAGCTCCGAAGGCGGGAGGAATCATGGCTACGACGCTACGGGCCCGAGACATCATGTCCGCCGGGGTGCAATGCGTGGGCGCACACCAGACGCTGCTGGACGCCTCGAAAATGATGCGCGACATGAATGTCGGTTGCCTGCCCATCTGCGGCGACAACAACAGGCTCATGGGTCTGATCACCGACCGTGACATCGTCGTTCAGTGTTGCGCCGAAGGAATCGATCCGGCGACGGTGCAGGCCGGTACGCTCGACAAGACGCTGCACTGGATCGACGCGGAGGCGAGCGCCAACGAGGTCCTGGAGACCATGGAGACGCACCAGATCAAGCGCCTTCCGGTCATCGACGTCAAGGGCGGCCACCAACTGGTCGGAATGATCACCGAGGCCAATCTCGCAAAGAACCTCAGCGACAAACAGATCGCGGAATTCACCAGCCGGGTGTACGCAACCGCAGGCTAGAGCGCCGTGCGCACGGCCGCGGCCGGGGAGCGGGCAGACTCGTCGCACAGCCGTCGGGCGCCTGCCTCGGCCCGGTCCGGCGGGACGGCGTACGCCATGTCACCGCGGCCGACTCGCCTTCACCGAATACATCAGGGGAATGCGCGGGCGTCCCTCGGGGAATCGGTAGAAGCCGTCGCGGCCCCGCCGCAACACGCGAAAGCGCTCGAACATCGTCATGTCGTGCTCGTGCAGAAAGTCGATCCGCAACCCGGCACCGGCCAGGGCGGAAATGACATCGCCGAGCGGATGCTGCCATTCCACGCAGCGGTTGTTGACCGTCGGCGCGCCGAAGTCCGTATAGGTGCCCGGGGTTTCCTCCACCCACGCGTCACGGCGAAAATAGTCGTAGGCGATCCGCGAGCCCGTCTCCTCGTCCAGAACGTCGCCCAGCGGGTGGAATTCGGCGAGATAGAGAAAGCCGCCGGGGGTGATGAGGGAGGCGGCCGTCTCGGCCCAGCGGACCAGGTCCGGGAGCCAGTTCAGGGCGCCGATGCCGGTGTAGACGATGTCGTACGACGGGTCGGGGACGGCTTCGGCCGCGTCGTAGACGTCGGCGGCGACGAAGGAGGCGCGGTCGGGGCCGTAGCCGAGTTCGGCGGCCAGTTCGCGGGCGGTCTCGACGGCCGGTTCGGAGAAGTCCAGGCCGACGACATGGGCCGCGCCGCGGTGGAGCCAGGAGAGGGTGTCCTGGCCGAAGTGGCACTGGAGGTGCAGCAGACTGCGGCCGGTGACCTCGCCGACCTCCGCGGTCTCGAAGGCGCGGATCACGTCTTTGACCCGGCGGAATCCGTCCTGGTCGTAATAATCGCTGGCGGTGTGGATGGCCACGCGCTCGTCCCACCTCGCGCGGTTGGCCTCGCGCCAGTCGTCGGGGCCGGGCCGGCGGTCCGCAGGGGCCGTGGAATCCCTAGGTTCTGTGGGGTCCGTGGGGTGTGTGGGGTGCGTCGGGCGGCACATACGGCGAAGTTATCCACAGGCTGACGGCCCCGCCAACGCATTTGTGGCGCCGGGCGCAGAATGGGCGCATGACGAACGAGACCACAGGTTCCACCGAGGCGCCCGACCCGCATCGTCCCGACCCTCCGGCCCTTTCTTCCACCTCGGCCCCCGCATCCCCCGCCGCGGCCGCGTCCCCCTCCCTCCCGTCCGTCTCCGCGGACATGCCGGACTGGGAGAAGCGGTTCCGTGCACCGCGGACAAGCCTGCCGGACTGGGCCGAGGACGCCCCGGACCGCTCCCTGTTCGTCTCGAACGCGACCGGCACCTTCGAGCTGTACGCCTGGGACCGCGCGACGGGCAGCCGGCGCCAGGCCACGGACCGGCCGAACGGCACGACGGACGGCACGCTGTCGCCGGACGGCGAGTGGATCTGGTGGTTCTCGGACACGGACGGGGACGAGTTCGGCGTGTGGATGCGCCAGCCCTTCGCCGGCGGCCCCGACGAGCCGGCGATCCCGGGTCTGGCCCCCTCTTTCCCCCGGGGGCTGTCGATCGGCCGCGACGGCACGGCGGTCGTCGGGTGCTCGACGGATGACGAGGGCTCGACCATCCATCTCGCACGGCCCGGAGAGCCGCCGGTGGAGATCTACCGCCACCGCGAATCGGCGGGCGTCGGCGACCTCTCGTACGACGGCTCGCTGATCGCGATCGAGCACACCGAGCACGCCGATGCGATGCACTCCGCGATCCGGGTCATACGGGCCGACGGCTCGACGGTCGCCGAGCTCGACGACACCAACGGCGGGACGGAGGAGCTGGGCCTGTCGGTGATGGGCTTTGCGCCGGTGGACGGCGACTCCCGGCTGCTGGTGGGACATCAGCGGCGGGGCCGCTGGGAGCCGATGATCTGGGATCCGCTGACCGGGGTGGAGACCGCTCTGGAGATAGATCTGCCCGGCGATGTGGGTGCGGACTGGTATCCGGACGGCTCGGCCTTGCTGGTGGAGCACGAGTACCAGGCGCGAAGCGAGCTGTGGCGCTATGACCTCGGTGCGCCCGGCACTGATGGCGACGGTCCGGCCACCGGGGACGGAGCGGGGCGCACACCGCTGACCCGGGTCGAGACCCCGGCGGGTACGGTCTCGGGCGCGACGGCGCGGCCGGACGGAACGGTGGAGTTCCTGTGGTCCTCCGCGGCGCTGCCGCCCGAGGTGCGGTCGACCAGCGGCGCGGTCGTGCTGGACCCGCCCGGGATAACGGCGCCCGGGTCGGTGCCGGTGACCGATGCCTGGGTGGACGGCCCCGGCGGCCGTATCCACGCCCTGGTGCAGCGGCCTGCGGGCGAGGGACCGTTCCCGACGATCTTCGAGGTACACGGCGGCCCGACCTGGCACGACAGCGATGCGTTCGCCTCGTCCCCGGCGGCCTGGGTGGACCACGGCTTCGCGGTCGTCCGCGTCAATTACCGGGGGTCGACGGGTTACGGCCGGGCCTGGACCGATGCGCTCAAGCATCGCGTCGGGCTGATCGAGCTGGAGGACATCGATGCGGTCCGCAGGTGGGCCGTCTCGTCGGGGCTCGCCGACCCGAAGCGCCTGGTCCTGGCCGGCGGCTCGTGGGGCGGCTATCTGACGCTGCTCGGCCTCGGGACGCAGCCGGACGTGTGGGCGGTGGGCCTGGCGGCGGTCCCCGTCGCCGACTACGTCACCGCGTACAACGACGAGATGGAAGGGCTCAAGGCGCTGGACCGCACGCTGCTCGGCGGCACGCCGGAGGAGGTCCCCGAGCGCTTCAGGGCGTCGTCACCGCTGACGTATGTGGACGAGGTGCGGGCGCCGGTCTACATCTCCGCGGGCGTCAACGACCCGCGGTGCCCCATCCGTCAGGTGGAGAACTACGTCCAGCGGCTGGAACAGCGCGGCCATCCGCACGAGGTCTACCGCTATGACGCCGGGCACGGCTCGCTGGTCGTGGAGGAGCGCATCAAGCAGGTCCGCCTGGAGCTCGAATTCGCGCAGCGCTATGTGCCGGTGGGAGCATCCGCCCGGCCGTGAGGCCGTGACGCGGTGACACCGTGATGTTCGGCATCCTCGCCGTCCCGCTCCCGCGCCGGGGTGGTTTCGGGGAGGATGCCGAGCGCCGCGTCCCTGGCCGTTTCGGCCTCGCGGCGGCAGAGGCGGAACCACATGAAGACGACGAAGCCCGCGAAGACGAACCACTCGCCGGTGTAGCCGAGGTTCTGGAACGCCTTGAGGTCCAGACCGCTGCCCTCCGCGGCGGCCGGCGGAACGGCGCGCAGCGGTGCCGGGGCGTCGCCGAGCGTGATCCAGGCGTCGTAGATCTGGTACGGCACGATGTTGACCAGCGACGCCGCGCTGATCATGCCGAGCTGCCCCGCCGGCAGCCCGCCGCCGGCGTGCACCCCGTCCGTGCCCTCGTTCTCGGACGCCTGGAGCGCCCCCTGGACCGTCACCTCGCCCCGCGGCGGCGCAGGTACCTTCGCGCGGTCGGCCCTGTCGTTCGCGTCGCCGGGCAGCCAGCCCCGTACGACCGGAAGGGCCTTGCCGCCGTCCGTCCGCAGCAGCGTCAGCACATAGAAGCCCTGCCGCTCGCCCTTGTCGCCCAAGGTGCGGTCCGGGACGAGCAGTTGGTGGGCGGTGTCATAGCGGCCGCGGGCGCTGGCCTGACGTCCGGAGGTGGACTGGCCGACCGGCAGCAGACTCTCCAGCGGCCGGGCCGCCGCGGCCTTGGCCCGGGCGGAACGGTCCTCCTGCTGGTGGTGCGTATCGACGCGGTCCTCGAAGCGCCCCAGCTGCCAGCTGCCCATGAAGATGCAGAAGGGGATCGCCAGCAGGGCGAAGACGTTGATCCCCCACCACCGCGGGGTCAGCAGGAACCGATACACCCCACCAACGGTACGGGGCCCGCATCGCGGACCCGCACCGCCCCCTCCAGGCACGACCGGCCGCCCCGCGTTACTTCGTCGCCAGCGCCTCGGTCCGGTACACCGTCCCCGCGCAGGCATCCGCAAGCTTGGCGTCGGTCGCGGCGGGCTCGCCGGCCTCCGGCGTATGGCTGAGCACGACGCCGCCGGACACCGTGGTTCCGCCGTCGCCGCCGCCCGTACCGTCGGTGCCGCCCGTCTGGCCGCCCCCGCCGCCGTCGGCGGCCGGGGCCCCGGAGTCCGGCGAGGCCGCCGGCGCCTTCGAGGGAGCGGGCGTGGGCGAGGGGCCCGGATTCGCGCATCCGCCGGTGCCGCCGCCGGCTTCCGGGATCCAGGCGAATTTGACCTCGTATGCCTCGCCCGGCTTGAGAACCAGCTGGTCAGGAGTGGTCGCCGGGTCCGGCAGACCGGTGGCTTCATCTCCCGAGGTGTGGTCGACGACATGGATACGGTCGGGATTCGTGCTGCCCTGCGCGACGACGCCGACCGTGCCGCCGCCGTCGATCGAGCAGGCCGTACCGGACGTGTTGACCACCCGGAACGCGCCGTAGACGCGGCCGGACGAGTCCGCCGGGCCGACCGAGCTGGTGCCGCGGCCGAGCTGATCGCGATTGCAGGCCGGCGAGGTGACCTCCATCGTCTCGTTCGGGGACGGCGTGGCGCCGCTCGCGCCCTGGTCCGTGCCGTTCTTCTCCTGCGACCGGCCGCCCTTGCCCTCGGTCCTGCCGTTGCCCGGCCACCTGCCGTTCTCGCCGGTCGGCTGGGGGAAGGCGTGCTCGGTGCCCTCACCGTGCGCGCTGCCGCTGCTGTCCTGGGCCTGTGTGCTGCTGGCGGCGTTGGCGGACCGGTCCTCGGCGGGGTCGTTGAGATCGGCCACGTGCACCATGGCGGGGATCGCCGTACCGCCGAGCAGCAGCGCGGCGGCGGCGCCCACGACGACGTGCCGACGCCGCTGACGGCGGGCCGGGACCGCGCGGCGCAGCCGTTGCAGGGCGTCCGGCGCGGGGTCCAGGTCGCCGACGCGGGCCTGTAGCAGTCGCCTCAGGTCGTCCTCGTCGCCGAGCCCGCCGCCGAAGCCCCCGCCGGAACCGCCGTCCGGCCCATCACCGTGACCACCGCCCCCGGGACCACCGGCAAGCACGTCTACCCCAACGGTCTCCACGCCCTCGACGAACGCAACGCCGTCACCGAGCACAGAACCGTCACCGAGCACAGAGCCGTCACCAACCTCGGAACCCCCACCGGCCTCGCGACCACCACCGGCACCGCCCCCGGACGCCCCGGCTCCCTGCCCCTCACGCACGACGTACAACTCACGCACCACGGAGCCGAACCGAGGATACGGATCGGAGCCATCGGGGAGATCGCACTGACGAGATCGACGGTTCACGTCGTAGGGGCCGAACACCTTGCCACTCATGCCGGAGCCTCCATCGCGACGCGCAACGCCGCGATTCCCCGGGACCCGTACGCCTTGACCGAGCCGAGCGATATCCCCAGCGTCTCGGCAACCTGCGCCTCGGTCATATCGGCGAAATAGCGCAGCACCAGGACCTCGCGCTGGCGCCGCTGGAGCCCCCGCATCGCCTGGATCAGCTGGTCCCGTTCCAGCAGGTCGTACGCGCCCTCCTCGGCGCTCGCCATGTCCGGCATCGGCTTGGAGAGCAGCTTCAGCCCGAGGATGCGGCGGCGCAGCGCGGAGCGCGAGAGGTTGACGACGGTCTGGCGCAGATAGGCGAGGGTCTTCTCGGGCTCGCGCACCCGCCCGCGCGCGGAGTGCACGCGGATGAACGCCTCCTGTACGACGTCCTCGCACGAGGCGGTGTCATCGAGAAGCAGCGCGGCGAGCCCGAGCAGGGAACGGTAGTGCGCGCGGTACGTCTCGGTGAGGTGGTCGACTGTGGTGCCCGCTGCCATCGCGTCGTCAGTGTCCCCACGCTGAGAAGGAATCTGCGCGGGGCCGGCGGTGGGCCAGGGGGCGATCACCGGCATGCCCCCGGAGACACGGGAGCGTGGCGGGCGCACTGCCGCGCCCACTGCGCCCGCTGGGGCGATGGTGAATCCGAGTACCTCTGCCACGCCTGTTGGACACGCTTCCCCCCATAAGGGTTGTACGCGCAAGGCACCGCTTGTGACGATGCGTTAAATGCCCTCATGCGTACCAGCTCTTCCCCAATGCCCCATATTTCCGACGCATTCACCCCAACGCCCGCGGTCTCACGAGACGTTTCGCGGCCCCTCCGAACCGCCCACGCGGAGTGGCCGGAAAGACGATTCCCGCCCAACTGCCGGTTGCAGTGCGACGGGGGCGAACGGTCGAACGAATCGTCAGCCCAGATCACTCGCTCCCGACCGATCATCACTCACAGGATCTTCACACGTCACACAGGGCGTCCACAAAGTATCGCTGAGAGAGCGGGGTCGCGACACCCCCTCCAGCCAAGTCGCCCAGGGCGCGTCACACCCCCGGCTGCCCCGCCGTCCACTCCCCCGCAAGCAACTCCCCCACCTGCGCCACGTTCAGCGCCGCGCCCTTGCGCAGATTGTCCGCGCACACGAAGAGTTCCAGCGCCCGCGGATCGTCGAGCGACCGCCGCACCCGGCCCACCCACGTCGGGTCCGTCCCCACCACATCGCACGGCGTGGGGAATTCGCCCGCCGCCGGATCGTCGCTGAGCACAACTCCCGGCGCCGCGGCCAGAATCTCGTGCGCGCCGGCCACCGTCACCTCGCGCTCGAAGCGCGCATGCACGCTCGCGGAATGCGCGGTGAGGACCGGCACCCGTACGCAGGTCGCGGTCACCCGCAGTTCCGGCAGCCCGAGCACCTTGCGGGACTCGAGACGGACCATGAGCTCCTCCGAGGACCAGCCGTCCGCCGGATCCGGCGGGGCCGCCTCGGCCGGGCCGGACGGGGAGAGCCCCGGCTCCCGGTCCGTCCACGGCACGACATTGAGCGCGACGGGCGCCGGGAACGGCCCGAGAGTGTCGCCGACCGCACGCCGCACATCGCCGGGCGTCGCGCCCAGTTCCGTACCGGCCACCGCGGACAGCTGCGCCCGCAGCGTGTCGATACCGGCCTGCCCCGCCCCCGAGACGGCCTGGTAGGAGGAGACGATCAGCTCGTGCAGCCCGTACTCGGCATGCAGCGCGCCCAGCGCGACGATCATCGACAGGGTGGTGCAGTTCGGGGTCGCGATGATCCCGCGCGGCCGCACCCGTGCCGCGCACGCATTGACCTCGGGTACGACGAGGGGCACGTCCGGATCCCTGCGAAACGCGCCCGAATTGTCCACCACCACCGCGCCCTTGGCCACCGCGACCGGGGCCCAGCGCGCGGCGATGCCGTCCGGTACGGCGAACATCGCGACGTCGATACCGTCGAAAGCCGCCTCGCTCAGCGCGACGACCTCGGTCTCCGCGCCCCGTACGGTCAGCTTGCGGCCGGCCGAGCGGGGGGAGGCGATCAGCCGGATCTCGCCCCAGACGTCGGCGTGCTCGGACAGGATGCCGCGCAGCACCGAGCCGACGGCGCCGGTGGCACCGACGACGGCCAGATGCGGTCTGGCGGCGGCCGTGCGGGCGCCCGCCCCCGCCGTATCGGCGAGGGACGGACGGCCCGCTTCGGCCGGAATCACGGCGCCGCTCAGCGCCCGGTGCCGCCGTAGACCACGGCCTCGTCGCGGTCGCTGTCGAGGCCGAAGGCGGTGTGGACGGCCTGGACGGCCTCCTTGACGTCATCGGCACGGGTGACGACCGAGATGCGGATCTCGGAGGTCGAGATGAGCTCGATGTTCACGCCCGCGTTCGACAGCGCCTCGAAGAACGTCGCCGTGACGCCGGGGTTGGTCTTCATGCCCGCGCCGACCAGCGAGATCTTGGCGATCTGGTCGTCGTAGCGCAGCGAGTCGAAGCCGACCGCGGCACGGGTGCGCTCCAGCGCGGCGACGGCCTTGCGGCCCTCGTCCTTGGGCAGCGTGAAGGAGATGTCCGTCAGACCAGTGGAGGCCGCCGACACGTTCTGGACGACCATGTCGATGTTGACCTCGGAGTCCGCAATGGCACGGAAGATCCGCGCGGCCTCGCCCGGCTTGTCCGGGACTCCGACGACCGTGACCTTCGCCTCGGAGGTGTCGTGTGCGACGCCCGAGATGATTGCCTGCTCCATCGGCTGGTCCCCTTGCGGTTCGTTGCTGACCCACGTGCCCCTGAGCCCCGAGAACGAGGACCGGACGTGGATCGGGATGTTGTAACGGCGTGCGTACTCGACGCAGCGGTGCAGCAGCACCTTGGAGCCGGAGCTGGCCAGCTCCAGCATGTCCTCGAAGGAGATCCAGTCGATCTTCCGGGCCTTCTTCACGACCCGGGGGTCGGCGGTGAAGACACCGTCGACATCGGTGTAGATCTCGCAGACCTCGGCGTCCAGCGCGGCCGCCAGCGCGACGGCCGTGGTGTCCGAGCCGCCGCGGCCGAGCGTGGTGATGTCCTTCTTGTCCTGGGACACACCCTGGAAGCCGGCGACGATGGCGATATTGCCCTCGTCCACCGAGCTCTTGATCCGGCCCGGCGTGACGTCGATGATCCGCGCCTTGTTGTGCACGGAGTCGGTGATGACGCCGGCCTGGCTGCCGGTGAAGGACTGCGCTTCATGGCCGAGGTTTTTGATCGCCATCGCCAGCAGGGCCATGGAGATCCGCTCTCCGGCGGTCAGCAGCATGTCGAACTCGCGCCCCGACGGGATCGGGGACACTTCCTGAGCGAGATCGATCAGCTCGTCCGTCGTGTCGCCCATCGCCGAAACCACGACGACCACCTGGTGGCCGTTCTTCTTGGCTTCGACGACTCGCTTGGCAACGCGCTTGATGCCCTCGGCATCCGCAACGGATGAGCCGCCGTACTTCTGCACGACAAGGCCCACGTGCGCTCCTCGCAACTGTCTCTTCGGGAGTTTCCTCCCGGACCCCCGGAAATGGGGGTACTGCGGTCGGCTCAGTCTAGCGAGCAAGCGGAGTCCGCCCCGTGCATACCACATCGTGAGACACGAAACTCACGTAGTGATCACACCGTTCGCCGGGTCCGGCGGCGGCTCCGCAGGGCGCATCCTCACGCCCGCTCGGCCAGCACCTTCCCGCTACGGGGCCGGGCACACGGGAACGTAACCCAGCTCACACGCGGTCCGCTAGCCCTCGCGCAGCCCCAGCGGCGCCGCGATCTCCGCCGCCATGACCTTGCCGGCCTCCTCGGCGAGCCGTTCCTCGTCGCCGTCGCCGAAGCCGCTGTCGGTGTCCAGGCCGTCCAGCGCGTCCAGCGGCTGGTCGAGGCGGACGTGGGCGACCAGCGACTGGAGCGCCCGCAGCGCGGCCGAGGCGGTCGGACCCCAGTTGGTGAGGTAGGAGAACTGCCACCACCACAGCGCCTCGACGACCCGCCCCGCGCGGTAGTGCGCGAGCCCGTGCCGCAGGTCGGTGATGATGTCCGCCAGATCGTCGGAGATCCGGCACGGCACCGGCTCGGAACGCGGCACATACGGGTCGAAGACCTCGGAGTAGATGTCCACCGGGTCGAGCAGCTCCGCGAAACGTTCCCGCAGCTCGTCCACGTCCGGCTCCGGGCCGCTGTCGGGCTCGTAGCGCTCGTCGGGGACGATGTCCTCGTGGGCGCCCAGCCGGCCGCCGGTGAGCAGTAGCTGGGAGACCTCCAGCAGCAGGAACGGCACCGCGCTGTCCGGTTCGTCACCCTTGGCGACCTCCGTCACGGCGACGATGAAGCTTTCGACCGAGTCGGCGATGGATACCGCGAAGTCGTCCGGGTCCCGCGAAGCGTTGTGCAGCGTGGCATCAGACATCGAGAAGTCTCCTCCCTTCGAAGGCCCGCCCGAGCGTGACCTCGTCGGCGTACTCCAGATCGCCTCCGACCGGCAGTCCGCTGGCCAGTCGCGTCACTTTCAGCCCCATGGGTTTGATCATGCGGGCCAGATACGTGGCCGTGGCCTCGCCCTCCAGATTCGGGTCGGTGGCCAGGATCAGCTCGGTGACGGTGCCGTCCGCGAGCCTGGCCAGCAGTTCCCGTATCCGCAGGTCGTCGGGACCGACGCCCTCGATGGGGCTGATCGCCCCGCCGAGGACGTGGTAGCGACCGCGGAACTCGCGGGTCCGCTCGATCGCCACGACGTCCTTGGGCTCCTCCACGACACAGATGACCGCCGGATCGCGCCGGGGGTCCAGACAGACCCGGCACTGCTCCTCCTGTGCGACGTTGCCGCACACCGAGCAGAACCGGACCTTCGCCTTGACCTCCATCAGCGCGCTCGCGAGCCGGCGGACATCGGTCGGCTCGGCCTGAAGGATGTGGAAGGCGATCCGCTGCGCGCTCTTGGGACCGACGCCGGGCAATCTGCCCAATTCGTCGATCAGGTCCTGAACCACGCCTTCATACACGGAACGTCTTCTCTCTCTTCTGCCGTACTGCGTACGCTAGTTGGCTACTCCTCAGAAGGGGAGACCGGGGATTCCACTGCCGCCGCCCAGTCCCTGGGCGAGCGGGCCGAGCTTCTGCTGCTGCAACTGCTGGGCACTGGCGTTGGCGTCCCGGACCGCGGCGAGGACGAGGTCGGCGAGGGTCTCCGCGGTCTCCTCGGCGGATTCGACATCCACCGCCTTGGGGTCGATGACCAGCCCCTTGAGCTCACCGGCGCCGGTCACCGTGGCCTTGACCAGACCGCCGCCCGCGGAGCCCTCGACGGGCGTCTCCGCCAGCTCCTGCTGGGCGGCCGCGAGATCCTGCTGCATCTTCTGGGCCTGCTGGAGCAGCTGCTGCATATTGGGCTGACCACCGGGGATCACGACGTGACTCCTGCCGTACGACAACGATTGGTGCGGTAGCCCGAGCCTACGTGTTTCCCGCCGAGCGCGCCCTACGCCGTACGGAGGAGCACGTACACGCCGTCTTACGGCGCCGGGACCTGTGCATACCGGGGCGTAACAAAGGGCGTTACGGCCCGGTATGGGCCCGCCGCCGGTGCTCAGGCCCCGCGCGCCCGCGGCCGGTCGCCCGTTGTCACTCCGGTCGTCACTCGTTGTTGTCGAACTCTTCCAGCACCGTTGCGCCCAACTCGCGGACGATCAGCTCATGACCGCTGAGCGCGGAGTCGACCAGGTCCGGGTCGTCCTCGGCCGGCATGTCGTACTCGATCGACACCGGCGGGGGCTCCGGGGTGTACGAGGGCTCCGCCGCGGGGCCGCTCCGGCCGCCACCGGACGACGCCGCGGGGGCCACCGCCTCCCGCGCCATCCGCGCGCCCTGGCCGCCGCCGGGCGCGCTCTGACCACCCGGGCCACCGTGACCGCCCTGACCGCCGCCCTGGCCGTACGGGCCGCCGGGACCCGCGGGCGCCGCCGGGGCGCTCTGCTGGGCCGGCTGCGGGGCGGACTGCTGCGGGGCTGCGGGTGCTCCGCCGCCGTAGCCGCCACCGCCGCTGCGGGGCGCCCCGCCGGCCGGCGGGGCGGCGCCACCCGACGGATCGACGATGGCCTCGACCCGCCACTGCACATGGAACCGCTCGGCCAGCACGTCCTTGAGGACGTCCTCGCTGCCGCCGTTGGCGAAGCTGTCGCGCGCACCGGCGTTGGGGAAGCCGATTTGCAGGGTCGTGCCGTCGAAGCCGGACACCTGGGCGTTCTGACTCAGCAGGATCCAGGTGAAGCGCCGGCGGCCCTTGACCGCGTCCAGAATCTCCGGCCACATCTGCCGTACCTGCGCGGCCCCCTGCGCCGCGCCGGGCGCGGCGGCGGCCTGCGGCTGTTGTTGCTGCGGTTGCTGCACGGGGGGCGCCGCGGGCGCACCGGCGGGCGGCCCGGACTGCGCGGCGCCCTGCACCCCCTGGCCGCCCTGCCCCGGGGCCACGGCCGACGGCCAGCCGCCGGGCTGCCGTCCGCCACCGGCGCCGCCGCCGGTGCCACCGGGCCACGCCCCGGGCCGCGCACCCGCCTGCATACCGCCCTGTGCGGCCGCCGTATCGGACCGCTGCTCCTCACCACCGGGGCCGCCCCCGGGCGACGCCTGCCCCGGACCCGGCGCCTGCGGCTCCTGACCACCGGGCCCGCCCACACCCGGACCGGAACCGGCACCCACGCCTGCGCCCGGAACACCGGCACCAACCGCGGCACCAGCACCGGCGCCCATACCGCCACCCGCACCAGAACCAGGCCCGACACCCGGACCCGCCCCCGGACCGCTCCCGCCGCCCGTGGCCCCCCGCACCGCGGCCCGCGCGGCCGCCGGACCGGACGGGCCCGCGGGTGCCGCCACCGGGTGCGCCTCCGGCCCCGGGACATACCCGGCCGACGGCCCGCCCTCGGCGGTCACCACCGGCGCCCCGGCCCCGAGGCCACCGGCGGACGGCGTGCCCACGCCACCGCCGCCCAGGGCCAGTGCGCTCGCGCCGCGCTCCAGCCGGTCCAGACGCGCCTGCACCGACCGCTCGTCGTCGTACGCCGCGGGCAGCAGCACCCGCGCACAGATCAGCTCCAGCTGCAACCGCGGCGAGGTCGCCCCCCGCATCTCCGTCAGGCCCGTATTGACCAGATCGGCGGCCCGGCTCAGCTCCGCCGCCCCGAACACGGACGCCTGCGCCGCCATCCGCTCCACCACATCCGCCGGGGCGTCGATCAACCCCTTCTCCCCCGCGTCCGGCACCGCCGCCAGGATCACCAGATCCCGCAGCCGCTCCAGCAGATCGGCCACGAACCGCCGCGGATCGTTGCCCCCCTCGATGACCCGGTCGACCACCTCGAAGGCCGCCGCCCCGTCCCCCGCGGCGAACGCCTCGACGACGGAGTCCAGCAGCGAGCCGTCGGTGTACCCCAGCAGAGCCGTCGCCATGGCGTACGTCACACCGTCGGCACCCGCGCCGGCGAGCAGCTGGTCCATCACCGACATCGAATCCCGCACGGACCCGGCCCCGGCCCGGACGACCAGCGGCAGCACACCGTCCTCGACCGGGATGTCCTCCCGCCCGCACACCTCGGCCAGGTAGTCGCGCAGCGTCCCGGGCGGCACCAGCCGGAAGGGGTAGTGATGCGTCCGCGACCGGATCGTCCCGATGACCTTCTCGGGCTCGGTCGTCGCGAAGATGAACTTCAAATGCTCCGGCGGCTCCTCGACGACCTTGAGCAGGGCGTTGAACCCCGCCGAGGTCACCATGTGCGCCTCGTCGATGATGTAGATCTTGTACCGGCTGCTCGCCGGCCCGAAGAACGCCTTCTCCCGCAGCTCTCGGGCGTCGTCCACGCCACCGTGCGAGGCGGCGTCGATCTCGATCACATCGATCGAGCCCCGCCCGTTCCTGGCGAGATCGACGCACGACTGGCACGTCCCGCAGGGAGTCGGAGTGGGACCTTCCTCACAGTTCAAGCACCGCGCCAGGATCCGCGCACTGGTCGTCTTGCCACAGCCGCGCGGCCCGCTGAACAGATACGCGTGGTTGACCCGGTTGTTCCGCAACGCCTGTTGCAGCGGGTCGGTCACGTGCTCTTGCCCGATGACCTCGGCGAAGGTCTCGGGTCGGTAGCGGCGGTACAGCGCAAGGGACGACACGCATACGACGATATCGGGCCCCACTGACAGCCGGCCCTTCCCCAAACTCCCGGCCCCTCCCCCACTCTCGGCTTCGAGCGTGGGGACCCCCTGCGCAGACAGCGGGTGGACCCCATGCGCAGGCAGCAGATGGACCCCAATGCGCAGAAAAGGCCCCGAGCACCAACGCAAGCGCCCCCCACGCACCCGCCAGAGCCGACTTACCCTTGCTGCCTTCCGGCCCTGGGGGAGTTCAGTCAGATAGCGCCACGTGAGGGGCTGAGCCCCACCTTAGCCGATCCCCCGCCCCGGAATCGAACCGTCTCCCCCTTCGCTCCCCGCCCCGACCCCCTCCCCCCGGATCATGTTCGCGAGCACTCCCCAACGTCTTGTATTGTTTGCGGCGGAGGATTCGCCTAGTGGCCTAGGGCGCACGCTTGGAAAGCGTGTTGGGGGCAACCCCTCACGAGTTCGAATCTCGTATCCTCCGCACTCGCCCACCTGGGCAAACGAAGGTCCCGACCGGATTCCGGTCGGGACCTTCGTCGTTGTCTGGTCTCAGTTTTGGTCTCAGTTTGCCGGAAACCCCCGCTTGCCAGCCCGAGAGCGTGCCAATTGGCACGCCTTCCGCCCCCCGTTGGCCATGTGGCCCTCGTCAAGGGGTGGCTGTCCGAGCGCGGGTGAGTGCGGGAAGAGCTGCGGCCAGGGCGAGGGCGACAGCGCCGGAGATCAGCAGCGGCAGGTGGCCGTCGGCGCCCCAGGCCAGGCCCGCCCAAAGGCCGGCGAGCAGGACGGCCGCACCGATGGCGCCCTGGTAGAGGCCCTGAGCGGTGCCCTGCTGGTGATCGGGAACAAGCCCGGAGATCCATGCCTTGCCGACGCCGTCGGTGCAGGCGTTGAAGCCGCCGTAGAGCGGCAGCACGACGAACACCAGCCAGGGGGCGTGGATCAGGCCGAGGCCGAGGTAGCCGGTGGCGAAGAAGAGCAGTCCGGCGGCGAACACGAGTGGATGCGACAGCCGGTCGGAGAGCGCCCCGGCGGGATACGACAGGGCAGCGTAGGAGGCGTTGTAGACCGCGTACGCGCCGACTACCCCGGCAGTCGACAGGCCCAGGTCGTGAGCGCGCAGCAGGAGCAGGGCATCGGGGAAATTGACCAGGTTGAACAGGGTCAGTGCCGTGAGCACGCGCCAGTACGGGCGGGGCAGGGCTCGCCATGGGGTGTGGGCGGGCTTCGGCTGACCCGTATCCACCGTCGTATGGGTACGCGGGTCCCGGACGGCGGCGACCAGCGCGACGGAGGCGATGGCAGGCACGACCGCGACCCAGAACAGCGGACGCAGGTGGTGGTCGAGTGCCTCGTACAGGGCCAGGCCCACCAGCGGGCCGACCACGGCACCGGCGGTATCGGCGGCGCGGTGCAGTCCGAAGACCTTGCCGCGCTGCCCGTTGGGGATGCCGTCGACGAGGAGGGCGTCGCGGGGTGTGGAGCGCAGGCCCTTGCCGAGCCGGTCGACGACGCGGGCGACGAGCACCAGTGGCCAGACGGTGGCGAGGGCGACGAGCAGCTTGCCGAGTGCGGCGAGCCCGTAACCGGTGGCGATCAGCGGGCGGCGGGGGAAGCGGTCGGCAAGGCGTCCCGCGGCGACTTTGGTGACCGCGGCGGCGCCCTCGGCCAGGCCCTCGATCGCGCCGACGGCTGCGGGCGGGGCGCCGAGCACGGTGGTGAGGAAGATCGGCAGGACGGGGTAGAGCAGTTCGCTGGCGGTGTCCTGGAGGAAGGAAACCCCGCACAGCGTCTTGACGTTGTGGGTCAGCCAGGCTGAGTGGCGTCGGGTCTGCGGTGTGGGGACGGGCTCGCTCATGGGGTGCCGCTCCTCAGAAGTTGAGGATGGTCAGGAAGCGGGCGAACGCCGTTGAGGCATCGGCGAGCGCGAGTGCGGTGGCGATGCTTACGGCGGCAGCCGGAAGCGCACCGGTCCAGCGGTTTTCCGGCCGGACCTGGTGGAGGGCCCGTACCCGGGCGGTGACCTCGTGGTGCAGGTAGGCCAGTGCGGTTGCCGGGTGGCGGTGGTCGGCGGCGGCGAGAGCGGCGCGGGCCAGCGAACGGGCCGCGAGCGGGCGGCTGGCCATCGCCCTGGCGGCGTCCTCGTCGGCCCAGCGTTCCAGGGCGAAGGCGAGGTGGTCGCGGAGACCGCGCAGCATGGGGTTGAGCGCGCAGGCGGCTTCGCCCAGGGCGGTGTAGCGGTGGTGGCGGTGGGCGAGGTGGGCGCGTTCGTGAGCCAGCAGGACGGTGTGTTCGTCGGCGGGCAGGGCGCGCAGCCTGCCGGAGGAGACCACGATCCGGCCCGGTCGGCCGGGCAGTGCGTAGGCGTCGGGGTGGTCGTCGGCGAGCACCACCAGGTCTCCGGCTGCGGGCAGCATCCGCAGGGCGTCGAGGGCACGGACCTCGCGGTGCCGTCGCCACGCCACCCTGGCCAGCCGGGCCACGGAGCCGGCGAGCAGCGCGGCGGCGAGCAGGCCGAGGGTGCGCGGCACCCGGTCGGCGAGGGCGAGTGCGGTGGGGTCGGGGCGCAGGTAGGCGAGAGCCTCGCCGGTGCGGCCCAGGCCGCCTGCCGCCAGCACCACCAGGCCCCACACCGTGGCCACGGCCGCGACGCCAGCCGTGACGGCCAGCGGCGACGGCCTCGGAGGCGTGGCCGGACTGGCGGGCGATCTCGGCGAGCCGGACGGTGGACTCACCGAACTGCAGCATCGCCCGGTGGTCCGTGTCGGCCGGATCGGTGCCCCCGAGGACGTGTGGTGGCAGCTGCAGGGTTTCGCACACCCGGCGGCGGGAGCCGACATCGTCGAGAGCGCGCTTGCCCAGTTCGAGGGCGGAGACATAGGTCTTGTCGTAGCCGAGGAGTGCACCGAGCGCGGTCTGGTTGATGCCGTGCACACGCCGGTAGAACCGCATGACGGCGGCCAGATCACCTGTGGCGAGGAGGAGTTGGGCCTGCGGGGTCGCCCAGTGCCACTGGGCGTGTCGGGCTGCGGGCCGGGGCGCCAGGACCGGACTCGTTGCCGTCCTCTGCTCGATCCCTCGCCCGGTCATCGTCGGCTACATCCGCTCGGAGTCGTCCAGGCCTGCCGAGTCCGCGTGCCTGCGGCCGTACCAGGCGGCGATGGCCTGCTTGTAGCCGTCAGGCATGTTCAGCGCTGGCACCTCGTCGGCGGTGAACATGCCGAGTTGCTTGCCTCCCCGAGGGGTTCACCACTCCACCCTTGGCGACACCGCTGCTCACGATGACGAGGAAGTGAAAGACGTGCCCAACACACGTCGACCAGCCGTAGGGACCTTGACGGTCGATGAGCGGACCGGCCGCATCGGCGTGGTCATGGGAACTGAAGGACCGTAGGTGCAGCTCCGGCCGCCTCGGGGCGGCAAGGAGTGGGACGTACCACCGGACGCCCTGCGCACTCCAACCCCCGCGGAAGCCCTGAGCGCCAAGGTCAAGGTGACCAATGGCCGGTGGGGCCGATGAACGCGCCCACACCCGTGCTCACCACGTGCCCGAAGTGCGGCCTGGGATGCCATGCAGAGAAGACACTGCCCTGAGCTGCCCGTACATTCTCCCCCCAGACCGGGCGGCGCTGCCGTGACAGCATTCGATCCGCCGCCCGCCCTCAAGTTCCCCCGACCGGACAAGCCTGGAGCAGGGACAGAACGTGTCCCACCTGAGCCGACGCGCTCACTCCCGCCCCGGTCCGTCCAGCGGAGCGCAGTCCTGGGCGCGCTCTTCACGGATGCCGCGCCGACGCGCGGTGAGGGAAACAGGTCCCGCCCGGCGGGCCTCTGCCGGTCACCCGGGCGGGACCGCAACCACGACGGCTCTGGCTTCTCGCCCAGGAATCAAGGGCGAACCGCGTGCCGCAGACCCCACGTGTCCTGAAGCGCCCTATGCCCGTCCTTCCTGTCCGTGCCGGGTCGCGAAGTCCCTGAACTGCTCCAACGCGGGTCCAAGGTCAGCAGGTCCGCAGCGGAGGTGGAAGACGGAGCCGGCCGACCATGCCTGAATCCAGGAATCCCCATCGGCAACCTCGGTGCGGTCGAGGATGACTCCGCTGAGTCCGGTCTCTTCGAGGTCGAGCTCAACTGATGTCAGCGGCCAGTTGGATTTCCCCGCTCGTGGCCACCTCAGCTCCCCACCGTGGCCTGCTCGACTCCCCACTGACGGCCATTTCGTGCACGCAGCGTGAAGCCGCCGTCGGCGGTGCTCGCCCACCACGGTGGATCGGAGGAAGGCCGCCGAGGCCACGCGCTGGGCGTTTCGGCATCGGCGACTTTCCTGCTATCACCGTTCCTGCGGCGGGTGGCATCTTCCGCGACCACCCGGCGAACGCGGGGCGTGCGGCCGGTCGGCGTCGCTATGCGGGGGTGGGGAGGGTGAAGCGGGCCAGGGACAGGTCTTGGCGGGGGTGGTGTCCCTCGGTCTGCTCGATGAAGCGACGCCGTGCGCGTTCGCGTGCGGCGCGGTCGGCGGTGTGCAGGGGTTCGGCGAAGCCGTAGTTCAAGGCGCGCTGCCAGATTTCGGCGGGGTCATCCAAGGGTTCGGGGTCCTCCCATACGATCCGATGGATGTCCTCGACCTCCAGGCCAAGGGAGCCGGCCAGTTCGCGCAGCCGGTGCGTGGTGCCCAGCTTGGCGTGCAGGTCCGGCAGGTCGATGCCCTCGGCCTGTGCGGCCCGGCCCATCAGGTGGTTGACGCTGACGCCCTCGGCTCGTGGCACGGTGAACACGATCGCCGCCCCGGGGCGCGCGACCCGGGCCCATTCCCGCATCGCGGCCGGGGCGTCAAGGTAGGGCAGGCCGGCGACGCACATGACCAGGTCGAAGTTGTCCGTGCCGAACGGGAGCTGGTGGGCGTCGGCGACCGCGTAGAAGCAGTTACCCGGTGAGCGCTCGGTGGCGACGCGCAGCATGGCGGGTGAGAGGTCCACGCCGACCACGCGGCCATCTCCGCCCGTCAGCGCGGCGGCCTCCCGCGCGGCCAGCCCTGTTCCCGTGGCCACGTCGAGGACCCATGTGTTGGGGCGCGGCGCGGCCAGGCGGACGGCTTCATGCGCCTGCCACCGGTGCATCGCGCTGTTGTCGTACGTAGCTGCCCGCCGGTCGAACTCCGCGCCGATCCGCCCTCGTTCTCGTCGCATCCTCCACTCGTACCACGCCACTCCCTACGGAGAGATCCGAGGCAGCAGCCTAGTTACAGAGTGTGCCTGTCGGTGGGGAGTCGAGCTGGCCGTACGTGGGGATGTTCGGCTGGCCGCCGACAAACTGACCAGCCGGGATTGTCCAGCGTCTCGATGCGGATGCCGTACTCGTGCTCCCAGCCACCGTCGCACTGACTGGTGTACCAGGCGGTGAGAGAGCTCAGAGGATCTAGGGGCACGGGGTGTTCTCCCACGATTCGGTCGGGCGGGCGCTTCCATCGGAGGGTTCACACGAGGCGCCGGAATCGTCTCGCCCGCCCGCCGACGGACGGGTCATATGCGCCATGAGTTCGGGCCGCTGAACCTGATGCCCCGCAAGGGCAAGGCGTGGGAGCCGGTGAGAATGATCGCGGTCTTCGCCAACAGGTCTCCACAGTGGAGGGGACCGCTTGCGGCTGCGGTCAGGGGGTGTGCGGGGCGGCGGGTGCCTGGAGGAGTTCGCCGGTGCGGGAGGCGAACTGCTCGACCAGGCCCTGGGGCGCGGCTGCGTCGAAGCACACGGCGAGATTGGCGGCGGAGTCGGCTGCCGCGGCCTCGGCGCGGGGGAACATCGCCTGCTCGTAGCGGACGAGAGCGGCCTCGGTGTCATCGGGGTGTTCGAGGATCGCGCGGGCGAGTTCGGCGGCATCCTGCATGGCGTTGTTGGCGCCCTCGCCGGCGAACGGCGACATCACATGGGCGGCGTCTCCCAGCAGTGTGACGCCGGGCACGCGCTCCCAGCGATGCCCGACGGGCAGGGCGACGATCGGCCGCGGTACGAGCGGGCCGTCCGCCTCGGCCACCAGGGCCCGCAGACTCGGGTGCCAGTCGGGAAACTGCTCCAGCACCGCGGACTTGGCCGCCTGGGCGTCCGTGAAGTCGATCCCCTCCAGCCAGCCTGGCGAGGTCCTGACGGCCGTGTAGATGTGGAGGCTTCCGTCCCCTTCTCGGTGGGCGAGGAAGCCCTTGCCGTCGCCGAGCGCGAAGAGCATGCCCCCGCCGACGACCGCAGCCGCCTCGGGGTGTCGAACGTCGGCGTCGAGCAGGTCACTCTCGACGACGGAAACGCCGGTGTAGGCGGGCACCGCGGTGGACAGCAGGGGGCGAACCTTGGACCAGGTCCCGTCGGCGCCGACCAGCAGGTCTGCGGTGAACACGGCACCGTCGGCCAGCGTCACCTCATGGCGGCCGTCCTCCAACGTGCGGGTCGCGGTGACCTTCGCGCCCCAGCGCACCGTGCCGTCGGGCAGGGAGTCGAGCAGCAGGTCGCGCAGCCGGCCGCGGTCGACCTCGGGGCGGGTGTGCGAGGAGTCGTCGTCGCTCTCCTCGAAGCGGACGGTGGCGTGCTTGTCCAGGATCCGCATGGCCTCCCCGCCGGGCAGCACGAGCTTGCGGAAGTCCTCGTGCAGTCCCGCGGCGTGTAGGGCGGCCTGCCCGGAATCCTCGTGGATGTCGAGCATGCCGCCCTGGGAGCGGGCGTGCCGGTCGGCGTCCAGGTCGAAGACGGCGACCTCGACTCCGGCGGCGTGCAGGACGCGGGCCAGGGTCAGGCCGCCCAGCCCGGCGCCGACAACGGCTATGGGGTGGTGTGTGCTGGACATGGAGGTACCTCGGTTCGATGGGGTTCGACGGGAGGGGCGGAATGTCCGAAGCGGTGCCGATCGTGATCAGTCCGGCTGGCGAGGGGTGGCTTTCGCACCGTTGATGACCGCGTGGAAGATCCAGGTCAGGCGCTGTTCCGGGGTTCCGGAGACCAGGTCGGCGCCGAGCGCCGCGATCCGCGGATGACTCTGCGCCGAGACCTGTCGCAGCGCGTTCACCAACGCGTGGTGCTCGTCCTCGGCGGCGGTGTCGCGGTCCCTGGTGGACTGCTCGGCCGCGGTGGCAGTGGCCACCTGGAGCAGGACGTCCACGCCCCAGGCAGCCTGCGCGTCGGGGACCTCGCCCTCGTGCAGGAGGGCAAGGATCGCCTCGACCAGCGCCAGGTAGTTCGACCCCGAGGGCCGCGCCACCAGTGCCGAGTGCGCGAGGCTGGGATGCTCGAACAGCACCTGCGTGTACGAGCCGAGGACGGCGGCGAGCCGCTCGCGCCAGGGGCCGGCCGCACTCGCCGGGCCGAGGTCGACCGCGCCGAGCAGATCCTCCAGAATCGCGGCGTGCAGCTCGGCCGTGTTGGCCACGTACACGTACAGCGAGGCCGGGCCGGTGTCGAGCTCCTGGGCCAGGCGGCGCATCGTGACACGCCGCAGCCCCTCGGCCCGCATCAATCCGACGGCGGTGGCGACGATGCCCTCATAGGTGAGGGCGGGCTTGGCGGGCCGCTCACGGCGGCTGCGGGGGGCGGGGGTCCCGGAGTTCATGCCGCCCACGGTAGCGAACGTGTTCGTTACGAACAAGTTCGCCAATCTGGGCACGTCACCACGCTCCTCGGCCCCGCCGAAACGCCGGGAATGACCGCATGTCGTAGCTCCACCCCAGCCCTGGCGTTGCAGCTGGCGCAGGAGCACACCGGCTGCAGACTTCGTCGCCGGCACGACGAACTACTCCTTCCAGGAGCGGAGTTGGCGACGTCCATTGTCTGGAAGATCTTGCACGAGGCGGGGATCCATCCGGCACCGGAGCGGACTACGGCACTTGGGCGGACTGCGTACGTTCCCAGGCTGACCTGACCACGCCCCTTCCAAGTAGCGGCCCTCCCGGGCCCCACCACCTGAGGGGCGGCGTTGGCAAAAGATCCCCTCCGGCCCGCTGAACACCGTGTGCAGTACGCACTGTGCGGCCATGGCGGAGCCGGTGACCACGAACGCGCCGCGCTCCCGCCCGGTCAGCCACCACGCGCCCGCCGTCGTCGCGGTGAACGCGAACGCCACCGCCCACACGGGCACGGTCTGCCCGGACATCAGCGCGTGCCCCAGAGCCGACGCCACCACACACACCGCGGCGAAGACCGCAGCACGTGCGAGACGGAAACCGGGCCCAGTGGTCACGGCTTTCATCGTGCCAGCAGCCCCGCGCCAAGGAGACCCGGACGGAATGCTTCCGTTTTTTCTCGGCACCTCCCGGCGAACAACCACCGCCGGCGTCCTCACAGCCGTCGCGGCAGGTGACCCCACGGCTCCACCGCACGCACACTGGACATCGCCGGGCCGGCGGTCGGCGTCCTCGGCCTGGCCCGCTCCCGTGCTGGCAACCAGGAGCGCGGCGGCGCCATCAATGCGCCGCCAAAGCAACGCTGACCAGCAACAACCGACCGATGCCTGGTCTCAGTTCTGGTCTCATTCACCCCCGTTCAGCACCCGCCCCGCACCTCGCTCCGTCGCAGGTCAGGACACCCCCGCCCATCCCCGGACCCCCAGACGAACATTTGGAAAGCGTGTTGGGGGCAACCCCTCACGAGTTCGAATCTCGTATCCTCCGCACTCGCCCAGTAGGGCAGATGAAGGGCCCGACCGGTTTCCGGTCGGGCCCTTCATCGTGTGATCGGCTCTCGTCGTCCTGGGCCCGTTGGGCTGGCGTTCGGGAAGTTCTGGGCGGGCGAACGGGGTTCGCGGTTTCCGTTCATCGGGCGGCGCTGTTCACCGCCACCCCGCGATCGCCGGGGTGTGGCCCCCAGGGAGGGAGGCCCGCCGGCCTCGACCGGGCCCGAACTCAGCCCTTCCGCTGTTTGTACAGCTCGATGTCCCTGTTCACGAACAGATGCACATAGCCGCAGTTCCAGCAGATCAGGCCGGTTGCCGACTCGTTCGCCCAACCCAGGCTCATGAACTCCATGCCGGAGCTGTTGAGCTTCACCTCGCGGTCCCTGAACAGGTCGCCCTGACAGAAATTGCACGTGATCCACACGCCGCCGAGAGCCGCGCGAACAGGTTTGGCCATGCCTCCACCCTTCCTATGAGCCGCCGGAATGGCGCGCCCGTCTTACACACAAGCTGTGGGGCGGGCAGCGTCATCAGGCCCCGAACCGGCCACGGGCCGGGAGGCGCCGCAGACGCCCGCCACCGCATCGGGCCGGTGGCTGCCGGTCAGGCGATGCCTGCCCGGCGCCGGGAGTCGTGGCGACCGACGAGGAACCAGAGCAGGCATCCGAGGAACGGGGCCACCAAGGCGAAGGCGAGCCAGACCAGCTTCATCCCGCCGGTGAGGTCGGACCGGACGATACTGAGCAGGGCGCCGAAGTACAACGCGAGCACGCCGAGGGCCGCGGCGCCCATCGCGCAGGCGATCATGATGTTGCCCGTAGGGGCAAGGGCCATCTGGTGTGCAAGCTGCGCCTGCATCGCTCTCTCCTGTTGCTGGTGGGGGATTCTCAAAGTTTGCCGATCGGGCAACCTCCGCTGAGCCAGTCTGGCCGATCCACTACGCCGACCACGTCCTACTCCGTGCCCCACTCTTGGTCATCCTGAGGTCGCAGGGACAGGCGAGACCGTCCGCACGGCGAACGAGGGAGCACCGCTCCTGACCAGGCAATGTGCCGATCGGACTTGGCGGTCCACCTCCTGGCGATACGCGTGCATGCACCCTGCGGGGGTCGGTCCGCCCGGCTGTCAAAGAAGGACAGCTATGGTGAAAACGACGTGAATGTGGCCGGAGCCGGAGGAGGGCAGGCAGTGTCGGACGAGGGGCGGCTCGTCGCCGGGCGCTACCGGCTCACCGAGCAGATCGGCCGGGGCGGCATGGGCACGGTGTGGCGCGTGCAGGACGAAGTCCTGGGCCGTCAGGTCGCGCTCAAGCGGCTCCACGTCCAGCCGCACCTGTCCGATGGCGAGCTCGCCACGCTCTACGAGCGCATGCGCCGTGAAGCGCGCAGTGCCGCCCGCATCGTGCATCCCAATGTGGTCGTGGTCCATGACGTCGTGGACGACGGTGGCCGGCCCTGCGTCGTCATGGAATACGTTCCGGCGGTCACGCTCGGCGATGTCCTCAAGCAGCGCGGGAGCATTCCGCCGGAGGAGGCTGCCCGCATCGGTCTGGGCATGCTCGCCGCCCTGCGGGCCGCGCACGCCGCCGGCGTACTGCACCGCGACGTCAAACCCGGCAACGTCATGCTCGGTGCCGAGGACCGGGTGGTGCTCACCGACTTCGGCATCGCGATGACCGCCGACACCTCGACCCTGACCAAGACCGGCGAGATGGTGGGTTCGATCCCGTACATGGCGCCGGAGCGCGTACGCGGGCGGAAGCCCGGACCGGCTTCGGACCTGTGGGCGCTGGGCGCCACGCTGTACCAGGCGGTGGAGGGCCGGACGCCGTTTCACCGGGACACGGCGATGGAGGTCGCGTATGCCATCGCCGTCGACCCTCTGGAGCCCATGCGGCAGGCCGGGCCGCTGGCACCGCTCATCGAGGCCCTGCTGTCGAAGGATCCGGACGAGCGGCCGTCGGCGGAGCAGACCGAGCGGGCCCTGCGGGCCGCGCGGGCCGGGGCCGGTGGATCGACCGAACCGGCCGGAGCGACGGGATCGATGGGACCGGAGGGATTGAGGGGACCGGCGGGGTCGACGGGATCCACGGTGGTCGTGCCGTCGGCTTCCGCTGCGGGGCCGTCCGCCGGGCAGGACAGCGGAGCCCCGGCCCGGCCCTCGGGCGAGGAGACGGTAGCGGCCGGACCGGCCCGGACCGAGGGCCGCCGGGAACGGCGGCGGGGCGGCACGCGACGCGTCCTCGTCACGACCACCGCCGCCGTGGCCGTAGCGGCAGCGGCCGTCGCAGGCGCGATCTACGCGACGTCGGACCATGGCATCAGCCCACCCGGCACCGGCGCCCGCAAGAGCCCCGGTGCCGGCACCTCCCCGTACACGCCACCGCCCGTTCCCGCGGGCTTCCACAAGGTGAGCGAGATCGGCGCCTCCTTCCCTGTGCCGGACGGCTGGAAGGCCATCAAGCGGACGGGCGAATTCGTCACCTACGCCGATGCATCCGGCCGGGTCGGCATCACCGTCAAGATGGTGGAACCGGCGGGTTCGAACCCCATGGCGCACTTCGCGGACATGGAGGCGAACACCAAGGCCAACTACTCCGTCTACCAGAGGCTGCGCATGCAGCAGACCACGTTCCGGCAACAGCCGGCCGTGGTCTGGGAGTTCACCTTCCAGGGGAAGTCACGCAAGTACCGCGCCATCGAGCAGGGCTTCGGCCGCGCGGGCGGCCGGGAGTACGACATCTACCTCTCGGCACCGGACGCGCAGTGGGACACCTACCGCCCCCTCTTCGACACGTGCACGGACGGGTTCACGACGACCCGGAAGTGATGTTCCCTGCGTGAACAGGGCCCGGACCGGGGAACGGGAGCAGCCGAACGGACAACTTTCGTCGTGGGCCGTTGCGACCAATGGCGAGTGCGGTGTCCGGCTGCGGCTGCCTAACGTGACCGCGTGACACGTGTGGAACGTACGGATTCTTCGGCCTCGGCCCGCCGGGCACTGGCCGCGGCGCTGCGCTCTGTGCCCCGGCGGCTGGCCGATCCCGGCAGGGCGCTCTTCGCCCCGGGGATGTGGACTCCCGGGCGCATCGTGGGCGAAACGCTGCTGAGCCTGGTGCTCGGGCTGCTGGCCGCGGCGTCCGAGACCCTGGAAGGGTCGGCGATGTCCGACGCCGGGATCGTACGGGGCGTCGCCGTGGGTCTGGCCGCCGCGCTGCTGTCGCTCCTGCGCCGGGTCCTCCCCGCAACCGTGCTGCTGGTCACCGCTGCCGGCATGGCCGAGTTCGAGGGCCTCAGCCTGCTGGTCGTGGTCGCCGCCTGGTCGGCCGGACGGCGGATCGAGGAAATCGGCAAGGCGGCCGGCACCTTCGCCGCCGCATACGCCGTCAGCCTCGGCCTGAGCCTCCTGGCGGGTGCGTTCTCGCTCGTGACGGCCCTTGCCGTCGCCGTCCCGATGCTGCTGGTCATGATCGTCGTGCCCGGCCTCGTCAGCCGCTACTGGTGGCAGCGCCGCACGCTGACGGACACGCTGCGGGAGTACAACGCCCAGCTGCTGCGCGAACGCGCGATGGTCGCCGGTCAGGCCCGGATGCGGGAGCGCCAGCGCATCGCGCAGGACATGCACGACAGCCTGGGTCATCAGCTCACCCTCATCTCCGTGCACACCGGGGCGCTGGAGGTGGACCGGGAACTGACCGGACGCCAGCGGGAAGCCGTCGGCGTACTGCGCGAGGCGTCGGTGGCCGCGATGCACGAGCTGCGCGAGGTGGTGGGGCTGCTGCGGGACGGCACCGAGAATCCGGGCCAGGGCTCCGCCGCCCATGGCGTTCGGGCCACGGGGGAGGAGGACGCCACCGTGCCGTCGCGCGGAGTGGCAGGGGTCGAGAGCCTGGTGGCGGCGTCCCGGAGCGTGGGGACCGCCGTGGAGCTGCGGCGCTCCGGCGAACCGCGCCCGCTCACCCCGACCGCCGACCACGCGGCATACCGCGTCGCGCAGGAGGGCCTGACGAACGCCCACAAGCATGCGCAGGGCGCTTCGATCACCATCGAGCTGCGGTACGAGCCGGACGCGCTGGTCGTGGAGGTCGCGAACGGCCCCGTCCCCGAGACGACGGCCGCCGGGCGGAGCGTGGTGAGCGGCGGTCAGGGACTGACCGGGCTCGGGGAACGGACCCGGCTCATCGGGGGCATGGTGCACGCGGGCCCGACGGCGGACGGCGGCTTCCGGCTGGCGGGCGTGTTGCCGTACGCCTCGCCGGACGGCGGTGCCCCGAGTCTTGCGCGGGGAGACGGTGGGACGACGTTCGTCGGTCCCACCGGCGACCTTCGGGAGCAGTTCGCGGCCGGCTCCGCGGAGGAGGGTGTTCCGGTCATCGACGGGAACGGTCTTCCGAAGGAGCTGGCCAGGGCAATGAGCAGGAACACGAGACGAAGCGGCATCGCCATCGGCTGTGGGATCGCGGCACTGATCCTCGTACTGCTCGTGGTCCTGGGGATCGTCGCCGTGATCTTCCTGGCGGGCGAGAGCGAGAAGGCCATGATCGAGCCGAAGCAGTACGACGCGGTGCAGTTGGGCCGGTCGGAGGCGGAGGTCCGGGCGAAGCTGCCCCTCGGGAACTCGTTCCTGGCCCGCGGCCTGGACAAGGGCGCACCGCCCGCGCCCAAGGGCGCCCAGTGCCTCACTCTGCTGTCCAGCGAGAACGGCAGCAGTCAGGGCAAGCAGCCGGTGTTCCGGTTCTGCTTCCGCGACGGCAGGCTGATCGAGAAGAAGTCCTTCGAGATGAGGAGCTGAGGGGGAAGGGCGCGAACCGGGCGGAAGCCCGGGAACCGAGGAGGACCGAGTTTCCGGCTCCCTGTCGGGTCGGGCGTCCGGTCCGGGGATGATGTCGGGGTGGCCACGCGGGCCGCTCGGACTCGGAACAGTGCAGGAGAGTCGTGATCAGGGTTCTCGTCACGGATGACGAGCCGCTCATTCGGGCCGGCATCAGGATGATCCTCACCTCGGCCGACGACATCGACGTGGTCGCGGAGGCCGGCAACGGCCGCGAGGCGGTGGAGCTGGCGCGTGCCCAACAGGTCGATGTGGCGCTGCTCGACATCCAGATGCCGGTCATGGACGGGCTCGCGGCCCTGGCCGAACTCCGCCGGACCGTCCCGGGCACCCGCGTACTGATCCTCACCACCTTCGGCGCGCAGCAGAACGTGCTGCGCGCCCTGACCGAGGGCAGCGCGGGTTTTCTGCTCAAGGACTCGGCACCCGCGGAACTCATCCGCGCGGTGCGCGCGGCGGCGGCCGGGGAGGCGTATCTGTCCCCGGGCGCCACCCGCCACGTCGTGGACTCGCTGGCGTCCGGCCGGACCGCCCGCGCCGATCAGGCCCGCCGCCGGCTGGAGTCGCTGACGGGCCGCGAGCTGGAGGTCCTGGCCCTCCTGGGCGAGGGCCTCTCCAATGCGACCGCCGGCCGGCGACTCCACATGAGCGAGGCCACGGTCAAAACGTATGTCAGCCGGATCCTGGCCAAACTGGACTGCGAGAACCGGGTACAGGCAGCGCTCCTGGCACGCGATGCGGGCCTGGGAGGCTGACCCGCCCCGCGAGACGGTCATCAGGTCAGGGGCCCGGCGACGGCTTCGAGGTCGGAGCGGAGCATCGGGCGGATCTCCTCGGTGAGGGCGGGCACGTACGGCCACATGACCGGCTGCCGGGACCAGGTCGCGGGGGTCACGGCCCATACGACGCCGTTCCGGTCGGTGAGGCGCGGCCAGGCGTAGGCGTGGCCGCGGGCCACATCGGCGTGCAGGCGCGCGACCAGGTCGCCGGGGATCGGGGTGATCCGGGGGCGCGGTGGGATCCAGCCCGGCAGAGGGCCGCGAAAGCCCACGCCCTGCCGACGGCGGAGCAGGACCACCTCGATCACGGCGGTGACGGTCACGCCGAGGGGCCCGGCGAACAGGGCCAGGAAGTAGGCCGGGGGCGGGTGGGCCCCTGGGTAGGCGTAGACGAGGTCGATGAGGAGGGCGTGCCCCACGGCGGTCAGCCAGGCGAGCGGGACGCAGGCCAGGGGGCGGACGAGGGGGTGGCCGCCCACGCTGAAGGCGTTGCGGTGGATCAGGTAGAGGACGGAGAAGAAGAACGTCGCGATCCAGGGGCCGAGGATCAGCCACACGAGCAGGGTGCCGACCGACCGCGGGCTGTAGTTGGCCCCGCCGTGACTGGCCCAGTACACGAACAGGCCGCAGAACGCCGCCGTGATCAGCGCGGTCAGCAGCGGGCGGACGACCAGCCGGGCGACCGTCCGCCGCGTACCGGGGCGGGCCAGGGCGACCAGCGGTACGCAGGCCAGCAGCAGCGACACCGGTCCGGTGCCCAGCATCAGGAGGCTGTCGCCGAACGCCTCGTCGATCAGGTCGTTCACGTCGGTGCCGGTTGCCAGCCGGATGACGACCATGAGAAGGCCGAGGCCCAGCAGCGCGCGGGGCAGCAGCAGCCGCTCGACGACCGGGTCGATCGCCCGCTCGGCGACGGCGCTCGCGATCGACTGTCCGTACCTGCCGGTCAGCGCGTCCACTCCGGCGAGGCCCACGACGTCGGCGGCGGTGAACCGGAAGACGCGAAACGGCCCGTAGAGACGCCGGGCCAGCCGCCACGGGAGGAAGACGTCGAGCACCCATGCGGCCGCTCCGCCCGGCTGGGGCGGGGCGGAGGTGCGGTAGGGCGGCCGGTCGTAGGCGGCGGTGTCGGCATCGGCAGCGGTCATGGAGGTCCCCCGGATCTCGCTCCAGAACGGCCATGATGGCATGTCAGTTTCCAGCGGATACGGGAATATTCGCGTGCGCGGGTACGGGGTCCGTCGCTAGCGTCGCGGCATGGCAATCTTCAGCAATTTTCTCTGACGGGGTTCGTCGGCAGACGCCGCGCGCCGTTGGCCGATGGCCCGGCGCCGGTTGCGTCTGCGCATCGTCGCTCCGCCGCGTCCGCCTGCGCGCGGACGGGCGGCCGTGTCCCGAACCTCCGAGCCGAGAAACGAGCTCTGCCTGTGTCTGTTCAGCCTTCTTCCAATGCGTCTTCCCGTACTTCGGCCCGTACTTCTGCCCGTACGTCTTCGCGCGCCGTGCTTGCCGATTGGTTCCGCGCGCACGCCACCACCCTGACCACCCTGGATCCGCAACAGCCCCTCGACGACCTGGAAGCGCTCCGGGAGATCGTCGGCGATGCGCGGGTCGTCGCGGTCGGTGAGGGCGCTCACTTCGTCGAGGAGTTCTCGCGCGCACGCCAGCGGGTGCTGCGTTTTCTCGCCGAGCGCTGCGGATTCACCGTCTTCGCCATGGAGTTCGGCTTCAGCGAAGCCTTCCCGCTCGACCGATGGCTCCGGGGCGAGGGGGACGACGGCGACCTGGCGAAGGTGAGCCGGGCCGCCGCCGAGTGGGGCGCGCGAGATCTGATGCAGTGGCTGCGCCGGCACAACCGCACCAGCGCCCACCCCGTGCGCTTCGCCGGCATCGACGTCCCCGAGGCGGGCGGGGCGCTGCGGCCCGCCCTGGAGCCGGTGGCCGACTACCTGCGCGAGGTCGATCCCGACGCGCTCCCCCTCGTCGATACGGCCCTGGAGATCAGCGACCGGTTCCTGACGGGCCGCGGTTCCGGCGCCACGGCCGGGCCCGCGTGGGCCGCCCTGGAGACCGCGGAGCAGAACGAGCTGACCGCCACGCTGGCGCGGCTGGTGCTGCGGCTGCGTGCCGTCGAACCGCTCTGTGTGTCCCGTAGCAGCCAGAGCCGCTTCGACATCGCCCGGCGCCGGGTGGAGGCGGCCTGCCACACCGACTACATGTACCAGGCGATGAACGCCCTGCTGTCCGGCCGGGGCCGTGCCGGGGACCTGTCGGTACGGGAGATCTACATGGCCGAATCGGTGCGCTGGCATCTGGAGCGTGCCGCACCGGGGACCCGGATCGTTCTCGCGGCGCACAACAACCACATCCACAAGACACCGTTTTCATTGCAGTTCGCCGGCGGCCTCACCACACTGCCCATGGGCCAGCACCTGCAGCGGACGCTCGGCCGGGACTACCGCGCCGTGGCCCTGGTCCACACCGCGGACCATGTGCCGGAGATGTATCCGGACCCGAGCGCCGCGGTGGGCTTCACCGTCGCCGAAGCCGGTCTGGAGCCCGCCGAGCCCGGCAGCGTCGAGGCCGCTCTCGCCGACGCCGGGCTGGCCGACCGGATCACCCTGACCGACCTGCGCCACGCACCGCGTGACGCCCAGGGGGCACCACTGCTCAACGGGATCCGGTTCCAAAGCTCCCATCTGAGCACCCCGGTCCCCGAGGCGTTCGACGCCGTACTCGCCGTTCCGACGGTCACCCGGGACCGGACGGTGCGCTTCTGACGGCCCGTGCCGGTGCCTTCTCGCCGCGCGGTCCGGCCGCCCCGTCGTCGTCTACAGTGCCGTAGACCGTCCACGGTGCACCGCACCGCCGGGGTCTGTGAGGTGACACCGTTGCGTCCCACCACCATCCTGGTCGTCGAGGACGACCACGCCCTGCGGGACGTGCTGGTGCGCGGGCTGCGGGGCGAGGGGTTCGGGACGGTGGCCGCGCGGGACGGGGCCACCGCCCTCCGGCTCACCGGTGACTCCGTCGACGCGGTGGTGCTCGATGTCGGGCTGCCGGACGCGGACGGGCGGGATGTGTGCCAGGCGATGCGGGCACGGGGGTTTCTGCGCCCGGTGGTCTTCCTGACCGCGCACCACGGGCTCGCCGACCGCCTGAGCGGCTTTTCCGCCGGGGGCGACGACTATCTGCCCAAGCCGTTCCATCTCGCCGAGCTGACCGCCCGGCTGCGCGCCGCGCTCAAGCGGTCCGGGGCCGCCACCGCCGCGCCCGCCGGTGATCTGGTGCTGGACCCGGGGCAGCACAGCCTGTGCGTACGGGACGTCGAGGTGGCGCTGACGCCCACCGAGTTCCGGCTCCTGGCCGCTCTGATGGCCGGGTTGGGGACGGTGGTGCGCCGACGGGAGCTGGTCAGGGCGGGCTGGCCGGAAGGGGCACAGGTCAGCGAGAACACGCTCGACCAGTATCTGAGCCGGCTGCGGCGCAAGATCCGGGAGGCGGGCAGCGATCTGACGATCAGCACCGCCCGGGGAATCGGGCACCGGCTGTCATGAGGGCCGGCCCGGCCTCCCGCCACCTCCCCCGCACCCTACGAGGACGCCTCTCGCTGGTGGCGCTCGCGACCGCCGCGCTGGTGATGGTGGTGCTGACGGTGGCCTGCCCCGTCGGACGTCCTCGGTGTCCGGCGCCCTCGACGGGGGGTCAGGAAACCCCCGCCGGTGCCTCCTCCTTGGGCGCGGCGTTCCTGCGCTCCTGCACCTGTGCGTAGCCCATGAGGCCGACCAGGACGGCGAGGAGGACGGCCGACGAGCCCGCCGTTCCGAGGTCCAGGCCGCCCTTGGCGAGGGGCTTGGTGAGGAAGTCGCCGGCGGTGGCGCCGAGCGGGCGGGTGAGCACGAAGGCGATCCAGAACAGCAGGACGTTCGGCACGGCGGGCACCCGCATGAGGACGACGAGTACGGCGAGCAGGCCGCCGACGAGCAGGGCCCCGCCCGCGTAACCGAGGCCGGAGCTGTCGGACAGGAAGTCGCCCGCCGAGGTGCCGAGGGTGTTCGAGACGAGGATCGCCGCCCAGAAGAGGGCCTCGGCGCGGAAGGTGACGATGTCGCGGATGGAGAACGTCAGCCCGGTGCTCTTCCAGACGAGGAAGATGGCGATCAGCAGCGAGATGAGGATCGCGGCGCCGGTGGGGTACCCCAGGCCCAGGCCCTGCGGCCCCCAGCCCAGCGAAGTGGCCCCGCCGGTAAGGAACTTGGCGCTCGCGTCCCGGTTCATGAAGTCGGACATCGTGGTCCCGGCCATGCTGGTGGACAGGATGACGGTCCAGTAGAAGAACGGGTTGTAGCGCCGGGAGCGGAGCTGGACGACCAGCGTGACCACGAAGATCAGGAACAGCGCGATCGTGGTCAGGAAGTATCCGAGCTTGAGGGTCTGGGCGAAGAGGTCACCGGCGGTCTCGCCGAGGGTCGTGGCGGCGATCTTCATGATCCAGAAGGCCAGTGTCACCTCCGGGAGCTTCTTCCGCACCCAGGTCTGAGGGCCGGCGGCATCCGAATCGGTCAGCAGTTCGGGCGTTTGCAATGTCAATCCTTCTCGGCGGGCCGCCGGCCCGTTCCCCCGGGGCGAGCGGTCATATGCCTGACGAAATGGCGGACTTCGGCCTCACGCGGGCGCAACGTATCACCGCGCGCCGACGTGAGGCCGCACGCCATCCGACCCTGCCAACCTTTCCCTGAACGGATCCTGAATGCCCATCAGGTGTGCATGGGAAGCCGCTCCGGCTCGCTCACATCCCGCCGGGACACCGTCGCCGATCGACGCGCCCAGCGGCCGGGGCAGGACGTACGCGATCCAGATGCTCCACACCGCATCCAGGTCGAGCGCGCAGTGCGCCACCGCGACCGCGGCGATCGCGGCGATCGCGGGGGCGAACAGGCCGGCGGAGATCCCGTACCCGAGGTCCATGCGCTGAGCGCGGCTACCCGTTCCGGCACGGGCGCGGGTCGAGCGGGGCGAGGACGCCGAGGCGGTCCTCGATGCACTGGGCCGCGTCCAGGCACAGGTCCTCGCGGTACATCCCGGCCACGACCTGGACGCCCTGCGGCAGCCCGGCCGCCAGCCCCGTGGGCACGGCCACGGCCGGCACACCCACATACGTCGTCGCGGTCAGCAGCCGCATCGGCGCCATCATCGCGTCCTGCTCCTCCGCGGTCCGCGGCACCACGGGCTCCGGTACCGGCCGCGTGGACACCGGGCCGAGCAGCAGCGGACAGCGCTCGAAGAAGCGGGCCCAGGCGCGCTGGACGCCGAGGCGTACGCCGGTCTGCCGCAGGTACTCCTCCAGGCCGACGGCCGGATGGCGCCGGGTGTCCAGCTCGATATGGCGGGCGCTGTCGTCGGTGAGCAGCCGCCGGAGCACGGGCCAGGCCAGCGAGAACTCGGTCATCAGGAGTGCGCCGAAGCCGTCGAGGGCGTCCTGGAGCCGCGGCACCTCCACCTCCTCGACGGGGTGCCCGGCGTCCTCCAGGGCGGCGGCCGCCGCCTCGATCGCGGCGCGTACGTCCGGATGGACGTCGCCCCGGCCGCCGGGGTCGGTCACCACGCCCACCCGGACCGGCGCCTCCGGACGCGGCCCGTACAGCGGCGCCGGGACCGCCCGCGGGTCCTGCGGGTCGGTGCCCGCCAGCACCTCGTATGCCGCCCGCAGGTCCGCCACCGACCGGGCCAGCGGCCCGTCCACCGGGAAGAGCTGGTGGCCCAGGACGGGCTCCTGGTCGGTCATCCGGTGGTCGGCCGGGAAGCGCCCGTAGCTCGGCTTCAGTCCGGCGACGCCGTTGAACGTCGCCGGGTTGCGGATCGAGCCGCCGGAGTCGTTGCCCAGGCCCAGCGCCGCCATACCGGTGGCCACCGCGACCGCGTCGCCGCCGCTGGTGCCGCCGGGAGTGCGCTGCGGGTCCCACGGGTTGACGGTGTCCCCGAACAGCTGGCTGACGGTGTGCACGCCGGCGATCGCCAGGTCGGGCATGTTGGTGCGGCCGATCGGTATCGCCCCGGCCGCGCGCAGCCGCCGCACCGGGGGCGCGTCCGCCTTCGCCACCCGGTCCCGGAAGTACGGCACACCGTGCGTGGTCGCCGATCCGGCGACGTGGATGTTCTCCTTCACCGTGAACGGCACCCCGGCCAGCGGGCCCAGCCGCTCGCCGGCCGCCCGGCGCCGGTCGGTCTCCCGCGCCGCCTGCCGGGCGCCGTCCTCCAGCAGCCGGGTCACCGCGTTCACGCGCGGGTTGACCGCGGCGATGCGCTCCAGATGTGCCTCCACGGCCTCCGCCGCGGAGACCTCTCCGGATGCCACCAGCTTCGCCAGCGCCGACGCCTCCAGCGTCCAGAGCTCGCTCGTCGTCCCCATCGGGCCCTCCCTTTCGTCCGGCCGTGCCCACCGTGCGGGCATCCGGCCGTGCCGACCGTTCCGGGACTCAAGATACAGATCTGTATCCGAATACAGGAGTGAATATTCCTGCCGGGGTGCGCCGTAGGATGCCGTCGTGACACCCGAACGCAAGCGCCTGACCCGTGAAGAGAGCCGGCAGCAGACCCGCGGCCGCCTGCTGACCGCCGCCGCCGAGCTGTTCACCGAACGCGGTGTCAACGGCACCTCCGTCGAGCAGATCGCCGAACGCGCCGGGTACTCCCGCGGCGCGTTCTACGGGAACTTCGAGGACAAGAACGCCCTCGTCGCCGAGTTGCTCCAGCACCGCACCCGCAGCGAACTGGAGGAGGTCCGCGCCCTCACCCAGGACGCCGCCTCCTTCGCCGACGCCCTCGGCGCACTCCGGGCCTGGAACCGCGACCGCGCCCGGCATCTGCCCGAATGGCTCGCCCTGCGCATGGAGCTGGTGCTGCACGCACTGCGCAACGAGGAGCTGCGCCCGCTGCTCGCCGAACGGGAACTCCTCGCCCGCGACGCCCACGCCGCCGGCCTGGAGCAGGCGTTCGCCGCCCGCGGCGTCGAGGCGCCCGCGGACCCCGCGTCCCTGGCCCTGATCGTCCACGCCCTGGAGGACGGCCTGCTCATCCAGCGCCTGCTGACCCCCGACGGCATTCCGGACGAGGTCGTCGTCGACGCCTTCGACCTCCTCCTGCGCTCCTGGACGGCGCTCGCGCAGCGTCCGGAGGGGGAGGGCGACGGCGGGGCCTAGGGCCTGTCCGCCCGCCGACGGCGCAGGACGGCGACGGCCGCGACCAGCACCCATGCGTCGGTGCCGAAGGCGGCGAGGCGTTCCAGGGTGCCCATGCCCAGGCCGGGGTCGTGCCGGGTGAAGAACAGGGCGGCGGCGGTCAGGGCGAGCAGGGCGAGCGCGAAGGTGGCGGGCCGGATGGCGGCGAAGAGGGCGCCGCGGGGGAGGAAGGCGGCGCACAGCAGGGCGGCGTTCCCCACGCCCATGATGCACAAGGCGCCCAGGACGTGCAGGTTTTCGTCGACGTCGGCCGGGACGAAGCCCACCAGGACCCAGGCCGCGGCGCTGATCAGGAAGAGGATCCGGGTGGTCAGCGCGCGGGCGCCGCGGCCCCAGCAGGCGCGGCCGGTCAGCAGGACGCCGGCCAGGAGGAGGGCTCCGTGGGCGGCGAAGGCGGCGTTCATCAGGTCGTGCAGGGGGGAGCAGACATAGCGCGGGCGGGAAGCGTCCCAGATCCCACAGTGGACGTTGCCCAGATCGCTGATGTTGTTGCGCACCCAGCTGTACGGGGTGCGCCAGGCGGCTCCCACGGCCGGTTGCACGGCCAGGAACGGGACGACGGCGAGGATCCATACGGCGGCCCCGAGGCGGCCGCGAGGATCCCCGGCGCGCGTTTCGGCCGTGACGTCCGGGTGTGGTGCGGGCTGGGTTGTGGGCTGGGCGTGCATCGGCGGCGTCCCCCTGGGTTCCGGCTGCGGTAGGGACACCGTCGCAGTCGGCGGGGTGCGGGCACATCGCTGCCGCGGGGGAAACGGGCTCCCCCTTCGGCGGGACGGCGGCCTGGCTCTTTCAGGGGAGCACGCCGGGGCGGGAGGGGTGTGCGGTGCCGTTGTGGGCGGGGGGATGGGCCTCCAGGAGGGAGGCGTACAGGCCGCCTTGGTGCAGGAGCTGGGTGTGGGTGCCGGACTGGACCAGGCGGCCCTCGTCGAGGACGAGCACGCGGTCGGCGCCGGCGGCCAGCGCTAGGTCGTGGGTGATCACGATGGTGGTGCGGCCTTCGGCCAGGCGATGCAGCGGGCCGAGGATGCGCTGGGCGGCGAGGGTGTCCAGGCCGGTGGTGGGCTCGTCGAGGAGGAGGACGGGGGCGTCGCGGAGCATGGCGCGGGCGATGGCGACGCGCTGGAGCTGACCGCCGGAGAGCCGGGCGGTGCCGGGGGCGATGACGGTGCGGTAGCCGTCGGGGAGGTCGCAGATGAAGTCGTGGGCGTCGGCCGCCTTGGCGGCGTGCACCACGTCCTCGTGGGTGGCGTGCGCGCGTCCGGAGGCGATGTTCTCCTCGACGGTGTCGTGCAGGACCAGCGTCTCCTGGGGCAGCAGCGTGATGTTCCGGCGGAGCCGGGCGAGCGGCTGCCGGTTCACGGGGATGCCGTCGAGCAGGATGCTGCCCTCGTCCGGGTCGTAGAAGCGCAGCAGCAAGGCGGCCAGGGTGGACTTGCCCGCGCCGCTGGGGCCCGTGATGACCAGCAGTTCTCCGGGTACGGCGGAGAAGGAGAAGTCCGTGAGGACGTTGGCGCTCCCGCCCGGGTAGCGGAAGGTGACCTGCCGCGCCTCCACCCTTCCGTCGGCGCGCTCCGGGGTCTGGATGACCGTTTCGGGCGGGGGGTCGGTGACGGCGGGGGGTGCGTCGAGGATCTCCAGCAGACGGTCGGCGCCGGCGGTGGCGGCGGTGACCGTCAGGCCGAGCTGGCCGAGGTTGCGGATCGGCGGGTAGAGGTAGCCGATGAAGGCCGCGAACGCGAGCAGCTGCCCGAGGGACATCCGGCCGGCGGAGATCTCCCAGGCGCCCAGGCCGATGATCGACAGGACGCAGATCGTTTCGAGGACCTCCAGCACCTGCACATAGAACTGGTTGAGCCGGGCGCTGACCAGTGAGGTCCTGAACCAGGTGCCCGACTCCCGGCGCAGCCGCTCCTCCTCGTCGCGCTGCCGGTTGTACGCCTGGGTCAGGACGACGTTGACCAGCGTCTCCTCGACGACCGCGGTGATGGCGCCCTCCGCGCGGCGTTCACGGCGCGAGACCTCGCGCAGACGGCCGGTGAACTGGCGGGTGGCGGCGAAGAACAGGGGGACGAGGCCGAAGGTGGCCAGGGCCAGGTCCCAGCGCAGGAGCAGGGCCGCACCGGCGTAGAAGACGAGGCCGAACACGGCGGTTGCCGCCTGCACCACGCCGCTGACCACCAGCGCTTCGATCGAGTCCACGTCGCCGGTCAGCCGCTCCACCAGGTCGCCGCGCCGGTTGCGCTGGAAGAAGTGCGGTGGAAGCTCCTGGAGATGGGCGAAGACGCGGGCTCGCAGGCGGACCACGAAGCGGATGGCGGTCCAGGCGCCGAGCGAATTGCCGAGGTAGCCGACCAGGGCGCCGATGACGGCCACTCCGAGCCAGGTGAGCGCGGGACCCCAGAAGGCGCTGACGGAGCCCTTCTGGAGGGCGTTGTCGGTGAGTTCGGCGAACAGGAGGATGGCCACGGTCTCGGCGAGGGCGGCCACGATCGCGCACATGCCGACGCCGAGGAGCCAGCGCCGGTCCCCCTTGGTCAGGGGCCAGAAACGCTTGAAGGCCGCTTGGGCGCGGAAGTGCCGGGGAAGCGGGTACTGCTGATCCGTCAGCAGACCGGTGCCCAGCGGGGCGGAGACCGTCGGCGGGTGCCCGGGACCGGCCTGCGGTGGGCGGGGCTCGGGGCCCGGCAGGTCCCCGGGCGCGGAACCCGGCGGGTACGGGGGCGCGTCCGGCGGGGCCGCGGCCTTTGATTTGGCCCCGAAGCGTTGCCTCCGCCGCGGTTGCCCTTCGGCGGTCGCGCCGCGGCGGGCGGGCTCAAGCGCCGTCGGATCCACACCACCCAGAGGTGGCGCGTCGGGGCGCACGGTGCGCTGACGTGAGCTGTGGAAGTGCATGGCCGCTGCGTCACACCCTCGTACGGGTCGTACTCAAGCAACGTTGTACTCAAGCAACGAGGCCGACCCGCGCAATGCGCGAGCCCGCCTCGCTCTCAGGACATCTCGTCAGGACTTTTCGTCAGGACTACTGGTCGGCCAGTGGCTCAGTACCAACCAAAGAAGCCGAAGCCGCGTCCATACCCGCGTCCGCGACCGAACCGGCCGAAGCGCCCACGGCCGTAGCCGCCGTAGCCCCAGTCGTCCCAGTCGTCCCAGTCGCCGCATCCACGACGACGGCGACGCCTGGCGGGGAAGACCGTCCGGAAGCTCATAATCGCCTCCTGCTGTTTCCGTTTGGCCTGTTATGTCGTGTCTGACCACGACACTTTCGAGGCTACGACGGCTTTTACCAGACAACAAGGACCTATGCGTGAAAATTCATGCAAATCGGAAATATCGCCCATAGTCGTCGCCCGGCTGCGCAGCGTACCCCTCGAACGGGGCGTGGCGGGCGGCGCGTTCCGCCCCCGGGACGGGATGGACGACCTCCCCAACTGACGTCATCCGTAAGCCGGTTGGGCATGCACCTCGTAAGTCGCCAGCCGGAACGACCCGGCGCGAGGCGTCGGAATATCACACCCCGTCAGCGACGGAAAATCTCCGGGAGGCGGGCAACGCATCCCATTTCAGGGATGGGTGACGTGGCGTCAGATCAGGCTCCGTCCCTGACGCTCCCTCACTTCACCGTCCGGTGCCGCCCGTAGAAGTGCGAGTACCGCTCCAGCGGATCCCCATCCATGCTCCACGGCCACGGGGTTCCCACTCCCCCGGTCGCCCGCAGTGCGACGCCGGCGTCGGTCGGGCGGGTGGACTTGAGCAAGGCGTAGGCCAGCAGGTTGAGATCGGCCAACGCGGCGGCGTGCTTGAGGAACCCGGGCGTCGGCCAGTCCTGGGCCGCCTGGTCGAGGGTGCGGACGACATCGGCCCGGCGCCAGATCTCCGCGGCACCCAGGGCCATCAGGCCGCCCACGGCGACCGCCCGCTGGTGGTTGCGGACGATGGCGGTCAGCTCCAGGGCGGCGGTGGGGGCGTCCGTCGGCATCTCGGCGCGGATGCCGTCGAGGAGGTCGAGGACCAGGACGCTGGAGCCGCACTCCTCCGGCGACAGATAGGCCAGGGCCTGGAGGTGGGCCTCGCGGTTCCACGGGTCGCGGGCCTTGATCTCGCGCCAGATCGGCGAGAGCTCGCGGGTGGGGCGGCGCTCCAGCCGCAGCGCGGCCAGGTGGAGGGTCCAGGGAGTGGGGTCCTCGGGGACCAGTTCGGCGGCGAACCGGCAGGTGTCGCGTACGGCGGACAGATCGCCGGGGGCCTCCTGCTGCCGGGCCTGGATGATCTCCGACCAGGCGTGCAGCAGCAGGGCGTTGGGGTCGCGCGGTTTGTGCTCCCGCCAGATGCCGGGCAGCGCCCGCCCGGCTGCCTGGGCCAGTACCTCCAGGCGGTGGGCCTTGCGGTCCCAGTCCTTGCCCGCCTCGTCGATCACCTGGCCCAGCAGTGCCATCACGGCGGTGTCGAGGGCACCGCGGTCCCAGCAGGTCAGCACGCGGCGGCGGACCTTGCCGAGGGCAGTGTCGTCGAGTTCGGGGGCCAGACGGGGACGGCTGCCGCTGCGGCGGCGTATGAAGGCAGGCATGGCGGGCGGGCGGCCTTCCGGACGTGCGGACGGAGAGGGGATTCGGCGGAAATTATGTGGGGGCAGCCGTATGGGCGGCAGCCTGCCATGCAGACCGCCGCCCGTACAGCCACTTACGGTTACCGAGCTGTAACGCTTCTCCGCCGTCCTACCTGGTGAGAGCGCCGCGGCTCCGGGCGAGCACGTCGCGGACCAGGGAGATGCCGACCACGACCACGGCCACCAGCAGCGACAGCAGCACCTGGATCCGGCCACCGCCGGGGCTGTCGTCGGTGAGCATGTACGCCAGCACGAAGGAGATCATCGCGATGGTGGCCCAGGTCAGGTACGGGAAGAGCCACATGCGCACGACGAGCTTGTCGGGGTTCTCGCGCAGGATGATGCCGCGCATCCGCAGCTGCGAGAAGCAGATGACCAGCCAGACGAAGAGCGCGACGGCGCCCGAGGAGTTCAGCAGGAACTGGAAGACGGTGGTCGGCCACAGGTAGTTGAAGCCCACCGCGATGAAGCCGAAGAGGACCGAGGCCAGGATCGCGGCCTGCGGGACGCCCCGGGAGTTCGTCCGGGCGAAGGCCGCGGGCGCGTCGCCGCGCTGGCCGAGCGAGAAGGCCATCCGGGAGGCGGTGTAGAGGCCGGAGTTCAGGCAGGAGAGCACGGCGGTCAGCACGATGACGTTCATGATCTGGCCGGCGTGCGGGATGCCGATGGTGTCCAGGGCCGCGACGTAGGAGCCCTTCTTGACGATCGAGGGGTCGTTCCACGGCAGCAGGGAGACGACGACCAGGATCGAGCCGAGGTAGAAGATGCCCACCCGCCAGATGACGCTCTTGGTGGCCTTGGTGACGGCGCGCTCCGGGTCCTCGGACTCGCCGGCGGCGAGGGTGACGATCTCGCTGCCCATGAAGGAGAAGACGACCATCAGGACGCCGGTGAGGATCGCGCTGGGGCCGTGGGGCAGGAAGCCGCCGTGCGAGGTGAGGTTGCCGAAGCCGGTGGCGGCGTGGTGGGAGCCGGGCAGGACGCCGAAGATCGCCAGGCCGCCCAGGACGATGAAGGCCGCGATGGCGACGACCTTGATGCCCGCGAACCAGAACTCGAACTCGCCGAACGAGGAGACCGAGGCGAGGTTGGTGGCGGTCAGCACGACCATCACGATCAGTGCCCAGGCCCACTGCGGGACGGCCGGGACCCAGCTCGTGAGGATGCCGGCGCCGGCGGTCGCCTCGACGGCGAGGACGACGACCCAGAAGAACCAGTACAGCCAGCCGATGGAGAAGCCGGCCCAGCGGCCCAGCGCCCGGTCCGCGTAGGCGGAGAAGGAGCCGGAGGTGGGGTTGGCCGCGGCCATCTCGCCCAGCATCCGCATGACGAACACGACCAGCGCGCCGACCAGGGCGTAGGAGAGCAGAATGCCGGGGCCGGCGGCCTTGATGCCGGAGGCGGAGCCGACGAAGAGGCCGGCGCCGATGACCCCGCCGACGGCGATCATGGACAGATGGCGGTTCTTGAGGCCCGACTGGAGACCTGACTGCTCCGGGGAGTGGCCGGTGCCGGGAGGTGCGGGCGGCGCGGCCACGGGGCCGGGGGGAGGTGTGGTCATCGTGACATCCATGAGGGTTGAGGGGTCATGCACGGGGTGACTGCTGGGATCGCCTCGGTGGCCGGCTGCGCCGGATTTCTCGGTGGTGTTGTCAGTTGCGTGCCCAGGATCCGGACGCGCGCAAGGGCCGGTTGGTGGCAGGTGGCGATCGTGGCCCTGACGCGTGACGACCGCGGCGACAAGGGGCCGCGGTCCTTCGATGCCAGCGTGGGTGGGGAGGCGCCTGCTGCGCATCCACGCCGTGGCCCGGCCTCCTCGTGAGAGGTGAGCGGCATCACGTCCGGTGTGGGATTTGCGTAAGCGTATGCGGCGATCCGCGACGGCGTATTTGTCCGGCCCGACAAATTCGTCCCGGATGGCTGTTCGGACGGCCAATGCACGGAAGCGTCCGCCACGGCCCGTACCGACGCCGACAGCGCATCAGCCGGGGGCGACGGCGTCGGGGCGGGCGGGCGAACGGGCGGTGAATGCGCCGGTAAGGCGGGCGGCCGGGCCGACAGGGGTCAGGCGGCCGCGGTGTCGGACCCGGCGCCCTGCTCCGCCCAAATGATCTTTCCCGTGGGGGTGTAGCGCGTCCCCCACCGCCGCGTGAGCTGCGCCACGATGAACAGCCCGCGCCCGCCCTCGTCGGTGGTCCGGGCGTGCCGCAGCCGCGGGGAGGTGCTGGAGGCGTCGAAGACCTCGCAGATCAGCGCGTCGGGGGCGGTCTGCCGGATCAGGCGCAGGGTGAGCGGTCCGCCGGCGTGCCGGATGGCGTTGGTGACCAGTTCGCTGACGATCAGTTCGGTGGGGAAGACCAGGGGGGCCATGCCCCATTCGGTCAGCTGGCGGTCGGCGAGCAGCCGGGCGCCGGAGACCACGGCCGGGTCGGCGGGCAGGTCCCAGGAGGCGACCTGGTGGGCGCCCAGGGCCCGGGTGCGGGCCAGCAGCAGGGCGGCGTCGTCTAGGCTCAGCCCGCGGCCGCCAGCCGCAGCTGGAGCATCGCCAGCAGCCGCTGATCGGGCCGGCTCAGATCCAGCCCGGTCAGCTCCTCGGCCCGGCGCAGCCGGTAGCGCAGCGTATTGGGGTGCACATGCAGCTCGGCGGCCGCGGCGCGGACGTCCCCGAAGGCGTCCAGATACGCGAGGACGGACTCGGCCAGCTGCCCCTGGCTGCGGCTGTCGTGCGTCACCAGGGCGGTCAGCCGGGGGTCGCGCAGTTCCGGGTGCGCGCCGAGCAGCGCCAGCAGCTCGCTGATCAGCACCTCGGCCTGGATGTCGGGCAGCGCGGCGACGGTGGTGGCGACCCCGACCCGCACCATCGCGTCCAGGATCCGGTCCGCCTCGCGCCGCGACTCGGGCACCTCCCCGAGCCCGGACACGATGCAGCCGACCGAACCGCGCAGCACCAGCCCCAGATGGCGGCTCGCCGCCTCGCTGATCTCCTGCCCCCAGCCGCGCAGCGTCCCCAGATCGATACTGCGCGGCAGCTGCGGCAGCAGCACATAGGTGCGCAGATCGGCCTGCACGACCAGGGCGCTGCGGTGCCGGGCCGCGGTGTGCACGGAGATCAGATTGCTGACCTCGGCGCGGGTCAGCTCGGACGCGGCCGCCTCGCCACCCCCGTACGAGAAACCCAGAACGGCCGCCGGGCGGGCCGCGTCGAGCCCCAGATGCGACGCCAGCGGCTGCGGCCCCGTGGTGCCGTCCAGCAGGCCGGCGGCCAGCGTCCGGGTCAGCGTCAGATCGGCGGACAGCTCCCGGCGGCGGCGTACGAGATGGAGCGCGGCGACCCGGGCGGCGCCCACGAGCACCTGGTCCGCGTGCTCGGTCAGCGCCGTCGAACCCTCCTGCACCCAGATGATGCCCAGCTGCCGCTCTCCGGAGCGAATGGCCACCGCCAGCCGGCGACGGATGCCCAGCTCCGGATGGCTGTCGATGTGGATCACCTCGTCCGAGGCGCGCAGTCGCTGGAAGACGCCCCACTCGCGCAGCCGCGCCAGATACTCCTCCGGGCTCTGCCAGCCCAGGATGGACAGCCGGCGCAGATCGTCGACCTCGTCGGAGTCGCCGGCGCGGGAGTAGGCCAGCACGCGGGTGGTGGTGTCCTCGATGCTGACGATGCCCCCGGTGAGCACGGCGGTGGTCTGCGCCAGTGCGAAGAGGTCCTGCTCCCCGCCCGCCTCGCCGCCGCCCCCCGACGGCGCGTCCTCCAACGCCGCGCGGGCCATCGCGTCCACCTGTTCCCAGCGCGCGTCGCGCCGTACGGACAGCAGCGCCACGCCCGCCTCGACGGCGGTCTCGCTGAGGGCGGCGACCTGACCGGGGGCATCGAGCTTCACGGCGACGGCGGCGGCCCCGTCCCGCCCGGCGGCCCGCAGCGCGGGAAACGCGGCGCGGCCCCGGGCCCCGATGGCCAGCACCAGCGCACCGGGAGAAGCGGCCGGTTCGTCCTCGGGGTCGAGCAGCTCGACCTGGCGGATCTCCACATCGAGCCCGGCGGGCGCGGCCTGCAACTCCACCAGCGGCTCGCCCAGCGACATCAGCAGCTGCCGCAGACTGATGCCGGTGCGGGCGGGCGGTGCCGCAGCAGCTGGATCCATGATCGGTGCCTTTGCCGGGTCGGTGACCTGCTCCCGATGCTAGGGCCTGCCCAAGGGGCCGGGCCCCGGCCGCCTGGTGCACGGCCTTCGGATACCGGACGGACCCTAACGAATTACTCGCGGGTATCCGGCATGGCCACCACGGACGGCACCAACTCGCCTTTCTCACAGCCGAGTTGTCCTACGAGGCGGTTGTGGGCCCCGCCGGTGTCACGTTCTGGTTGGCGTGGAAGAGGTTGCCGGGGTCGTAGGTCCGCTTGACGGACGCCAGCCGGTCGTAGTGGTCCCGGTAGGTGGCACGGACGCGGTCGTGGCCCTCGCCGACGCCCATGAAGTTCACATACGCCCCACCCATCGAATGCGGATGCAGCTCCTCCCAGTAGTCGACCGCCCACTCCTTGATGATCGCCGCGTTGTCCGGGTCGGGGTCGATGCCCGCGATGACGCCGGACCAGACGGCGTCCCGGTAGGCCCACGCCGTATCGTCCCCGCCGACCCGCGCCGCGGCCCCGTCGACGGGGTAGAGGTGCATGGTCGACAGGTCCGTCGGGATGTTCTCGCCGTACTTCAGATGCACCCCGATCGCGTCGTCGCTGATCCGGTCGAAGAACGCGCCCCGCCAGTACCACTGGAGCCCCGGCGGCATCAGCCCGTCGAACATGGTCTGGAGCGCGGGATACGGCATCGGCGCCGCGAAATGGAAGGTCGGCGCGCCGGGGCCGTCCGGCGGCGCCAGCGCCGTCTCGACCGCGCCCAGATCGCCCGTCCAGCACCACACCACCCCGCACATCTTGTGCCCGTGGATGTCCTCCGGGAACGGCGGCGCGGGCGGCACCACCAGCTGGGCGAAGAAGCCGCTGAGGTCCTCGGACGCGGCGGGCAGGAAGTCGCGGTACCACTCCAGCACCTCGCGGGCCTGGTCGACGGGCCACAGCGTCACGCCGACGCCCACCGTGTGCACCGGCCGCAGCTGGAAGTTGAAGGAGGTCACCACCCCGAAATTGCCGCCGCCCCCGCGCAGCGCCCAGAACAGATCCGGGTGCTCGGTCGCACTGGCGGTGACGAAACTGCCGTCGGCCAGCACCACGTCCGCGCCCACCAGGCTGTCCACCGTCAGCCCGTATTTGCGGGTGAGATGGCCGTGGCCGCCGCCGAGGGTGAGGCCGCCGACGCCCGTCGTCGAGACGATGCCGGCGGGCACGCCCAGGCCGAAGGCGTGCGCGGCATGGTCGAGATCGCCGAGCTGGCTGCCGCCGCCGACCCGGGCGGTCCTGGCCACCGGATCGACGCGGACCCAGCGCAGCGGTGACAGGTCGAGGGTGACGGCGTCGTCCAGGACACACAGGCCGGCGCCGCTGTGACCGCCGCCGCGGACGGCGAGTTCCAGCCCGTGATCGCGGACGAAGTCGACCGCGGCCATCACATCGGCGGCGTCCGCACACCGCGCCACGGCGGCCGGGCGCCGGTGGATCATCGCGTTGTAGATCGTGCGGGCCTCGGGATACTCCGGGTCCCGGGGTCCGATGACCGGCCCGCGCAGCGCGCTGCGCAGCTGTTCCAACGTGGTGCCGTCCATGGCGCACCGCTCCTCGACCAGACGCCGGTGTCCACCGCCATTCCAGCGTCCCGCCGGGCTCCGGGCCCCGCAATTCCGGACGGCGCCGGCCCGGCCCCTAGACGAGCGCGAAGGCGCGGGCCAGCGCGAGGCTGTCCTCGAAGGTGACGTAGCGGGTGATCTTGCCGTCCTCGACCGTGAGGTGGAAGGCGAAGGGCGAGGCGAACGTCCTGCCGGTGGCCTTGACGACATGGCTCATCCGGCCGAGGGCGACGGCGTCGGCGCCGTCGGCCAGGATGCGCTCGACCGTGAAGTTCTCCAGCCGGAGGTGGTCGGGCAGGGCGGCGAAGAACGCGACGGCCTCGGCGCGGGTGCTGCGCCGTCCGGTCCAGGGGACCTCCTCGGCGCCGTAGATGTCCCAGTCGATCCGCTCGGCGAACAGCTCCCCCAGCCGCTCGATGTCGCCGCTGCCGACGCGGCGGTAGAACTCTTCGACGACGGTGCGGGTCTCGCTCACGGGTTCCCCCCAAGGTTCACGGTGACGGTCGTCTTCGTCAGCACCGCCCGCACCCCGTCCATTCCCGGCAAGCCGGCCGGCCGCGGACTACCCCACCGCGGCGGCGCGGGACCGGACGATCCGCGCGGCCGACGTCCCCAGCCCGGTGGGCGCCACGAGCCGCGCCGGGGCCCCCGATCGGTGGCGCAGCGCGGATTCCCGGTAGCGGTGGCAGCGGTGATGCCAGGCGAGGATGCCGGACATCCAGTCCTCCAGTTCCCGGACGTGCGCCGCGAGGGCGGCGCGGCCGTCGGCGGACAGCATGAAGTCGTCGCAGACGAGGGGCAGTTCGTTGGCGGCGATGTGCTGGAATTCGCGCATCCGGGAGGTCATCAGATCGTTGATGACGGCCAGTGCGGTCGGGTAGTCGCAGTCGAAGAAGTTCTGGACGACGAGGATGCCGTTGTGGATCTCGCCCTCGTACTCGATCTCCTTCTGGTACGAGAAGACGTCGTTGACCAGCATCGCGTAGTCGGCGGCGGCGTTCTCCAGGGAGCGCAGGGTGCCGGTGCGATGGATCTCGTCCGGGATCCGCCGGCCGTGCCCGAGGCGG